>DAIQOT010000042.1:17163-21277 GCA_036787695.1 Solirubrobacterales bacterium | reverse complement strand
GGATCGAGCCGACGGCGCTCGCCCTCGCCGAAGCGCTCCGCGACCAGCTCGACGCCCTCGGGACGCCGCGCCCGCACGTCGCCGGCAACAGCCTCGGCGCCTGGGTCGGGCTCGAACTCGGGCGAATCGGCGCGGCGCGCTCGGTCACCTGCCTCTCCCCCGCCGGCCTCTGGCGCGGCCCGATCGGCCCGAGCAAGAGCCGCACCCGCGAGTGGGCGCGGCGCCTGCGCCCGCTGGTCGGCATCGGCCTGCGGATCCCGCCGCTGCGGCGGCGCGCCCTCACCACCTTCTCCGCCCACCCCGATCGCGTCCCCGCCGCGGCCGGGCGCAAGCTCGTCGTCGACTGGATCGACGCCGACGGCTACGAGGGCGCCAACAAGGCGATGCGGGAGCACGTCTTCGATCCGGCGGGTTACCCGCCGGCGAGCGAGGTGCCGGTGACGATCGCCTGGGCCGAGCGCGACAAGCTGGTCGGGCCGCCGAAGACCGAGCGCCGGCCGGCGGGCGCCCGCTTCCTCGTCATGCCCGACGTCGGCCACACGCCGATGTGGGACGACCCCGAGCTGGTCGCCGGCGTCCTCCTCGACGGCAGCGGCCGAGTAAGTTCCGGGGAGACCGTGACCAGCGAAGGAGGAGCAAGTTGATCGTCGAGAGGACCGAGAACCCGCAGTGGCTTTCGAATGCTTATTTAGTGGCTGACGTGGAGCGCGGCACCGGCGTCCTGATCGACGGCAACGAAGACGTCGATCCGCTGATCGACATCGCCGAGCGCGAAGGCATCACGATCACCCATTACCTGGTCACCCACCCGCACGTCGACCACGTCGCCGGAGTCACCGAGGCGCGGGCGCGGGCTGGCAACCCGCCGCTGGTGGCGCACGCGGAGACGGCGGCGGAGTTCGACGATGAGGTCGAGTTCCTGATGGCCGACGGCGACAAGCTCGACGCCAACGGGATCGAGGTCGAGGCGATCTACACCCCCGGACACGCGCCCGGGCACCTCGCCTTCCTGATCGACGGCACCGACGTCTTCACCGCCGACGTCCTCTTCAAGGGCACGGTCGGCGGCACCGCCTCGCCCGGCGCGGCGGGCTTCGAGGCGCTCAAGGGCTCGGTCATGCGGCTGATGGAGCTGCCGCCGGAGACCCGCGTCCACCCCGGCCACAAGGAGCCGACGACGGTCGGCGAGCAGTGGGCCGACAACCCCTTCGTGCGGATCTGGCGCGGGATCGACGCGACCGGCGAGGAAGAGGTCACGGTCTGGGACCGTCCCGCGACGCTGAAGCTCTGGGCCCCCGACTACGACGGCGGCAACAAGGCGTGGATCGTCTTCGGCGACTCCGGCGAAGAGACGATCGTCGGCGGCTCCCAAGTCGTCCGCGGCTGACCACCTCCGGCGCGTTCGCACTTTCCCGCGGATAGCGCGGGTTTCTGCGAACGCACCGCGCCGTCAGTTCTTTCACGGTGCCGAACCTTTAGCCAAAAGGTCCAATCTGGACGCATATCCGTTGTGACCTGGACGTTCCCTTTCCACAATTCGGTACGTGGAATCTGTCCAAGAATGGTTCTTCAACTGGTACCCCGTCTTCGGCGTTTTCTTCATGGCGGTGCTGTTGCTCGTCTTCATGCGCATGCTGCGGATGACGGTCGGCTCGACCAAGCCGGAGACGATCAAGGCGAGCAAGGGCCGGCCGGTCACCTGGGACGAGGTCCAGGGCGTCGACGCCGCCAAGGACGAGCTGCTCGACGTCGCCGAGTGGCTGCGCGAACCCGACCGCTTCAAGTCGCTCGGCGCGGCGCCGCCGCGTGGCGTCCTCCTCTACGGTCCTCCCGGGACCGGCAAGACGATGCTCGCCCGCGCCGTCGCCGCCCAGGCCAACTGTGACTTCTTCGCCGCGTCCGGCTCGAGCTTCGTCGAGATGTTCGTCGGCCGCGGCGCCGCCCGCATCCGCCGGCTCTTCAAAGAGGCGCGCAAGTCGGGCCGCGCGGTGATCTTCATCGATGAGATCGACGCGGTCGGCGGCCATCGCTCCGGCGGCGGTGGCGACGGCGGCACCTCCGAGCGCGAGCAGGCGCTGAACCAGCTGCTGGTCGAGCTCGACGGCTTCGAGAAGGAGCAGGGGACGGTGATCGTGATCGCCGCCTCCAACAACGTCGACAAGCTCGACAAGGCGCTGCTGCGTCCGGGCCGCTTCGACCGCCGCGTGCTGGTCGCGCCGCCCGACCGCGACGGCCGCGAGGCGATCCTCCGCGTCCACGCCGACGGCAAGCCGCTCGCCGATGACCTCGACCTCACCGACGTCGCCCGCAAGACGACCGGGATGACCGGCGCCCAGCTCTCGAACGCCTTGAACGAGGCGGCGATCATCGCCGGGCGGGCGGGCAAGGACGCGATCCATCGCGAGGAAGTCGACGAGGCGCTGCTGCGCCAGTCGGTCGGCTCGCAGCAGGCGCGCCGGCTCAGCCTCAAGGAGCGCCGCATCGTCGCCTACCACGAGGCCGGCCACGCGCTCTGCCGCAAACTGCTCGGGCTCGACCCGCCGGAGATCCTCTCGATCGTCCCGCGCGGCCCGGCGCTCGGCTTCGTCGGCCACTCGCCGCAGGAAGACAGCTACCTGAAGAGCCGCGACGAACTGATCGACGAGGTCGTGACGCTGCTCGGCGGGCGTGCCGCCGAGGAAGAGGTCTTCGGCGAGTCGTTCTCCGGCGCCGTCGACGACCTCTCCCGGGTGCACATGGTCTGCAAGCAGATGGTCGGCGAATTCGGCATGGGCGTCGCGGTCGACCACGACGGGCCGCCGCCGATCGCGATGCCGACCGGCGACTACGCGGTCTCCGACGCGACCCGCCGCGACGTCGACCTCGCCGCGATGACCCTCGCCCGCGAGGCCTTCCGCCGCGCCCGCGCCCTCCTCACCGCGAACCGCGCCTGCCTCGACGACCTCGCCGAGACCGCCCTCGTCCGCGAGACCCTGACCCGCGAGGAACTCGACGAGGTCTTCGCCCGCCACACCCTCCGCGGCCTGGTCGAGGCCAAGAGCTCCGGCGCCGCCCTCGTCGCCCTGAGCCGCGGCCGCGGCGCCACCTCGTAACCGTCCCGTCACCCTTCCGCCGGCCCCCGCTGTTGATGGGCCGAAAACCGGAGATATAGGGAGGTTTTCGGCCCATCAACAGCGGTGTGTGGCCAAACTGTGGGGATGGCGGAGCGGGCGAGGTGGTGGTCGATGCGGGGGGCGCAGAACTTGAAGCCCGCCACGTATACGTGTCCGTTTTGCGGGAAGCGGCTGGCTTCGATGTCGCAGCACGCGCTGATCGCGCCGGAGGACGACAAGGCGAAGCGGCGGCACGCTCACATGGAGTGCGTGCAGAGGGCGCGGGCCGCGGGGAAGTTGCCGACCAGGGACGAGTGGCTCGAGGCCGAGCGCGGGCCGCGGCGGTCGATTGGCGAGCGCTTGCGGGGGCTGTTCGCGGGTAAAGGGTCGGGGACGTGAAGCGGAGACGAACATCCCGAGCGGCCCGACGCCTCGCGACGCTGATCCTGATCGTCGTCGCCGCGGCCGCCGTGGCGGCGCCGGCGCTGGCGGCCGGGGGCGGAAAAACGTCGAGCCAGGTGCCGGTCCTCGGGTCGAAGCAATTCTCCGAGCCGTACGGCGCGGGCTTCGGGCATCCGGAACCGGAAGTGATCTTCAACGGCGGCGACCCGAGCGGTGAAGTCTCCGAAATCCACTGGCGCAGCTGGGGCGGGCCGATGGCGATCGGCTACGGGCGCAACCCGATCTTCCGGCCCAGTGGCGGCTACTACCGCAAGCTCGGCCGGGTCGAGCTGCGCGCCAACATCCTCGGCAAGTGCGCCGGCAAACCCGCCTATACGCGTCTCGAAATCCGCGCCCCGAAGCGGCCGGGCGCGAAGCTCGGCCAGTGGGTGCTGTGGTCGGGCGCGAAGACGATCTGCGAAGCGCCTCGCTAGGCGCCTCGCCCGACATGCGCCGCGATCACCCGGTCCGCCCAGCGGCGCGCCCGCGCCGGGACGAAGCGTCCCAGGAGTCCACGGTGGTCGACCACCCAGCGGTAGCCGCGTTCGGTCAGGTGCGGCATGCGTCCCACCACCGCCGCC
>DAIQOT010000042.1:0-17153 GCA_036787695.1 Solirubrobacterales bacterium | reverse complement strand
TCGATCGCGTCGAACCGCTTCTGCCTGCAGATCCGCATACGTGCCGTCATGATCGGTTCGAGCACCGAGAGCCGGCGGATGTCGAGCCAGCGCTCGCCGGGCCAGCCGTTGCGCCTGCCGAGCACCGACGCCGGGAACCGGCCGCCGGGCAGGAGCGCGAGTGCCGGGGCGAGCGCCGCGCCCGCCGAGTTACGGCGGCCGGTTTCGTCGACCAGGTGCCAGGACGAGTTGCGCTGCTCGACCGTGAGATCGGCGAGCAGGCGATCCGCCTCGGCGGTCCCGAGCGGCAGGGGACGGAGCGCCCCGGCGGCGGGTTCGCGCCGGCCCCGTCCCTTCCGCGGGCGGTCCCAACTGAGCAGCAGCGCCAGGCTGAACTTGCAGAACCCGCAGTCCGCGTCGTAGATCACCGTCACCCTTGCCATTCCTCGAGGGTAGGACGATGAGGCTCTGGCGTCGTCGCGCGCCGGTTATCCCGGGGGCCGAAGTCGGGAAGCTGCGCGACGAGACCTCCGTCGACGCGGAGACCGGGGCGGTCACCTCGCGGCAGGCCGGCGACATCGTCCTCCCCGCCGAGGCGATCGAGGGTCTCTGGGATCCCGAACACCTGGAGCGGGTCGCGCGCACCTACTGGACGACGTTGCAGCGATTCACCTTGGGGCTGATGCACGTCTCCTACACCCCGACCGAGCGCTCGGTCGTCCTCCTGATCCCGCAGCTGCGGCTGCTCACCTTCAAGGCGCCCGAATACGAGATGGACGCCTGCCGGGGGATCGTGCGGTGGCGGATCGAGAAAGGGCTGCTGGTGTCGAAGCGGGGCCTCGACGGCGACGGCTACCTGGAGATCGACATCCGTCGGCACGACGAACCGGAGCGCGGCAAGGTGCGGCTGAGCGTCGCGGTCGAGGTGGCGAACTACTACCCGCGGCTCGGCGGGATGTCGCGCCGGCTCTACTCGGCGACGCAGTCGCGCATCCACGTCATCTCCTGCAACTACTTCCTGCGACGGCTCGTCCGCCGCGACCTGGCCCGGTCGAAGGTCGGCCACTTCGCCGGCCCCTCGAGCCCCGAGCAGGCGCCGGACCCCCACTAGTCGACAGCCAGGTCTTCCAATCTCCCTCGAATGGCCTGGATCAAGCCGGTGCTACCGGCGGTCCCGACCTCCAGGAGATTCCGCGGAGGACAGGCGGCACGGATCGCGTCGGTCGCGGCGTGCTTGGCGCTGGCGATGACGACCGCCATCACATCGGCGCGTTCGGCGAGGCCGCGCATCTTTGCCGAACCGTCCAACTCCGCGTTCAGTTCGATCGTGAGGCTCGGATAGAGCTTTCCCAGGGTCTCCCTAGCCCGCTGAGAGGAAGCCGGGCTGAGGCTGTAGATCCCGACCGTCAGCGATCCCGGATCGAAGTCCTCCTCGACAGCGACCTCCGACTCCGGCAACATCGACGCGACTTCGTCGTCAAGCGCTCCGTCGAGGATCGGATTCCCTGCGAGTTCGCGGAGCAGGTTGCGAACGACGAAGTCGACTTCGGGCAGGGTCGCCGCGTCAGCGATCGCCTTTCGCAGAAGGCGCAACCGGGCCTCCGGCCGCGGACAGGGGAAGTAAAGGAGCAGCGCCAGGGCATCGGCCAGCCAGCCGAGGACGGCCGCCGAGCGGAGGTCCGCCCAGATGAACTCCAGCAACGCCACCAATTCGTCGTAGGCACCGGCCTGGGGGATGCCCGCCAGCAACTCGGGCAACACCGAGATGACCGTCTCCCTCATCGCACCGGTCCGCGAGGATCCGTAGGCGATCCGCTCGAGGACCGCCAGGTAGACGGGTATCGCGAGATCATCCTGGGAGGAACGGCGATCGAGATAGCGGAGCAGGAACGGCATCGCCCGCTCGACCGTCGTCGAAACCCGGACCGGGGCGTCGACCACCGCCCGCGCGAGCGCGTCCGCGGCGGCGGCATCGGCAGGCTCCCCCGCGGGCCATTCGAGCGCCCCCCGCTCGGCGACATCGAGGGCGGCATCGAACTCCTCCTCCCCGCCGAGACGCTCGAACCAGGCCACCCACGTGCTCACATCCTCGCTACCACGACCGCGGGCGAGCACCTCGTCCAGGGTGGCGGCCAGTCCAGGCACGGTCTCGAGAGCCGTTACTTCAGCGGCCGAGAGTCGGGCATGCGCCGTGGCGACCACGCGGGCGGCGTCGAGGCTTCCCACTCCGGCCGCGGCGCGCGCCATCAGGTCGATCGCCTCGGCGCTTGCCGTCCCGTCCAGGAGGGCCAGAACTTCCCTGAAGTCGCCGGCGTAGAGCGCCGCCCTCGCCGCGGCGGTCGGATCATCAGGCTCGCCGGAGGAGGAAGGCGTGTGCGCAGGGGACGCCGGCGGCGGCGTCGTCAGCGCCGCCAGCGAATCGAACCAAGGTCGATCGGTAGGGTCGGCGGCGGCGAGAATCGCATCGATGGACTCCCTTGTCCCGCCGCCGTCGACGATCGCGAGGAGCCTGATCTCGAGCGCCTCCGGCGAGGTCAGGTCAGGGGAGGAACGCAGCAGAGGGGCGAAGAGCGGAACGACTCGCCGCCGGTATCGATCCAGGGCTTCCTCCGGATCGGTCGCCGCGCGCGGTGCCTCGAGGATGGTCGCGGCGGCCTCGAACAGCATCGCGGTGACCGCCGACGGCCGACGGGCATTAAGCACGTCTTCGAGTCGCGGGTGGCCGAGGATCTCGTACCAGCGCTCGGCAGCCCCTTCGAGGCGCAGGCGCAGGAAGAGAAGATTCTGGCTCGACAACTCCCCCCTTGCGGTGAGTGCCGCGATCAAACGCTCGGCCTCGTCGAGGTCAGGGGCCCGGAGCGCCAGTTCGGTGTCGCGCAGCAGGTCTGGCAGCGCCACCGCCAGCAGATCGTCGTGATCGCGTCGAGGGCGCGATTCCCAGAGTCGACGCATCCGCTCCATCGAGTCCCAGACGGCGGGTCGGTCCACCTTCGCGAGACGGAGGACCAAGACCGGTCCAGCATCCACCTCGCGCGTCCACTCGATCAGCCCCCGCTCGACCGCGTTCTCGGGATCGAGGGGCGTGGAAGAGCCGTCGAAATCGGTCCAGGTCGGCCCGATGGCGGCGACCAATTCTTCGGCCAGGCCGCGCGACTCGGCAGCGTCGGGGGCGATCCCGTAGAGGACCGCTCCGTCGTCCTCCGAGCGTGGCAGGACCGTTGGAACTCCGGCTTCGAGACGCTCGATCCAGGGCGCCAGAGACGCGGGTGGGTCGGCGCCCTCGCCGAAGAAGACGTCCAGCAACGCAGCCGTCGCGGGGGTCCGTTCGCTCACCACTGGTCGGCGACCGAGATCCTCATCTCGGCGATCTCGGTCGGGTCGGTGTCATAGGTCACGGCCTCCTCGTTCAACTCGACGCCGCGAAAGGTGAAGTTCATCGAACCCCTCAACAGGCAGCGGCTGGTCAGCAGGCCCTTGGTGTGGAGGAGGTTGCCCTGCTTGGTCTCGAGATGATCCGCCAGGCCGGCCTCCTCAGCCCGCCGCCGCAAAGAGTCGAGCAGATCGACGCTGACCTGATCGGAGGTCGTCTTCACCCGGACGGTCGTGCCTTGCTCGAGCAACTCCCGCAGACAGTCGAACAAGCGGATCTCGCGTCGCCCCCAGGCCGGCTGCAGGGTGGCGAAATCGCCGGCACGGTTGTCGAGGACGGTGATATTCCGGATCCAGGGGGAGATCAGCCAGACCTCGCGCGACGGGGCAAGTACCTCCCCGGCGAAGATGCCGGCGAGCAGCCGGTGCACCTCCTCCCTGGCGCGGTCGTAGCGCTTGTAGATCGTGCGAGCCGTGCGATCGGTCATGACGAGGGGACCTCGAGGGCGATCGACGCGAACAGGGACCCGTCGCGTCGATCGGTCCGCTCCAGGAATCCGTGCAGGAGGAGTCCGCCGGTGTCGATCGCCCGTTGGCCGAAGAGGGCGATCGCCGCCGCCATCTCCGCGGGCCGCTCGACCTCACCGCGGAGCTCGCAGAGGCCGTCGCGGGTCAGTACCTCGACCGCGCGCTCCCACCAGTCGCCACCGATGTCGACCGTCGCGACCCCCGGAGGAACGAGGCGGCGCAGGCGTGCGGCGTCGCTGGGTGCCACGGCCCCGAACTCGTTGTAGAAGGACAGGGCATTCGCCCGGACGCGCCACCCGTGTGGCCAGAGGACACCGAGGATCTGGCCGTAGGTCCACTCGGAGCCGGCTCCGAGTGCTTCCGGGATCGCCTGCTCCAGATCGGGGCGGCGGCGACAGACGTAGGCGAAGATGCGGGTTTCGATCTCGAGGCCGAGGCGCTGCTCGAGGCTCGACCAATCCTGGCTCAGGTCGCGCAACGCCCGGTCGGTGGCGATCGACGTCCCGGGCCGCAGGATGCGCGAGTTGAGTGCGGCGACAACGGCATGACGGGTGTCGACCCCCTCGCGGCCGAGCACGCCTATCACCCGTTCGAGGGCGCTCCGGCGTGCGCGGTGAGACTCCGCGCCGCGCAACTCGTCGACGGCGTCGCGCAGCGGCCCGGGGACCCCCAAAAGGTCGAGGACGCGGGGCATCTCGGCGTCGACCGCCTCGAAGTCCCCCGGGGCCAGGGCCCGGTCGACGAGACGCAAGAAGCGGCGCGGATCGGCCCAGATCCGGCGCTGTAGCTCTTCGATCACCCCGCCTCCGCCGACCATCCGCTCGCTGAGCCAGATCGCGTCGGCCTCGTCGTCACCCGACTGGACGCCGGGGTCGAGATCGACCACGATCTCGCCCTCCGAGAATTCCGGGCACAGAGCGGCGCAGGCGTCCGCCAGACCACTCCCCAGACTCGACCGGAATCGACTTCGCGCCCACCGCTCCCAGTCGTCGTCGGGGTCCTCCCAGAGCACCGGGGCGAGGGCGTGGAGCGCCTCGATCACCTGCGGCTCGCGGACGAGCCGGGTGAGCCGGTCGACCCCCCGCCGCTCTTCGCTGTCGTCCTGAGAGTCGCTGGCGGGGATACCGGTGGCGAAGGTCTGGGCGGCGACCGCGGTGAGCGCGGCGGAGCCATCCTCGGCGCGCAACGATGTCCAGGCCGTCTCGAGGTCGACGTCATCCTCCGCCGCCCGCTCGATCAGCGCGCTGAGGTAGATCTGCTCGAGCTGGGCCCGCTGGAAGCCGTTGGCGAACCCGTCGAGACGCGAATCGGTCGCGACCCGCTCGGAGAAGAGGGCCGGCCGGAAGGCCCGTAGTTCGCCGGCGTCCGTGGGCGCCAATTTCCCGGCGAGGCGAGGCCGGATGGCGATGCCATCGACGTCCAACTCGAACCCCAGGGCGGCCGTGGCGCGGTCCCGGACAAAGCGGTAATCGCCCGTCCCCTCCTCCCCGCTCTCGGTCCGCGTCTCGAAGCCGCCACCGACGGCGAACCTCCTCACGGTGGCGGGGCTTCGGCGGTTATGGGTGTGGAACTCGAACTCCTCGAAGAGGGCGCGCCAGGGGGAGGTCGCCGGCACGTCGACGCGCAGCGGCGCGGAGCCGTCCGCTATCTGAGTTCGCCAATCGAGCCGGCCGCTCGAGGAGTCGGTCACTTCGGGCGGGATCGACACCGAGCGCATCGACCAAGGACGGAAGCAGTCGACCTCGACGATTTTTCCGTCTTCCCGGTAGGCGAAACGGCCGACCGGATCGGCGGTCGGCACGAACTCATCGATCTCGACGAGGCCATCGTCGACCGGGGGGACCACCCAGGATCGGGCACCGCGACGCTCGACCGCGAAGCGCAGGCTCACGTTGCCGGGGGCGAAGGTTCGCAGGGCCTGGAGGATCGGCACCGCGTGCTCGTCCTCCTCGGCGCCCTGGTGCTGGGGCGGCGTGGTGAGGCGGACCTCGGGGAGGCTTAGTTCGCTGAACAGATTGCCGGCGACGAAGTCGGGCAGTGGCGAATAGGGCGCGCGGAAATCGGCATGCGACCCCTGCGCGGCGAGGTACCAGTCCGAACGTAGCCGACGCAGGGCGGTCGGCATGACGGCAGTGACCAGCGCCCGAGGCGGCTCCCAGAGGATGTCGTCGACGGTGTCGGAGCCGATGCTCAGCGCGCGCCGCAGGTGCGCGGCGAATTCCGCGAGCACCGACGATTCCTCCAGCGTCAGCTGGATCAGATCGCCGATCTCGGCACGCAGTCGGGCCTGCTGATCGCCGCCGCCGGGTCCGCTGAGGGCCTGCCAGACGGAGCTGTGACGATGACCCCCGCCGAGACGGCGGGCCATCCAGTCGAGCCACGAATACGTGGCCTGCATCTTCAGCACGGCCCGATTGGAGATCGGCAGAGGCGGCGGTCGCAAGGCCGGGTCGAACAGCAGGTCGTAGGCGTCGTAGGCCATCCGGTCGCGGCCGAAATCGCTCAGCGACACCACCGTGAGAGGCCGCATCTGCCGGGTCCGCCCGGCACGACCGCGGCGCTGGATGAAGGCGGCCTCGTCGCGCGGCGCCTTGTGCTGGATCACTGCCCCCACCGCGGGATCGTTGAAGCCGACCTCCAAGGACGAGGTCGCGACGATCAGGTCCGAGCCGCCGTCGACGCCGGAGTCCTGAGAGGAAACCCGGGTCACGTCGAGCAGCGACTGCCCGGAAAGATCGTGGCCGATCTCCGCGGCGAGATCCCATGACTGCCCGTCTTCGCGCCGCGCCTGGAGGTCGTCTTCGGTGGTGGCGCGCAAGGCGGCCAGCGGGGTCGCGCCGCGCCGCCGGCGCCGTCCGTATTCGGCGAGCGCCTCTGCGTCGCGGACCGCGTGGAAGAGGCGATTGGTGACGTCGAGGTCGTCGGTGAAGACGAACGCCTTGCTCCCGTAGAGGCCCTCGGACGGACGGCCGTCGGGCAGATCGAGAACGCGCCGGACGAGCATCGCGGTCTGGATCGTGGTCGAGAGCAGTTGCGTTCCCGAACCGGGATCCCCGCGGAGAATCAGGTGGTACTCCATGCCCTCTTCGCTGAAGGAATGTGGCTCGACCAGTTCGACCTCCGACGCGGCGACCCCGGTCAGTCTGGAGAAGAAATCCGCCCCCTCGGCCAGCGTGGCCGAAAGTCCGACGAAGTGGACCGTTCCGCCCATCGCCGCGTGCCAGCGCCGCAGGAGCAGCGCCGTCTGCGCCCCCGACGCCCCGCTATAGGTGTGGGCCTCGTCGATCAGGCAGACCCGTGGCCGCCGTCGGCCGATTCCGATCAGGTCGGCGAACTCCCAACTGCTCATGTTGCGGTTCAGCATCTCCGTCGTGGTGAAGACCACCTCGGGAGGTTGATCTCGCATCCGCTCCCGGGTGAGCATGACCTCATCGCTGCCGACCGAGGCGCCGCATCCAGGACTCGCGCACCTGAGGCCTTCGACCCCCGCCTGCCGCTCGGCGTCCCGCCAGATCAACGGGCCTTCGCAGCCTGGAGTCGGACAACGCAGGAAAGGACAGGCGAAGCCTTCGCCGTGGCGCGTCCAGCCGATCTGCGCCATCCGTTTGTCGGAGTCCTTGGCGGTGTGGGGCGTCCCGCCGTAGAACGCCCCGATGCGGATCTTCGCGCCGGAGACGGTGGCGCCATCGAGGTGGCGGGCCTCCAGATAGGTCTGCGAGAACTGATCCTTCAGCAACTCGGTGCGCGGATAGATGGCGATCGCCTGCGGTCCTCCGGGAGGGCGGCCGGCGATGTCGGCCAGCACCGGCAGGTAGAAGGCGAGCGTCTTGCCGCTCCCGGTCCCGGCGCTGACCATGGTGGCGCCGGCGCGCCCGGACTCGATCCCGGCGAGGACCGAACGCGCGGCGGCAACCTGGAACGAGGCGAGCTTGAAACCCGCGCCGGACGCGGCGAGGAGCGCCTCCATCGCCTGTCGGGTCGGCACGGGCAGGTGCGGTACCCCGGTGGAGATCGCGGCGAGCGCAGCCTCTACCGGAACGTCTCGCGCGGGGAAACGCCGCGGCTGGAGGTCGAAGCGGAAGTCGGCGACCAGGCGCGGCGCCCGCCTCCAGCCGTGGCCGCGATGCTTGGTGAACAACTGGCGCAGCCGCGCGAGGAGCCGCACCGACTCGGCGATTCGAGTCCGGTATCGCTCCGAATCGCCAGGGACCCGGACGACCAGCCGGCGCTTGAGCATGTCGTCGAGGACGAAGTCGGGCGAATCCCCCGAGTCCAGCCGCCCCAACTCGTCGCTGATGAGGCCGAGCAATTCCTCCTCGTCGAAGGAGCCGTCGACGAGGCCCCAGGAGAGGAGTTCGGCCTCGGCGCGCTCCAGCGCGCTCAGCGCCTCGGCGGTCGGATCGATCATCGGTCGTTGATGCGGATCGCGAGGTTTTTCGCCGCGCCGCGCTGCTTCAGCTCGGCGAGGAGATCCGGGTCAAGGTCCTCGAGGGTCACGCCGCCTCCGAGCACCGACCGCATGAACTCGAGCAAGGGCCCGCCGCTCTCCGGGACGGCGTTGGCAATCGCCTCGGCAGCGTCGTCCACCCGCTGCCAATCCGCTGCCGACCTGGGAGCGTTGCCGGCGAACTCGTCGAGGGTCCCGAGCGCGGCATCGAGGCGCTCGGCGGGCTCGTCGAGCCCGACCAGGCCCAGCAGTTTGACGAGACTGTTCCCGGCGTCCCCTTTGGCCGCCCGCATCCGCTCGCGGACCGTGGCGCTGACCTGCGTCTGCAGGGTGTTGACGATCGACTCCAGCTGTTTTCTCTGCGGTCCACGATCACGGACCGCGGTCGGGTCCGCCTCGATCGCGTCGGCCAATCGTTCGACCCCCTGGATCGCTTTCGACGGGTTCGGGGTGTCGACCTCGAGGTCGTGCTCACGCATCCCGCGCACCTGCTCGACCAAAGGCAGCAGACGATCACGCTGCTCCTCGAAGACTTCGAAGGCATCGGTCAGTGCCGATTCCTCTGACGCGGCCTGTCGCCGCACGTCGATCCGGGACATCTGGGCCTCGACCGCGGCGGCCCGATCCAAGAGACCCCCTTCGACCTCGCCGGCGTTCATCCGCTCAACCCCTTCAGCGCCTCGCCCACCTCTCGCAGGGTCTCGACCAGGCGGACGGTCAGGGTGGACATCGGATCATCGCCCTCGCCGTGGCCGGAGAGTTGGGCGTCGGCCCGTTCGCTCGCCTCGGCGAGGGTCGTGTCCGCCCAGCCCAGGTACTCGTGTACAGCGGCGAAATCGCTGCGCTCCGCATCGGCGATCAAGGCCAGACGATCGCGCATGGACACGTCGTTCAACGATTCGAGCGGCGCCAGGCGATCGACGATGCCAAGGTCGGCGTCGAAGAAGCGCCGCTCGAGTTCGGCTCCCGCCGAGACCTGGCTCGATGAACCGACCCCCATCTCGCCCACCCGGGCAAGCGTCCGCTCGATCGCTTTCGCCAGCCTCCTCGGTTTTCGCTCACCACCGAGCAGGACAAGCGCTTTCCTACGGCGCTCGGCAAGGGATTCGAGACGACGTGGAATTTCTCTCTCGAATCCGCGACGCAGCGCGTCGGCGTACCAGCGAACGCCAGAATCGCAGTCGGCGAGTTCATCGGCGTCGGGGAGGCTCCAGCCCCGATCGTCCAGGGCCTGGATGGCATCGAGAAGGGGGGCCGAGTCGATTGCGGACGCCGAAGATCCGGACATCCCCTGACGCAAGCTTCGCTCGCCGACCAGGACATCGATCAGTTGGCTTCGCGGGACCGACCGTCCAGACGCAGGGTTGGTCAACTGCCCCCGAAAGTCCGCCCAGACCTGGTCGGTCGACTCGGTCCGCGGGTCCCGGTCGAAGGCCGACGCGATCAGTCGGGCCGGCGGATCCCCCGGCGCGGACAGGCCAAGCGGCACGTTGGACAGGAGCAACAACTGGAAGACCGGCGCGCTCTGATCGCGGCCCGCGGCGATCACGACCGCCTGGTCTGCCCACTCGTCCGCACGCGCCGAGAGAGTTGCCAGGCGTCGGGCGCCGCCGTCGAAGGTCCAATCGCCGCTGTCGCGCGCTGCCAGCAACGCCTGGAAGAAGAGCGCGTTGGCGGAGTTGGGCTCCACCGTGACCATCGCCTCTTTCTGGGTTCCCTCGCCTTTCGCGTTCGTCAGCGAGAAGGCGTTTTTCAGAAGCTGTTCCGTAAACCGCCTGTCGTCGACTCCGAACGCAGGCCACTCGACCGCACCTTTGACCGCCTCGGTCAGGGCTTTGCGCAGTTCGTTCGCGAGTCCCTGTTGCAGCAACTGGCCTTGCGCCCAGCGGTCGAGCTGCACGTTTCGCCGATCCTCCGGTTTCGGTCGAGGAGGAGGCGGCGGGACCGGACCGTCGACCTCGCCCGGCGTGCCCCTACGGTCCTTCGCCACCGTCTCCTCGTCGATCCCGGTGGGCAAGGCGGAGCCCGATCGAGTCTTCAGCTCGGGCAGATCTTCAAGGTCGAACGCTTCCATGATCCGCCGGTCCAGATTGACGGCCTCAGAGGGCACGGCACCCCAGAAGGTGACCAGGACCTGGCGTCGCTCGGAGGTCGCGGGATCGAGTTCGTCAAAGCGGATCCTGACCGCGGCCGAAAGGACGGGCAGATCGCGACCTCCGGCTGCCCCCCGAGCTTCGTAAGGTTCCGCCCACTCACGGTCGGGGAACTCGCCGTGCACGATCTTCTCGCGCTCGGAGGTGAGCGTCCGCTCCAGTATCTGCAGGATGTGGCGGGGGTCGAAACGGTCCATCCGCGAGTCGACGATGCGATCGAGGGCCGCCTCGTTGAACGGATAGAGGCCGTAACCACGCGCCACCCCGAACGCCGGGTGGCATCGCTGCCGGAACTCGCATCCATCGCAGGCGTTCGGCACCCAGTCGCGTCCGGCGGTCGCCTGCGTGAACGCGGCCTCGAGCCCATCGCGGCCGACGCGGGCGGCGTTCAGATAGGTGGCGACGAACTCGCGCACGTACTCCCGCGTCACTCCGATCCCCTCGGTGTCGAGCGGAGCGTCGAGGCTGTACACATAGCCGCCGCGAGTGTGGATCCGGGTCATCGCGGTCTCTTTGCCGTCGAAGTAACCGCTGGTGACGGCGAAGGCGCTGCGCATCGGACAGAGGACGCGCTCACCCTGGCTCTCGGGGTCGGCGATCATCGCATCGAGGAGCTGGGTCTCCACTCCCCGCAGTTGGGCGAAGTCCTCGACCAGGAGGATCAGGACCTTACCCTCGGTCATCAACGCCTCGCGCACCTCGAGCATCAGCTCGTAGATCTGGTCGCGCTCGACGTCGACGAGTCGGGCGAGGGCCTGGTTCAACTGCTCGTTCAGCATCGCGACCGCGAGTTCCTCGACCTCACGGGTGTAGAGGTCGTTGGCGACGTCGCGTGCCACCCCGCTGGCCCCTTCGATGTCTTTGACCCGCAGGGGGACGCGCTCGAACTGCGGCGCCTCGCCGGTGCCGGTGAGCGCGCAGTCGACGTTGGTCGCGATCACCCCGCCGTCGCCGAGGAAGTTCTCGCTGAACACCGGGTCGACGAGCAGGTCCGGCAGCCGCTCGGCAAGGTCGCGCCGTTCCTCCGGATCTCCACCCGCCCCCTCGGTCCCGTGCTCCCGGACCGCGAGTGACAACTCGTAGAGCAGCCGACGGCGGGCGCTGTCCGGCTCGAGGTTGGCGGCCGCGCCCTCGACCCGCGCACGGAGATCGGCGAAGCGCTCCGCGTGGCGCAGCGGGACCCCCTCGAGTCCGTCGAGGATCCTGATCAGGACCTGCCGCAGGCTGGTGCCGCGCTTTTCGATGTAGACGACGTGCCGGTCGTCGCGCTGCGGGATGTTGGCGTCGAGCCAGCGGATCAGATGGGACTTGCCGGTTCCCGACTCGCCGACGATCGGCAGGATCCGGTCGCCTTCGGTGTAGGGGTCCTGCCCGAGAAGTTCGTCCATCACCTCGCTCTCGGTGACCGGCGTGCCGGCTTCGGTCGTCCGACTGCGGATCTCCCTTCGCAGGATCCGCGCCGAGAGGTGGACGGCGCTGAAGACCGCACGGGCGTCGCGGTTCGCGTCGTCGACGACCGTCTGCGCGACCTCCTCCGCCTTCCAGCAAGCGTAATTACGCATCGCTCTTCACCACCACAGCGTGGGTCACGTTGCGACCGTCGAGCCGCAGCGAAGGCCCGCCGTAATCCGAACGGGACCGGAACTCGACCACTCCCTCCGCCTCCGCTCGCAAAAACGCGAGTTCGAGTGCGGCCGACAAGCCTTCGACTTCCGGCTCTTTGAGGAACTCCCGCATCTGACGCCAATAGAGGCCGCCGTCGAGAACCGGGATCCGATCGGCGACCCAAGCCTTCAAATCCGTGGCCGCCACCTCCTCGGCGGGATGCGACGCCAACTCCTCCAGCACGGCCCGGGACGGATCGACGATCAACTCCGTGCCCCTTCCCGTCCGCCGTCCGAGGCCGAGGTAGACGGCCCACGGGCGAAATCCGGTCCAGCGAGTGTCGTTGCGGACGAAACCGCCGCCGGGCAAGGTTTCCCCGAGCACCTGGAGGTCGCGTTCGCGAGCATCGCCGCCCCAGCGAAGTGCCCGTCCCATCTCCGCACGCATGTTCAGCCAGGTCAAGATCCGAGTGAACTCGGAGGCCTGGACGGTCGACAGGGCACCCGCGTCTTCAGCTTCGGCGCCCTCCTCTGGTGGGCCACCGGCAAAGAGGCCTGGGTTGTTGCGCTCCTCGAACAGGAGCGTGCGCAACGCGGAGGCGAAGTACCGCTCGGCGTCGACGCCCTCCGGCGGCGGCCCGATCGAACACCGCAACCTGCCCGCCTTCCCGGTCTCGACCAGCAGGCCCACTTTCCGCGCCTCGACGAGATTGTTGTCCACGGTCGACTCGCGGTTGGCCACCGACGGCACGCCGTCCGGCGGGACAAGCAGGGACTTGTAGCCGGCGACCTTTTCACCTTTGTCCCCGAAGCGGAAGCCGAGGCGATAGATCGCGCGCATCATCGCGGGTTGCACCCCGGGTGGGTTGATGATGCCCATCAGTTCAACCGTCCGACCAGTTGATCGAGTGAGAGGACCGGACGTCTCATTTCCCCGATTGTGCGATCGGGCCGATCGGGATCCTCCAGGTATTCAGGTCCGATCAGCACGCGCGACTGCGAGGCGATGTAGAACGAGGCGAGTTCGTCCGCTCCGGTCGCCTCGCCGGCGAGCATGAGCATCGGGCAGGCGGGCAGGCGGCGGACGTCCCGACACCTGCCGACGAACACCGACCGAGACGGCGCGCGACGCCAGGCATCGACGATCGCGTCGTAGCCGTCCTGTTCTGGATCGCCGATCATCGTCCGCACCCCACCGCTCGCCAATAGTTCGATCGCCCGCCTCAGCGAACGCCTGATCCGATCACGGCTCTCGGACGTGATCGCCGGGTGGAGAACGGTCAGCGGCCCACCGTCGCCGATCAGGTCGCCCAGCGGTCCGTACAGGGCCGGATCGGCGTCCCGGAGCGCCGCGGGACTGGGGATCGCTTCGTTCCGCGGGCCGCTGCCGTCGCGGCGCGTGACCGGGTCGCCGCCGGTCGAGCGGCCGATCTGGACCGCCAGATCGGGCAGCATCAGCGAATCTCCGGGATGGATTACGTAGGCCTCGTGGAGCAACTCGTCCATCGGCCGGGCAGCGGCCACAGCCTCCTGCATCAGTTCGAAGCTGCGGCGATCCCGCCGGCGGATGGCCGCCGCCTGCTCTTGGAGGCGCGTCCAGAAGGGCTCCTCGGAAAAGCTTCCGTCGCGAATCGTGATCACCTGCTCGGACCAGACCCTTTCCCACCCTTCATCGTCGGGCTCTTGATCGGCAGGTAACTCCGGGAGGTCGAGTTGGATCGCTCCGGCCCGCTGCATCAGCAGCAGGGTGAGCCGGTTCCACTGTTCGTTGCGGTCGCTGGCCGAATCGACGTATCCCGGAACCGCGTCGACCGGCACGCGGAAGCGCCCATCGCCCGTCTGCTGTCGCTGGTTCCACATCTCGAGCCAACGCATTTCGGCTTTTTCCCGACCGATCACCGCCGTCTGGGACAGACCCCGGGCAACCCCCTCGTCGTCCTCGGTGTGCAGGATCAGCGAGATCGACGGCCGGCCGTCCCGCCCGCCGCGACCGACCTCCTGGTAGAAGCGATCGATCGACTCCGGCAGGCAAGCGTGGACCACCGAGCGGACGTCGGGTTGATCGACGCCGAGGCCGTACGCACTGGTGGCGACGACCACGTCGAAGGCGGTCCGCTCGACGCCGTCTCCATTGGTTTCGCCGCGGACCCCGAGGATCACCTCGCGACGCTCTCGCGCCGGAGTCCGCCCGGTCACGCAGGCAACCCTCCCGTAGCCGGCCTCCTGACAGACCGCGGCGAGGCGTTCGGCGTCGGCGATCCTCGTCGTGTAGACGATGGCCGGGCGAGGCAGGCAGTGGAGCGCCTCGAGCAGCCGGTCCTGCCGCTGCTCCTCGCCGTCACACCGCTGACTCCAGTAGGACGGCTCGCGCCGCAACCCGACCGAGGAGACAACCTCGACCCGAGTCCCCGTCGCGGGCGGGAAGAGCATCAGGAGAGTGTCGATGGTCGTCGCGGTCAGCGTCCCGGACATCAGCAGGGTGGTGATCGGGACGGGACTGGCATCAGCCAGCATCCGTCGTAGCGCGCCCAGGGACTGGAATTCCGGGCGGAAGTTGTCGCCCCACTGGGAGACGGTGTGAGCCTCGTCGACGGCGAAGAGGCCGATCCGCCCCTGGCTCGCGGCGTCCCGGACCGCCGGGCGTAGCGCCCCGAGCAGCCCCTCGGGCGAGGTGAAGAGGATCGTCTGCGTCCCGTCGCGGAGTCGCTGCTTGATCGTTTCCTTCACCACCTCCCCGAGTTCCGAGTGGAACGCCAAGTTCGAGACCCCGACCGGGTCTCCCGCCGCCGCCGTCAGTTCCTGGAACTGTCGTTCCTGGTCCAACGCCAGGGCGGTCGTCGGGACCACGACGATCGTCGTGCGTCCACGCGGACGATCGAGGATCGCGGGAACGAACGCGAGGTGGCTCTTGCCCGCCCGGGTCGGCAGATTCGCGACCACCGTGCTCCCCGGACGCGCCGCGAGCACGGTCTGGATCCCGGCGCGCTGCCCGGCCGTTCGATATCCGTCCTTTCCGGTTGCCGCGCGGTAGAAGGGGTCAGCCGGTATCAGCACGTCACGAGGCGCCGCCAGGCCTTCGTACTTACCTCTGTCCGCCGCGCGGTCGGGCGGTTCCGACGCGGCTCCCGGCAACCATTCCGGGCGCCAAAAATGGACCGTGATCTCCTGACGGGAGCCGACAAGGCGACAGGCGCAACCGCCGTCGCGCCATTCCTGCGCGGTCGGTAGATCGGGGTGGACGGCGATCGACAGCGTCGGCTCGTTCTGTTCGCCGCCGAGGAAGACCTGGCGGACCAACGGGACGAGGTCGCGCGGACGCGCCGCGGGCCACCCCTCGTCGCCACGCAGCGCCCTGACCACGTCAAGTAGCCGCTGCTGGGCGCGCGGCCAATCCCGCGACCTGACCGACAGCGGTGGGGAATCCGGGAAGTTGGCGAGGGCACTCCTCAGCCAGGCGATCCCGTCGGTCATTCCGAGGCCCCGAGATCCTCGCCGCAGAGGACGACGAACCCGACCGCGTCGACCACCAAGGCAGGCCGTGAGAGGGCGTCGTCGATCGCCGCTGCGGCGGACTCCTCGAATTCCAGCGCGGCACCGACGTCGGTGACCAGACGCTGGCGCCCACGCAGCGCCTCCGCCCGGGCCTCAGCGACCCGCGTCGCTTCCGCCCGCGCCAGTTCGAATCGCGTCCGAGTCGACTCACGGGCGAGCACCGTTGCCCGAGCCATCGGATCGGCACCATCGCACCACGCCTCCCAGTCGAGCCCAGGGAACGCATCGTCGACGCGATCCCAGTGGCCGGGATGAAGGTAACGGTCGCCAAAACCTTTCGAGTAGCGGCCCGAGAGGCGACGGACCAGATCGGGGTCCACGATCTCGTCGAGATCGATGTCGACCCACACCGTCTCGACGAACGGCGGCAGGTGGCCGGCGAGTCGACGGGTCACCGCCAATTCCCCGCTCTGCCCGAGATCGCCTGTGAACAACCCGGCCTCGACGATGAAGTCGAAGCGCAGCGCCGCGATAGGCGGCCCGTCCCCGTGATCCGCCTGTTTCTTCACGAACGCGTAGGCGCGTCCGCGGTCGTCGCGCCGCCTCACGTACTCGAGCATGCCGTCAAGCAATGGGTCGCCCGCCGCCCACAGTCGTCGTCCCGGATTCTCGAGAACCACCTCGCGGTCGTGACTCCCATAGCGGACCGCGCCCGGAGTCGAGTACGAGTTGCGCAGGAACACGGAGAGATCGCGCCGCGTGATCAACGGGTCCCGCCCGCCGTCCGGCTCCGTCGCCCAGTAGCTGGACAGGTTCGGTTCATCGAAAAACTCGCGCCGGTCGAAGCGCAGTTGGCCTTTGCCGGTGCAGAGAAGCCGGTCGTGACAGGCCTCGAAGTGTTCGAACCGCCCGTCGCGGTCACGCAGCGACTGGGCGCTCGGCAGGTCGAACTCGATCGCCTCGATCGAATCGAGATATTCCTGCTCGGCGATGTCCTGGCGTTCGCGCTCGAGGATCTCCGGCAGCTTCTCGCCGATCTCCAACAAGCCGACCGCGCCGTCTTCTACAACCGCTCGGACGATTTCCGGCATCACCTTGTCGATCGCGAACTGAAAGGCCGATATCGATCGATCGAAGGCGCCGAACGCCGAAGCCAGGACCGTGGTCCAGGCGCCGAGCAGCGACCCTTCCCGCTCGTCGGTGAGAACGACGCTCTCGATCGGATCGCCTTGTCCATGTCGGTCCAATCGCCCGATCCGCTGCTCGAGCCGATTCGGGTTGAATGGCAGCTCGGCATGCACCACCACGTCGGCGAACTGAAGATTGAGGCCCTCCTCCCCGGATCGATCGCAGACGAGGACGTTGCACTCACGCAACTCCCGGAACCGTCGAAGCGCCTTCTCGGATGCGTCCGGCTCTTCGCTTCTGAGGTGGGTTGCCAGTTGGCCGTCGACCAGCAGATCCGACAAGGCGTCACCGACGTGGGCGGCGGCCGCGGTCGAGTTCGTGAACACAACCACCTTTCTACGACGAGGAAGGCCCCAGACAAAGTCGACGATCGCCTCGACGCCGGCCGTCGAG
>DAIQOT010000205.1:0-7291 GCA_036787695.1 Solirubrobacterales bacterium | reverse complement strand
GTCGAGATCACGCTGTCGACTTTGACCCCCCTATAGGGACCCTAAAGTCGACTTCGCGTCCGGGCCTGTTGTGAACCCGTGACGGAAGAGAGGAGATCGTGCCGGACCCTTGACCTTCCCGGCGAAACCCTCACGTCCCGGGCGTCTCGTGGCGGTCACAGCCAGCCCGGGCCGCCACGAGACGCCCGGGACGCAACTCGGACGGCCGGAGCTACGCCGCGGCTGGGGCCGCCTAATCCCGCTCGGCGAGGAACGCTGCGGCGACGCGTTTCGGCGCCTTCGCAAGCCACGCCTCGATAAGGAGCTCCTCGAGCTCGGGGCGGGCGATCCGCTCTAGGCGGATCAGGACGGCGGGGTAGCCGTCGAAGTGGGAGGTCGTGAAGAAGATCTCCGGCTCGCTCGAGACGAGGGCCTGCTTGGCCTCCTCGTCGGCGACCCGGACGGCGAGGATCTCGCCGGTCGGGGCCGCGCCGTCGGGCTCGAAGCCGCCCAGGTGCTCGACTTCCTTGGCGCGCAGTGGGCGCTCCCAGGCGAAGGTTTTCTTCCGCACCTTCCAGGCGCGTTCGCCGTACGACGGTTCCTCGGCGACCTCGGGGAGCGCGTTCGCGATCTTCGCGACGTCCTCCCAGGTCGCCATCAGACGGTCCCGGCGCCTTCTCGCTCGCGCTTCGCCGCTTCCTTCGCCGCCTTCTTGTCGGCGATCGCTTTCGCTTCCGCGTCGGCCAGCGTTTTCGCCCGGCTGATCGCGGTGGTCAGGGCGTTGATGTCGTAGACGCCCTGGTGGCGGCGGCCGTTGATGAAGAAGGTCGGCGTCCCCGAGACGCCGGAGGTGTCGGCGCTGGAGACGTCTTCGCTGACGCGGCCGACGTAGACCCGCCGGCGCACCTCGTCTTCGAGCCGGTCGGCGTCGAGTTCGAGCTCCTCGGCGTAGCGGTGCACGTCGTCGAGGTCGAGTTCGCCCTGGTGCGCCATCAGCGTGTCGTGCATCTGCCAGAAGGCGCCCTGCGCCGCCGCCGCCTCGCTCGCCTCCGCCGCCAGCTGCGCGTGCGGGTGGACGTCCTGCAGCGGCAGGTGACGGAAGACGTAGCGCAGTCCGCCGCCGTGGTGCATGTCGAGCAGTTCGCGGATCGTCGGCTCGGCGCGCCCGCAGAAGGGGCACTCGAAGTCGGCGTACTCGACCAGGGTGACGGCGCCGGCCGGGTCGCCGCGGATGTGGTCGCGCTCGGGGTCGACGTCGTCGGCGAGGTCGATGATCGAGTCCGCGGTCCGGCGTAGCTGCTCGAGGCGCCGCGACTGCGGGATCAGGACCCGCACGCCACGGAAGACGATGAACGCGACGATCGGTGAGATCACGCAGGCGGCGAGCACCCCGATCTTCGCTTCGTCGAGCTCGGGCCCGGTGAAGGCGAGGCTGGCGATCAGGAAGGAGACGGTGAAGCCGACGCCGCCCGCGGCGCCGGTGCCGAGCAGCCCCGGCCAGGTGATCGTCAGCTTGCCGCCGCCGACGATCTTCCGCACCGGCGCCCGCGTCGCCAGCCACGGCCCGAGGAAGATGCCGAGCGGCTTGCCGATCACGTAGCCGGCGACGATGCCGATCGTGATCGACGAGCTGACCGCGTTCGAGAGCAGGTTGCCGGTGATGTGGATCCCCGCGTTGGCGAGGGCGAAGAGCGGCACGATCACGTAGCTCGTCCACGGGTGGAGCGCGAACTGGATCCGCTCGTTCGCCGAGATCGTCTGGGCGAGGCTGCGCTGCGCGGTGATCGCCCCGCCCGCGGTCGGCTGCTCGCGGAACTCGCGGGTCAGGTTGGTCGCCCGGTCGAGCTCCTCGCGCGAGGGCGGGTAGGCGCTCGTCACCAGGCCGATCGCGAGGCCGGAGATCACCGGGTCGATCCCCGACTCATACAGCGCCACCCAGACCCCGAGCCCGACCAGGACCGCGAGCGGCCCGCGCATCGTCGGCAGGAACCGCAGCAGTCCGAGGATCGCGAAGAGGCCGACCGCGATGCCGAGCGCCGTCAGGTCGATCGAGCCGGTGTAGGCGATGATGATGATCAGCAGCGCGGCGAGGTCGTCGAAGATCGCGAGGGTGAGCAGGAAGACGCGCAGGCGGGTCGAGCCGGTCGGCGCGACCAGCGCCAGCACGCCGAGCGCCAGCGCCGTGTCGGTCGACATCGCGACGCCCCAGCCGCCGCCGCCCGGGCCGCCCGCGTTGAAGATCAGGTAGATGCCGACCGCGCCGGCGATCCCGCCGAGCGCCGCCAGCGCCGGATACCAGAGCCGATTGTGCTCGCGCAGCTCGCCGAGGTCGATCTCGCGTTTGGCCTCCAGCCCGACGACGAGGAAGAAGAGCGTCATCAGCCCCTCGTTCACCCAGGCGCGCAGGTCGTTGTCGATGCCATGGGAGCCGAGCTGGATCGAGAGGTGGGTGTCCCAGACTTCCGAGTAGCTGCCGAAGTCGACGTTGGCCCAGATCAGGGCGGCGACGACCGCGCCGACGAGGACCAGCGCCGAGCCGGTCTCGGTGCCGAGGAAGTCGCGCACCGGGGTCGCCAGGTTGCGCGCCCAGGCCGTCTTCCCCTCGTTCGCGGGGGTGGCGCCGCTGGTGCCGGCGGCGTTCTGGGTCGAATCCTGGGAAGCCATCGCTTGCGGAAGTATGTTGCCCGCGTGAAGCTGGCGATCTCTGACCCCGGTAGATACGCGCTGAAGAACGCGGTGCGCGCGGCAATCGTCGTGCCCGCGGCCTTCGCGATCGGCCTCAAGGTGTTCGAACTTCCGCAGATGGCGCTGTTCGGCGCCTTCGGCTCGCTCGGCATGTTGCTGTTCGTCGATTTCGCCGGCACGCGGCGGATGCGCCTCCTCGCCTACCTGGCGACGGTGTTCGTCGGCTGCTTCACGATCACGCTCGGAACGGTCTGCTGCCACACCACCTGGCTGGCGGTGGTGGTGATGGCGCTGGTCGGCTTCGCGATCCTCTTCGCCGGGGTGATCGACGGCTACATCGCCGCCGCTTCGCTGGTCCTGATCCTCACCTTCGTGATCGCCGCGATGGTCGAAGCGAACGCCAGCGAAATCCCCGACCGCCTCGCGGGCTGGGGCCTCGCCGCGCTGTTCTCGCTGATCGCGATCTTCACGATCTGGCCGGCCCGGCCGCCCGACGGGCTGCGGCGCGGCGGGGCCGCGGCGCTCGACGCGCTGGCGGCGCTGCTCGACGGGATGGCGTCGACGCTCACCGACGGGTTGGCAGGGGAGGCGGAAGAGGAACGGCTCGGCGCCCTCTCCGCCGAGGCCTACGAAAAAGTCATGGCCGCGCGCAACGCCTTCGTCTCGCTGCCGCACCGGCCGAGCGGAGCCGGCGGACGGACCGCCGCCTTCGGCCGGCTCGTCGACGACCTCGACTGGTTCGACGCGCTGGCCCGCGAGCAGCCCGCGCCGGGTTGGGTCAGCGAGGGCTTCGCCCCCGAGCGGGCGGCGGTCGAAACGGCGGTCCCGGCGGCGCTGCGGCGGGCCGCCGAACGGCTGCGCGCCAACGACCCCGGCGACGGCGGGGCGGAGCTCGAGCGCCTCTCCAAAGACCACCGGGCGATCGGCCGCGCCTTCATCGCGCGCCTCGGCCAACACATGCCCGAGGATGACTCCCAGCGCGTCACCGAAGAGCTGAACGAGGCCTACCGCCTCCGCAGCCTCGCCTTCGCGGCGCTGCAGATCGGCCGCCACGCGATTCAGGCGGCGGGCGGCAAGGCGCCGCCGGAGCCGACCCTGGCGCCGGGGCGGGTCGGCCTGAGCGAGGGGCGGCGGATCGCGGGCTCGCACTACTCGATGCGCTCGGTCTGGCTCCGCAACAGCGTGCGCGGCGCGGTCGGGCTGGCGCTTGCCGTCCTCGTCGCCAAGGTCACCGATGCGCAGAACGGCTTCTGGGTGGTGCTGGGGACGATCTCGGTGCTGCGCTCGAGCGCCCTGGCGACCGGGACGACGGTGGTCGAGGCGATCACCGGCACCGCGATCGGGATCGTCGTCGGCGGCGTGATCGTCTGGGCGATCGGCGCCCACACCTGGCTGCTCTGGACCGCCTTCCCGTTCGCCGTCCTGCTCGGCGCCTACTCGCCGCGGGCGATCTCCTTCGTCGCCGGCCAGGCCGGCTTCACGATCGTCATCGTCGTCCTCTTCAACCTGCTGAACCCGATCGGCTGGCGGGTCGGGATCATCCGGATCGAGGACATCGCGATCGGCTGCGCGATCAGCCTCGTCACCGGCTTCCTGTTCTGGCCACGCGGCGCCGCCGACGTGCTGCGGGCGTCGATCGGGACGGCCTACGAGACCGCGGCGCGGTACCTCGACGTGACGATCGCGACGATGCTCGGGGTGAGGGAGGCCGATCCGATCGACCCCGTCGCGGTCGAAGCGAGCGAAGCGGCGCTGCGGCTGGACGAGACGGTGCGCGAGTACCTCGCCGAGAACGGCTCGGCGCGGCGTGACCTCGACTCGCTTGCGCGGCTGGTCGGCGGGGCGACGCGGGTGCGGCGCTCGGCGCGGCTGATGCACGACGCCTCGGGGATCGCGCCGCTGTCGCCGCTCGACTCGCAGGCGGCCTGGGTGGCGGCGGTGTGCGGGCCGTTCGACCAGGAGTGGCGGGCGCGGCGCGAGTGGTTCGAGGGCTTCGGCAAGGCGATCGCGGCGGGGGAGGAACCGCCGGCGGCGGAGCCGGACGCGCCGGTGCGCCCGGCCGGCCCGACCAGCCGCCTCAGCCGCGGGCGCGGGCCGATGGTCGTTCTCGACGGCGAGACCGAGGACGGCGTGCCGCCGGGCCTGGCGATCGCCTGGGCCGAGCGCCACCTCGAAGACCTGCTCGCCCTGGAGCCCCCGTTGAGCGAAGCGGCCCACGCGGTGCTCGACGACTTCGCCCCCCGCGTCCTGGCCGAAGCCCGCCAGGCCACCGTCGCCCCGGCCCCCGCGAGCGCCTAGCCCTCCCCGGCGAGTTCGCACTTTCCCGCGCATACCGCGGGTTTCTGCGAACGCGCCTGCCGGCACCCCGAGTGAGTTCGCACTTTCCCGCGCTATCCGCGGGTTTCTGCGAACGCGCTAGCGGGGGAGGAGGCCGCGGCTGCGGCGGACTGTGGTCCGCCAGCGGAGCTTCGTCGTCTCGTGGCCGGCGAGCTCGGGCTCGGAGTCCCAGATCGCGTCGATCCCGGCCAGGTACTCGGCGCGCTCGGCCTCGTCCATCGTCGCCACCTGGCTGAGCGAGGCGAGGTAGTCCTTCAGCGTCGCCCGGTCGACCTCGATCGACTGGGGGAAGTCGGGCGCGTCGTCGACCTCGGCGAAGCGCCCGCGCAGTTCCGGCTGCGACGGCCAGTGGCCTGCCCGGTAGATCCCGCCGCCGGAGATGCCGCGCACCCGCCGCTGCCAGTCGACCGAGGTGTCGAAGCGGTTGCCGAGCAGGCCGAAGACACCGGGCGGGCGCAGCACGCGGGCGATCTCGTCGAGCGCCGGCTCGCGGTCGAACCAGTGGAAGGCGGAGCCGGCGACGACCGCGTCGACGCTGCGGTCGGCGAGCGGCAGGTCCTCGGCGCGGCCGTCGATCGCGTTCGCGGCGGGGAGCGTCGCGGTGAGGATCGCGCGCATCTCCGGCAGCGGCTCGAGCGCGGTCACCGAGTGGCCGGCGGCGAGCAACGCCGCGGTCAGCTTGCCGGTCCCGGCGCCGAGGTCGAGCACCTCCAGCGGCTCGGGCCCGAGCAGCCACGCGATCGTCTCGGCGGTGTAGCCGGCCCGTCCCCGCTGGTAGCGGTCGGCGACGGCGCCGAAGGAGCGGGCGCGAGCCTCTTTGTCGGCGATCGGCACGGCGCCATTCTGACGGGTCTTTAACCTCGGCCTGATGACGCACGTCTTCGACGGACACAACGACGCCCTGACCAGCAAGACCCACGCGCGGCTCGCCGCCGGGCGCGAGGACGGCGACCTCGACCTGCCGCGGATGCGCGCGGGCGGGATGCGCGGCGGCATCTTCGCGGTGTTCACCTCCTCGCCCGGCGAGGACACCCACACGATGGTCTTCGGCTCGGTCGACGACGCGCCCGGCGGCGTCCTCTCCGAACCGCTCGCCGGCCCGGTCTCCTACGAGGCCGCGGCGTCCCACGCGCTGACCGTCGCGGGCCGCCTCTTCGCGCTCGAGCGGGCGGGGGAGCTGACCGTCGCGCGCGGGATCGCCGACGTCGACGCGGCGCTCGCCGAGGGCGCGCCGCCGGTCGCGGTCCTCCACCTCGAGGGCGCCGAGGCGATCGACCCGGGGCTCGAATCGCTGCCCGCCTGGTACGCGATGGGGCTGCGCTCGCTCGGCCCGGTCTGGAGTCGCGCCAACGACTTCGCCACCGGCGTCCAGTTCGTCATGCCCTCCTCCCCGGACATCGGCCCGGGGCTGACCGACGCGGGCGTCGCGCTGGTCAAGGCCTGCGCGGACCTCGGCATCCTCGTCGACCTCAGCCACCTGAACGAGAAGGGCTTCTGGGACGTCGCCAAGCTCGAACCGGGCCCGCTGGTCGCCAGCCACTCCGGCGCCCACGCCGTCGCGGCCGCCTCGCGCAACCTGACCGACGCGCAGCTCGACGCGATCGGCGCCAGCGGCGGCCTGGTCGGGATCGTCTACGCGACCGCCTTCATCCGCCAGGACTTCGCCGACGACCCCGACACGCCGCTCGCGACGATCGCCGAGCACGCCCGCTACGTCGCCGACCGGATCGGCGTCGAGCACGTCGGCCTCGGCTCCGACTTCGACGGCGCCACGCTCCCCGCCCCGCTCGAAGGCGTCGCGGGTCTCCCGAAGCTCCTCGACGCCCTGGCCGAGGCTGGCTTCACCGCCCCCGAGATCGAGGCGATCGCCTGGCAGAACTGGCGCCGCGTCCTCGACGCCTGGTGGCACTAAGCCGTCACGGCGCTCCATTGATGGGCCGAAAACCGGTCATATAGTCCGGTTTTCGGCCCATCAACTGGGGAGGGTCAACGATGTGTCAACGGGCGAGGAAGGCGAGGAGGAGGCGCTCGACCTCGGCGGGGTCGTCGGCGAAGGGCCAGTGGCCGCTCCGGGGGAGGACGTTGACCTCGGCCTTCGGCAGGAACTCCACCTGGCGCTCGGCGTAGCTCGTCGGCAGGTAAGGGTCGCCACCGCCCCAGATGACCAGCGCCGGCGGGTCGCGTTCGCGCAGCGCCGCGATCAGGTCCGGGTCGGGCGCGCCCGGGTCGTCGGTCGCGCGGTAGAGCTTCAGCACCGCCCGCTTCGTCCGCCGGTCGTAGTGGTCGTACA
>DAIQOT010000204.1:0-7307 GCA_036787695.1 Solirubrobacterales bacterium | reverse complement strand
CGGGTAGGCCGAGATGTTGTCGTGGCTGAGCGCGACTTTGCCGGTGCCGTCGATGCCCTCGCGGTAGAGCGTGCTCTTGCCCGGATAGGCGAACGTCGGGGCGACCCCGTAGACGAGTTCTTCGCTGGTCGGGGAGAAGCTGACGCCGTTGAAGTAGCCGGTCGCGATCTTCGTCCGCTTCATCGTCGTGGTGTCGATCACGAGCAACGTCTGCGCGCCGTTGAGCGGGCCGGTGAGAGCGGCGATCTTGGTCGAGTCGGGCGACCAGGCGAAGACGAAGCTTTCGGTCCAGGGGTTGAGCAGCCGCTGGCTCTTCTTCACCGCCACCGAGTAGAGCCGCATTTCGCTGCCCTGGCCCGTTTCCCGTTCGTAGACCACCGTTTCGCCGTCGGGCGAGATGCGCGAGTTACGGCCGGCGCCGATCGACTTCGCCCCGCTGCCGTTGTTTGCGGCGATGTAGACCTTGGGCTTGGTGTTCCCCTTGGTGTAGGTGAGCGTCGCGTTCGCCGCGGCCGGGATGGCCAGGAGCGCGACGAGGGCAAGGACGAGAGCGGGGAGCCTCAGGCTCGGCAGTTTTCGCATCCGCGGAATCTAACCGCCGCGGAGGCGGTTGGGAAAGGGGTCTGGTCCGGTCGTCCAGGTACTCGGTTACAGCTCGGGAACGTCCACGCCGAGCGGTTCGAACGGCAGTCGACGGACCTCCGCCCAACCCTCGGCGCGCTCCTTCAGCGCCGCGGCGACACCGCCCGCTTCGTCCCACGTCGTCCAGACGAGGACGGTCGGGCCGGCGCCGGAGATCGTCGCCCCCAGCGCGCCCAGCTCGCGGGCCGAGTCGACGATCTCCATCGACCGCGGGTAAAGACGGCGGCGGCGCGGCTGGTGGATCGCGTCATGGAGGCCGCGGGCGACCAGGTCGAGGTCGGCGCTCCGCAGTCCCAGGACCAGCAGCGCGGCGGCGGAGACGTTGGCGACGGCGTCGGCGAGCGGCAGCTCGGCCGGGATCGCCTCGCGGGCGCGCCGGGTCGAGACCTCCTCGGACGGGATGACGACGATCCCCTCGAGCCCCTCCGGCGGATCGAAGCGCGCCGCAAATGGCTCGCCCCCCGCGGCGCAGACCACGAACCCCCCATAAATCGCCGCGGCGACGTTGTCGGGATGCCCCTCGATCTCGGTCGCGTGGGCGAGCAGCTCCTCCTTCGACAGCGCCAGCTCGAAGAGGTGGTCGGCGGCCGCGAGCCCCGCGACGATCGCCGCCGAACTCGACCCGAGCCCCCGCGTCAACGGAATCTCGCTCCTCAGCCGAAACGCGATCCCATCAGCCGGGTGCAGCCTCTCGAACGCCCGCACAATGAGGTTGTCGCGCCCCCTCGAAACCCTCAGCCCCCCGGTGTCGACCGAGAACTCCCCCGTCTCTTCAACCTCAAGCTCCAGGTGCATCGCCATCGCCGCCGCCATCGCGTCATACCCCGGCCCAAGGTTGGCCGAGGAGGCGGGGACGCGGACGAGTCGCCGACGCGCGGTCATCGCCGGTCAGTCGCTGAAGACGGCGCGCTCGACCGCGCTGAGGTCGTTCTCGCAGCTGATCACGGCGGGGGCTTTGCCGAGGGCCGTGTCGGGGTCCTTGAGGCCGTGGCCGGTGAGGACGGCGACGACGGTCTCGGGCTTCGGGTCGCCGTCGACGGTCGGCAGGCCGTGGGCGAGGAGGCCCGCGACCGAGGCGGCCGAGGCGGGCTCGCAGAAGACGCCGACGCAGCTCGCCAGCCAGTGGTAGGCGTCGATGATCTGCTCGTCGGAGACGGCGGCGACGCGACCGCGCGAGGCGGTGAAGATCCCCATCGCCTCCTCCCAGCGGGCCGGGTTGCCGATCCTGATCGCCGAGGCGATCGTCTCCGGGTGCTCGACCGGCCTGCCGAGCACGAGCGGCGCAGCGCCCTCGGCCTGGAAGCCGTAGACGATCGGCGACGCGCCCATCTCCTGGAATCCTTTCCAGTAGGCGGTGACGTTGCCGGCGTTGCCGACCGGGATCGCCAGCGCGTCGGGCGCCTGCCCGAGCTCCTCGATCAGCTCGAACGCCGCCGTCTTCTGGCCTTCGATCCGGTAGGGGTTGACCGAGTTGACGAGCTCGATCGGGTGCTTCTGGGAGAGCTCGCGGACGAGCCGCAGGGCGTCGTCGAAGTTGCCGCGGATGGCGATCACGCGCGCCCCGTGGATCAGCGCCTGGGCGAGCTTGCCGATCGCGATTTTGCCCTCCGGCACGATCACCGCGCCGCGGAGCCCGGCTTTCGCCGCGTAGGCCGCGCAGCTCGCCGCCGTGTTCCCGGTCGAGGCGCAGATCACCGCCTCCACCCCGCGCCCCTTGGCACGGGAGACGGCGACGGTCATCCCGCGGTCCTTGAAGGACCCGGTCGGGTTGGCGCCGTCGAACTTCAGCAGCACCTCGGCGCCGACCCGTTCGGAGAGTCGCGGCGACGAGATCAGCGGCGTCGAGCCCTCCTGGAGGCTGACGATCGGATCGTCGGGCTCCAGGTTCAACCGGTCCCGGTAGCGTTCGATCAGCCCACGCTCAGGCACTGCGACCCCTCCCCCGCTCATTCATTTCTAGGAACGCTCCTCGATCACGTGGATCGACCTGGCCGGGCCGCGCAGCTCGCCCAGCTCGTTGAGCGCCTCGACTGCCCGCGCGAAGCGCGACTCGAGACACTCGTGCAGCACCATCACCAGTCGCGCATCCTCGCCGATCCCACGCTGGACGACGCTCTTCACCGAGACCTGGTGGTCGCCGAGGACGGTCGCGATCGTCGCCAGCACCCCCGGCCGGTCGGCGACCTCGAGGTGCAGGTAGAAGCTCGACGGCACGTCGGCGAGGATCGGCAGGTCGGTCCGCGTCTCATGCACCGGCGCCTCGCCCGCGAGGATCGAGACGACGTCACCGAGCACCGCGCTCGCCGTCTGCAGCCCGCCCGCGCCGGGGCCGCTCAGGGTCACCTCGTTGAACGCCGGCCCCTGGATCATCACCGCGTTGAAGGCCCCCTCGATCGGCGCCAGCGGGTGGGCCGAGTAGAGGAACGCCGGGAAGACGCGGACGCTGAGGCTCGCGCCGCGCCGCTCCGCCACGCCGAGCAGCTTCAGCGACAGGCCGAGCTCCTTGGCGAAGGCGAGGTCGTCGGGCGTGATCGACTCGATCCCCTCGTAGCTGACCTCCGACAGCGTCACAGGGGTGTGGAAGGCGAGCCGCGCGAGGATCGCCATCTTCGCCGCCGCGTCGGCGCCGGAGACGTCGTCGGTCGGATCGGCCTCGGCGTAGCCGAGCTCCTGGGCGCGGGCGAGGACGTCGTCGTAGCCGGCGCCGGTCGACGCCATCTCGCTGAGGATGAAGTTGGTGGTGCCGTTGACGATCCCGTAGACGCGCTCGATGTCGGCGGTCGCGAAGCCTTCCTGGATCGTGCGGACGACCGGGATCACCGCCGCGACCGCCGCCTCGAAACGCAGCTGGACGCCGCACTCGCGGGCGATGCCGAAGAGCTCGTCGCCGTGCTGGGCGAGCAGCTGCTTGTTCGCGGTGACGACCGGGCGCCCGGCGCGCATCGCCGCGGCGACGTACTCGCGGGCGGGGTCGGTGCCGCCCATCAGCTCGACGATCAGGTCGGAGCCCTCGAGGATCTCGGCGAAGTCGCCCTCGCTGCGGGTGAGGACGCCGACCAGCTCCGGCTTGCGGCCGGTGGCGGCGAGCACCGCCTCGGCCCGCGCGTCGAGCAGCTCGGCGAAGGCGGCGCCGACGTTGCCGCGGCCGAGCAGGCCGATGCGCACGGGTTTCGGCCCGTCGCCGACCTCGACGGCCTCCCCGGTTGCCGCGGCGACCTCAGACATCGCGGGCGGTGAGGTCGTCGAAGGTCTCACGGCGGACGACCAGCCGGGCCTCGCGACCGCGACAGAAGACCACCGGCGGGCGGGTCACGCCGTTGTAGTTCGAGGCCATCGCGTGGCCGTAGGCGCCGGTCGCCGGGGTGACGAGGATGTCGCCTACGGCGGGCGCCGCCAGCATCGCGTCGCGGACGATCACGTCGCCCGACTCGCAGTGCATCCCGGCGACGGTCGCCAGTGTGTCCGGCTCGGCGAGGACGCGGTCGGCGATCAGCGCCTCGTAGCGCGAGCCGTAGAGCATCGGCCGCAGGTTGTCGGACATGCCGCCGTCGACCGCCAGATAGGTGCGGATCCCGGGGATTTCCTTGACCGTGCCGACGCGGTAGGCGGTGACGCCGGCGTTGGCGACCAGCGAGCGCCCCGGCTCGATCATCATCTTCACGTCGTCGCCGAACAACTCGCGGACGCCGTCGACCTTCACTCCGACGTAGTCGTCGATCGCGGGCGGCCGGTCGTCCTCGGTGTAGGCGATGCCGAGGCCGCCGCCGACGTCGACGACCTTGCACCAGTCTCCGGCCAGCTCACCGAGCGCGGCGATCGCCAGGCGGTAGGGCTCGAGCTCGAAGATCTGCGACCCGATGTGGGCGTGCAGCCCGACCAGCTCCAGCTTCTCGGAGGCGAGGACGCGCTCGATCGCCCGCTCCGCCCCGGTCGCGTCGCCGGTCCCGAAGCCGAACTTCGAGTCGAGCTGGCCGGTGGTGATGTAGTCGTGGGTCGAGGGCTTGATCCCCGGCGTGACCCGGATCAGCACCTTGATCGGCTCGTCGAGGAGTCGCTCGCAGCGCTCGATCTCGTCGAAGGAGTCGAGGATCAGGTGGCCGATGCCGGCCCGCGCCGCCATCAGGATCTCCTCGTCGGTCTTGTTGTTGCCGTGCATGTGGATGCGCGAAGGCTCGAAGCCCGCGGCGAGGGCCAGGTGGAGCTCCCCGCCGGAGGCGACGTCGACCGACAGCCCCTCCTCGGCGAACAGCTTGTAGGCGGCGGTGGCCGGGAAGGCCTTGCTGGCGAAGAGGACCTCGCCGTCGACGCCGCGGCGCTCGAAGGCCTCGCGGTAGGCGCGGGCGCGGGCGCGCAGGTCGTCCTCGGCGTAGATGTAGGCGGGGGTGCCGAACTCTTCGGCGACGGCGAGCACGTCGCAGCCGCCGACCTCCAGATGCCCCTGCTCGTTGACGGCGCTGCCGATCGGGAGCACGACGGAATCCGCGACCCTGTCGCGCGCCACCGCCCCAGACTGAACCTGCTCCGCCATCGGCGGCATTGTGACGGTTGACCGTTCGCCCGGCTCCGTGGCCGGTTACCGAGCCGTGACACGAGCCCGGCGCGAGGCGCCGCGGCGGGGACGGACCCCGCTCAGTGCGAGCCGCCGCCGAGCAGCCCGTTGACGGTTTCGCCGAGCCCGTTGACGGTCTTGCCGACCACCGATTCCGGGCCGATGAGGCCGTTGACGACGCCTTCGGTGACTTCGGTGACGCCGGTTTCTTTCAGCGTGCCGCCGAGCGCGGCTTCGTCGACAGTGTTGACCGTTTCGTTGACGCCCGCGGCGACGTTCGCCGGGGCCTTGGTGACGGTTTCGACGGTTTCGGTCACCGGCGAGCTGCCCGAGGTCGAGCCGCCTCCCGAAGATCCGCCCGAGGACGAGCCGCCGGAGTTGCCGCCCGATGAGGAGCCCGACGATCCCAAAGAGTTCGAGGAACTGCCGCTCGCGCTGTTCTGACCGCCGGAGCTCGAGTTGGACGGCGTGCTCGAAGTCGAGTTCGAGCTAGTCAAAGTCGAGGAAGAGGACGGCAAGGATTCGGCCGCCGGTGCGGAGGACGATTCGTGCCCGGTCGTGACCGGCGGGGGCGCTTCTTCGACGACCGGCGCCGCGCGGGTCACATCCTCGGCCGTGGGGGCCTGGCCCTGGCCGTGGTGACGATGGTGAGCCGCGTGCGACGCCGGCGCGGGCGCGGTGGTCGGCGCGATCCTGGCGGGCTGCGTGGCCCTGGCCGTCGCGTTGGTCGGTGCCGCGCTCGCGGTCTGCGGCGCGGCTTTGCCGCCGAGCGACTTGGCGGGAGCGACGGCGGAGTCATCGTGCCCGAAGCCGAGCGCCGCGACCGGCCAATCGTGGAAGACCTGAGCCGAGACGAGGACGACGAAAAAGGCGATCGCGATCCCGATCAGGGTCACCCCCGATACTGCTCCCGCGAAGTAAGTGCGTGCCTGTCGAACCATGGTCAGTGCCCCGTTATCGGCCGGATCTCCACTTAAGGTAACCGGATCGGTCAGGTCCTACACCTTCCATACCGACTCCAGACGGAAGGTCTAAACCGGTGTCCTACGGAGTTTCGGCCGGGCCGGAGCCCGAAGGACTGCTCTCCACCTGGATCAGGCCGCCGCCGGACTCTTCCTCGATCTGCAGCGTCGTGTGCTCGATCCCGAAGGTCTCCCCCAGTTCGACCTCGAGCTGCCTGAGGATCATGTCGCGGTCGGCGCCGCGGGCGACGACGACGTGCGCCGAGAGCGCCGGGAAGCCGGCGGTGACGGTCCAAACGTGGAGGTCGTGGACCGAACGCACCCCCTGCACCCGGCAGATCGCCGCCCCCATCCCGTCGACGTCGAGGTCGGCGGGCGCCGCCTCCATCAGCACGTCGAACGGTTCCTTGATCAGCCGCCAGGAGGAGAAGAGGACGAGCACCGAGATCAGCAGGCCGACGATCGGGTCGACGATGTCGGAGCCGCCGGCGATCACCCAGGCGCCGGCGATGACGACCCCGAGCGAGCCGAGCGCGTCGGCGAAGGAGTGGCGCAGGACGCCCTCGAGGTTGATGTCCTCGCGCTCGCCGCGGGCCAGCCACCAGGTGGCGACGGCATTGCCGAGCAGTCCCGCGATACCGAGGGCGAGGACGCCGCCTCCCTCGATTCCGGGTGGGTTGGAGAGCCGGCCGATCGCCTCGACCCCGATGAAGACACTGACCGCGACCAGCGTGAGCCCATTCGCGAGCGCCGCCAGCACCTCCGAGCGCTGGTAGCCGAAGGTGCGTCGGCTGGAGGCGGGCCGCGCCGCGAGGCGCGCGGCGATCAGCGCCAGGACGATCGCGCCGACGTCGGAGAGCACGTGCCCGGCGTCGGCGAGCACCGCCAGCGACCCGGTGATGAAGCCGCCGACCGCCTCGGCGACTAGCAGCACCAGATTGATCGCGAGCACCACCTCGAGCCGCCGCCGCGAGTCCTCCCGCCGCGCCTCCAGCGCATGCGCCCCGAACCCATGGCTATGCCCGTGCCCCCCCTCCCCATGATCGTGCCCACTCACGCCCCGCAGGATACGTCGTCACACCTCCGCGTTGATGGGCCGAAAACCCGTCAGATAGTCCGGTTTTCGGCCCATCAACAGCAGGGTGTCACCGGAC
>DAIQOT010000203.1:0-7340 GCA_036787695.1 Solirubrobacterales bacterium | reverse complement strand
AGTCGGCGTCCCAGACCCAGGAGACGTCGCGCCCGTCGGCGATCCGGTCGTTCAGCGCGATCCACAGATCGATCCCCGCCTCGGCCCCCGCACCACCCGGATCGAGTTCGCAGTTTCCCGCGCTATCCGCGGGTTTCTGCGAACGCGCGGGGCCGGCCGCCTCCAGGGCAAGGGTGCGGAGGACCTCGTTGGCGCCCGCCGGATTCTTGATCAGGAGGATCGAGACAGAGTGGTCGGCGACCGAGATCGTCTCGACCCGGCCGAAGGCGGCGCGCATGCCGCCGAGGGCGGCCGCGACCCGCTCGGCGTCGACTCCCAGCTTCAGCGCGGCGGCGATCGCGCCGAGCGCGTTGTAGACGTTGTAGAGGCCGGGGAGGGGGAGCTCGACCTCGATCTCGCCGCCGGGGACGCGCACCGTCGCCGCCGAGCCCTCCATGCCGCGCAGCTCGATACGCGTCGCCGCGACGTCCGGCCGTGGCCGCTGCGCGCCGCAGTTCGGGCACGAGTAGTGGCCGAGGTGCCCGACGAAAGCGACCTCGTACGCGTAGGGATGGCCGCAGCGGCGGCAGTGCTTGGCGTCAAAGGCGTGCTGCAGCTCGGGCAGCTCCTGCGAGTGGTCGTCGATGCCGAAGTAGAGGGTGCCCTCGCGCGGGATCTCGGTGTCGGTGTCCCGGCCGAGGTCGGCGATCAGCGGATCGTCGGCGTTCAGCGCCAGCCCGGTCCCGGCGGGAGCCGCCGCCACCGCCTTCGCCCACTCCTCGGCCAGCGCCTCCATCTCGCCGTAGCGGTCGAGCTGGTCGCGGAAGAGGTTCCCGAGCACGATCAGGCGGGGGTTCAGCTGCTGGGCGACGCGCGGGAGCCAGGCCTCGTCGACCTCGAACAGCCCCTCCGCGCCGCGCTGCTCGAGCAGCGCCGTCGCCACGCCCCAGGTCATGTTCGAGCCCGCCCGGTTGTGGACCGGCGGCCTGCCCTCGGCGGCGAGGATCGCGGCGATCATCCCCGCGGTCGTCGTCTTGCCGTTGGTCGCGCTGATGATGGTGGAGCCGCCGCTCAGCCCGGCGCCGAGCTTCGCGATCGCCTCCGGCTCCATCCGCAGCAGCACGCGTCCCGGCAGCGTCGTCCCGCCACCGCGGCCGGAGCGCCGGCTCGCCGCGCCGATCGCCCGCGCCAGCGCCCGCTTGGCGCCGAAGGCGGGGCCGCCGCGCTTCGCCTGACCGCTCGCAGCGCTCAAGCGGCGGTGGGCGGGACCAGCACCCGTAGCGCGCGGGGGATGATGCGCAGGTCGGCCGGGAGGTCGGTCAGGTGCTCGCCGTCGGCGTAGACCGCGAACGGGCGGCTGGCGGTGAGGGTGAGCTGGGAGGTGCGCACGACCTGCACCTCGTCATTGCGCACGTGGGTGCCCTTGAACACCTTGGGCAGGTTACCCAGGAAGCGGAGCTTGCCGACGTGGCCGATCGTCACCACGTCGAACTCACCGTCGTCGATCTCGGCGTCGGGAGCGACGAACATGCCGCCGCCGTAGGCCTTGTTGTTGGCGACGATGACCGAGTAGCCCTCGACCCGGGTGTGCGCGTCGCCGATCGCGATCGTGAAGCGGGCCGACTTCCAGCTCGCCAGCGCCCGCAGCGCCGCCCAGGCGTAGACGAGGTTGCCCTTCAGGCGCGACTCGTTGGCGATCCGGTTGGCGTCGGAGTCGAAGCCGACGCTGGCGATGCCGAGGAACGGTTTGCCGTTGACCTCGCCGACGTCGATCGCGCGGCTGTGGCCGGCGAGGACGATGTCGATGGCTGCTTCGGGGTCGGTCGGGATGCCGAGCGCCCGGGCGAGGTCGTTGCCGCGCCCGCCGGGGACGATGCCGAGCGGCGCCGGAGTCGTGGCCAGCGCGCCGCCGATCGCCCCGATCATGCCGTCGCCGCTGATCACCACCGGCGTCTCGCTCGCCTCGACCGCCTCGAGCGTTTTCGCGACGCCATGCTCGAGCGACCTGGTGCGGACGACGCGGAAGGGGACCCGGCGGGCGTCGAGCAGGGTCTCGACCCGGGCGAGGACTTTGAGCGAGCGCCCGCCGCCGGACGAGGGGTTGACGAGGAGGACGAGCGGTTGCTGATCGACCGGCAGGGGAGCGAGGGGCTCCTCGACCGGCTCTACATCAGGCGTCGCCTCCCCGCGCTCCTCCATCGGCCCACCCTAGTCAGGCCAGGCGCAGGACCGCGAAGCCGCCGACCCCGGCGGGCTCTTCGTCGGTCAGCTCGAAGCCGCGGGCGCGCAGGGAGCGGGACAGGAGCCATCCGGAGGCGCCGCCGCCGATCGCCGCGCCGGTCGTCGCCGCGAGGATCAGGTGCCCACCCGAGCGCAGAACCCGCGCCAGCTCACCCGGCGCGGGCCGCGCGTCGACCACCGCGACGAGGTCGAAGTTGTCGTCGGGATAGGGGATCTTGCGGGGCCCGCCGCGTTTGAAGGCGACCCGCCCCTCGGGATCGAGGCCGACCCGCCGACCCGCCGCGGCGACCTTCTCCTCGTCGGCGTCAATCCCACGGACCCGTGCCCGGGGGAACTCACGGGCGAGGAAGAGCGCCCCCTCACCGTCGCCGCAGGCCACCTGCAGGACCCGCTCGGGGGTCCCGACATGGAGCGCCGCGGCGGCCAGCGGCGTCAACGGCGGTGGGCTTGACATCGAGTCGATCGTAATTGCTCTACTCTCTCGGACCGATGGCAGGGGACGGGGTCGACAAACGCATTTACATCCTGGCCGGTTTCGCGGTTCTCGCGGCCGTGATCGTCGGGATCATCCTCGTCTCGCGCAGCGGCGGCAGCTCCAAGGACAACAGCTCGAGCACGACCGCGAGCAAGGAAAAAGCCGCCAAAGAAGGCAAAGAAGGCAGCAAGGAAAACGCCAAAGGTGGGAAGAACGCGAACGGCTGCACCGAAGTCGAACAGCCGAAACCGCGCGAAGAGAGCCTGCCGAAACCGAAGATGACGACGAAGAAGGGCGAAAAGGTCACCGCCGTCGTCGAAACGAACTGCGGCACCTTCGACATCGCGCTGGCGACCAAGGAAGCCCCGACGATCGCCAACTCCTTCGCCTACCTCGCCGAAGAAGGCTTCTACGACGAACTGACCTTCCACCGGATCGTGCCGGAATTCGTCATCCAGGGCGGCGACCCGCTGGGCACTGGCGAAGGCGGCCCGGGCTACGAAGTCGTCGAAGCGCCGCCGAAGAACTTGAAATACACGCTCGGCACGGTGGCGATGGCGAAGACCTCGACCGCCGCGTCAGGCACCGCCGGCAGCCAGTTTTACATCGTGACCGGTCCGCAGGGCGAAACCCTACCGCCGGAATACGCGCTCGCCGGCAAAGTCACCAAAGGCCTGAACGTGGTCGAAACGATCGGCGAACTGGGCGGCGCGGAAGAAAAACCGACGCAGCCCATCGTGATCGAAAAAATGTCGATCGAACGCGGCTAGCTTCCGCTACGTAAGCTCTGGCAGTGGCCAAGGTCGATGTAGGAGACGCGGCGCCGGAGTTCGAGCTTCCCGGGACGGGTGGGCGTACGTACCGCCTTTCCGACTACCGCGGCAAAAAGCTGGTGATCGCCTTCTACCCCGGTGATTTCACCGCGGTCTGCACCAAACAGTTCTGCTCCTACCGCGACGAAGGCGACCGGCTCGACAAGATCGGCGCCGAGGTGGTCGGGATCTCGCCGCAGGGCGTCGACTCCCACGAGCGCTTCACCGAGGAGAAGAAGCTGAACGTGCCGCTGCTCGCCGACAAGGACAAGGCGGTGGCCAAGGCCTACGGCGTCGTCGCCGGGCCGCTGGTGCGACGGGCGATCTTCGTCGTCGATGAGAAAGGCATCATCGGCTACCGCAAGGTGACGCTGGCCGGGCTCACGTACGAGTCGGTCGCCGACCTCGAGAAGGCCGTCGCGGGGGTCGCCTGATGGCGGGGGAGGCCGGGGAGTTCGCGGTCGACCCGGCGCCGGTGCTCCGCGGCAGCGTCGCCGGCGAGGGCACGCCGATCGTCCTCTGCCACGGGCTGACCGCGAGCCGCCGCTACGTCGTCCAGGGCTCGAAGGCGCTGGAGCGCGCCGGGCACCGCGTCGTCCTCTACGACGCCCGCGGCCACGGCGAGTCCGACCCGGCGCCGACCGGGGAGAGTTATGGATACCCGGAGCTGATCGCCGACCTCGGGCGGGTGGTCGAGGAGGAGGTCGGGAGCGAGCGCTTCCTGCTCGGCGGCCACTCGATGGGCGCCCACACGGCTGTCGGCTACGCACTCGCGCACCCGGAGCGGCTCAGCGGCCTGGTCGTGATCGGGCCGACCTACACGGGCGAGATCCGGCCCGAGTCGCTCGCCTACTGGGACGGCCTGGCGAGCGCCCTGGAAGCGGGCGGGATCGAGGGCTTCGTCGACTACATCGTCCGCGAGAGCGGCGTCGGTGAGCGCTGGCGCGACTCGGTGGCGCGGGTGAGCGCCGAACGGATGGAGCTCCATCGCGACCTCGGGGCGATGGCGCGGGCGATTCGCGAGACGCCCGCCTCGCGACCGTTCGGATCGCTCGAGGAACTGGGCGGGCTCGACGTGCCGGCGCTGGTCGTCGCCTCCGGGGACGAGGCCGATCCCGGTCATCCCTACGAGGTCGCCGAGCTTTACAAGAAATCCATGCCGCGGGCCCGATTGATCAGCGAGGATGAGGGGCAGTCGCCGTTGGCCTGGCAGGGGGGACGGCTCTCACGGGAGATTTCCTTATTCGCTCTTGAGCCAGACGTGGCACTATCCTGCTGAGAGATTGCTTATGAGATTCCCGAGTGAACGAATTCTGCGGATCGCCATCGCCTTCATCGGCATCCTCGGCGTCTGCGTCGCGACCTACATCTTCATCTCCGATCAGACCTCGGGGGCGCCGGCGTGCCTGGCGGGGGGCACCGGCTGCGAGACCGTCGCCAAAAGCTCCTACTCGCACATCCTCGGGATCAACGTCTCGATCATCGGCCTCGCCGGCTGGCTCCTGATCCTCGGCACCGTGCTCTTCGGCAACGATTACGCGCGCCTCGGGGGTTTCCTGTTCACGCTCGGCGGCTTCGGCTTCAGCATCTACCTGACGTACCTGGAGATCTGGAACATCGAAGCGATCTGCCAGTGGTGCGTGAGCAACGCGGTCCTGATGACGATCTGCTTCCTGCTCAACATCGCCCGGTTGCTCGGCTATATCGGCACGCCGGAGGGCGGCGATGTATTCGGGGGCCGACGCGGTGGAGGAGCCGCCAGGCCGATCGCCGAAGACGGCTGAGCAGGTAGGGACGGCTACAGTCGTCAGTCGCAGGGCAGCACCGATTTCGCACGAAAACGACACGGAGGACCGACAGCACCGATGGCCAACAACGAGCGCTCACGAGAAAAACGCCGCGAAGAACGCCTCGCGGAGGAATCGAAAGCAGCGGGCGCCGATCGGCGGACGCGCCTGCTCCAGCTCTCCGCGGGCGGGGTGTTCCTGGCGATCATCATCGTCGTCGTGATCATCATCGTCGCGGGGTCGGGCAGCAGCTCGGGCGGCGACTCCTCGAATCTAGTCGAAAAAGGCAAGGTCGAAAAACTGCTCACCGGGATCCCGCAGAACGGGATGACCCTGGGCAAGCCAAGTGCGCCCGTGAAACTCTATGAGTACGGGGATCTGCAGTGCTCAGCCTGCAAATACTATTCGGAAGAAATCCTTCCGGAAGTCATCGAAAATCAGGTGAAAAACGGCAAGGCAACGATCACCTTCCGCAATTTCACCATCATCGGCCCCGATTCGATCCCGGCAGGAGAATCCGCCCTCGCGGCGGGCGCGCAGAACATGAGTTGGAGCTATCTTGAGACCTGGTATCGCAACCAGGGCGGAGAGAACGCCGGCTACGTCACCGAAGAATTCATCGAATCGATGGCCAAGTACGTGGGCATCCCGAACGTCTCCAAATTCATGAAGGAATGGAAGAGCGGCAAGTACAAGAAACAGGTCGAAAGCACGACTGCGCAGGCCCAGAAGTTCGGCTTCGAAGCGACGCCGTCGTTCGCCGTCGAAGGGCCTAAATCCAACGGCTTCGAACTGCTCGGCACGCCGCAATCGAGCGAAGCGATCGAAGAAGCGATCGAAAAGGCCGCCTAGACCCTATGGCCGCCTGACCTGAGGGCCGGCTCGATCCGGGCACGGTGTGAAGGTCGGCACCCGTGCATGAGATGCGCGGGTTCGTCGCCGAGGAACGGCCTCGGCGAGTACCGCAATCATTGGGGTGCCGACGTGGGTCAGGTTAGGACGTGGGTGGGTCTCGATGTTCATGCCGCCAAGGTCGTGGCGGCGATCGCCGATGGGCCGTCCGGCGAATTGGCGTGAGGAGGATGGGCGGCGTCACCGCGCAGGTGGCCGATTTCTGCGCCGGTCTGCCGGCGCCGGTCAGGGTGGCCTACGAGGCGGGCCCAACCGGCTTCGGCCTGGGTCGAGCGCTGGGGGGGCGCGGGATCGCCTGCGTGATCGCAGCACCGGGCAAGATCGAGCGGCCCGCCCAGGACCGGGTCAAGACCGACCGCCGCGACGCCGAGCGGGTGGTGCGGCTGCTGATGATCGGCGGCCTGCACCCGGTCCGCGTCCCCACCGCGGCCGAGGAGGCGCTGCGGGACCTGGTCAGGACGCGGGAGGACGTCCGCGGCGAACCTGATGCGGGCCCGTCACCGGGTCGCCAAGCTGCTGCTCCTACGCTTCGAGGGCAACAACTGGACGGGGAGCGCCACCGCGAATGGCTCGCCCGCATCGAGCTGCCCGAGCCGGTCGCCCAGGAGGTCCTGTTCGACGCCCGAGACCCGCGCTACCGCCACCTCGCAGCGGTGCCCTTGAAATCATAGAAGCATCCCGGATGAAACAACGGGCTCAGGAACTACAGCTAGCGATTTACTACAAGTCCGATTCTGATGAGCGCGGTCACTCCGCGAGCTACGAGCGATTTGTTGGGCCGTGTCTTTCCAGTCTGAATCCCGGGGGCGCGTGCGCCCCCGGGAGGGTGCGGTTTTCAGATTCTTCCCGCTGCTGCGCACCCTCACGAATGCCAATCGCTTCACCGACCAAGCCATAAAGAGGAGATCGGCGTCCGTCGAGTTACGTCACTGCCGCTGCACCGGGGCGCTGAACTCGTGGGCACACTATTGCCACCGTGGCCACGACCTCGGCGCTAGGTCGTTCCGTAGCCAGCCGCCATCGTAATTGCCCTATCCAGGCCCCAGGCTCGTGCGGGCGTTACGCGGGACACTCGTACATACGATTCATATAGCCTTCGGCGTGGACGGAGCCGTAGGCCCAGCCGTGATCGAA
>DAIQOT010000202.1:0-7351 GCA_036787695.1 Solirubrobacterales bacterium | reverse complement strand
CGGCGATCCCGCCCCAGATCCCGAGGCCGCCGTCCCAGACCGCGAAGGGGCCGTACCAGGTGTGCGGCATTTCGCTGAAGCTGGTGATGTCGAAGTAGAGGCGGCCGCCGATCAGGCCCGCCGGGAACGCCCATATCGCGACTTCCCAGGGGAGGTCGGGGTTGCCGCCGAGGTTGCGCCAGCGCCTGGTCACGATGATCACCGCGGCGGCGACCGCGAACGCGTACATCAGCCCGTAGGCGTGGATCTCGAACGGGCCGATGCCGATGCCGTTGCTCGAGGGGCTGGGGATCGAAGCGATCACGCGCGGGGAAAGCTAGTGATCGCGGACGACCGGCCGTCCGGCGGCCACCGGGGCCGGCATCCCCGCGGCTCTGATGGTAACGAGAACAATTCTCATTATCGTGTAGTCTGCGCGCCGCACCCCGATCTCACGCACTTCAAGGAGCCTCAATGCCGTCGATTCGCCCCATCGCCTTTTCCGTCTTCCTCGCGCTCGCACTCGGCATCGTCGTGGCGGGATGTGGCGGCGGATCCTCGACCGCCTCGGCGAGCTCCGAAGGCAAGATCTCGGCGGTCGGCGCCGAGAACGAGTACGCCAACGTGATCGAACAGATCGGCGGCAAGTACGTCGACGTCAGCGCGGTCGAGAGCGATCCGAACACCGACCCGCACACCTTCGAGGCGAGCGCCAGCGTCGCCCAGGAGGTCTCGGGCGCCGACGTACTGGTCGAAAACGGCGTCGGCTACGACTCCTACATGGAAAAGATCGCGTCGGCCTCCTCGAGCTCCTCCCGCAAGGTGATCAACGTCCAGGAACTCCTCGGGCTGCCGGACTCCACTCCCAATCCGCACCTCTGGTACAAGCCCGAAACGATGCCCGCGGTGGCGAAACAGTTGGTCACCGACTTCTCCGAACTGCAGCCCGCGCACAAGGCTTACTTCGAGGCGAACCTGAAGAAGTTCGAAGCCTCGCTGAAGCCCTGGCTGAAGAGCCTGGAAGACTTCACCACCAAGTTCCCCGGCGCCGCCGTCGCCACCACCGAGCCGGTCGCCGACTACATGCTCGAAGCGGCTGGGATCGAAAACCTGACCCCCTTCACCATGCAGGCAGACATCATGAACGACGCCGATCCGGCCCCCCAGGCGATCGCCGAGCAGGAATCGTTCTTCAGCGAAAAGAAGGCCGACGCCTTCGTCTACAACCAGCAGGTGACCGACTCGATCACCGAAAAGTTCCTCGAATCCGCCGCCGACAACGGTGTGCCGGTGGTCGGCGTCTACGAGACGATGCCGACCGGCTACACCTACCAGCGCTGGATGGAGGCCGAGCTGAAGGCGCTCGAAGAAGCTGTCGGCAACGGGAAGTCGACGGAAAAGCTCTAGATGGGGGAGGGGGCGACGAGCGGAGCGGTGCTGTCGGTCGAGGGGCTCGGCGTACGAATCGCCGGGCGCCAGGTCCTGGGCGGCGTCGACTTCGCGATCGCCCCCGGTGAGTTCACCGGCCTGATCGGCTCCAACGGCGCCGGCAAGACGACGCTGTTCCGCGCGATCCTCGGGCTGCAGGGGGCGAGCAGCGGGCGGATCCTGGTCGAGGGACGCCCGCGCACCCGGCGCACCGACTCGATCGGCTACGTGCCGCAGAAGTTCCTCCTCGACCCCGACCTGCCGCTGCGCGGCCGCGACCTCGTCGGGCTCGGGCTCGACGCCCGCCGGCTCGGCTTCACCCTCAACCGCAAGCGGCGCGCCGAGCGGGTCGAGGAGATGCTCGCCGCGGTCGGCGCCGAGTCGTTCGCCGACACCCGCGTCGGCAAGCTCTCCGGCGGCGAGCAGCAGCGGATCCTGATCGCCCACGCGCTGATCTCGCGACCGCGCCTGCTGCTCGCCGACGAGCCGCTCGCCAACCTCGACCTGCGGAGCGCCCAAGAGGTGGTCGCGCTGCTCGCCGGGATCTGTCGCGACCGCGGCGTCGCCGTCCTGATCTCCGCCCACGAGATCAACGCGCTGCTGCCGGTGATGGACCGGATCGTCTACCTGGCCGGCGGCCGCGCCGCCAGCGGGACCAGTGAGGAAGTGATCCGCGCCGACGTGCTGAGCGGCCTCTACGGCCATCACGTCGACGTGATCGACGTCCACGGGCGGGTGCTGATCGTCGCCGGCGCGGGCGACGACGCCGACCTCCACGGCTGCGAGGAGACGGTCGAGCACGAGATGCCGGCCGAGCCGGCGGCGGAGCCCGCCCGGGCCGCGCGCGACGAGGTGGTCCCGTGAGCGCCGCGTTCTTCGTCTTCGCCCCCGGCTTCTGGGATAACGAAGCGGTCCACATCGCGCTGGTGATCGGGGCCGCGGTGGCGATCGTCACCGGCGTCGTCGGCGTCTTCACCGTGATGCGCGGGCAGTCGTTCGCGGGCGAGGCGCTCGGCGACATCGGCACCACCGGTGGCTCTGCCGCGGCCCTGGTCGGCGCCGGTCCGCTGGCGGGATTCGTCGCCGTCGACGTCCTCGCCGCCGCGGCGATGGAGCTGGTCGGCGTGCAACGGGTGCGCGGCCGCGACCTCGCGACCGGCGTCGTCCTCGGCGCCGCGATCGGCCTCGCCGCCCTCTTCCTCTACCTCGACACGACCCAGGGCGCCGACGGCGGCTCGACCGTGACGATCCTCTTCGGCTCGATCTTCGCGATCTCGAGCGCGACGATCCCGGCGGTCGTCGTCCTCGCGGTGCTCGCCGTGGCGATGATCGTGCTGCTCTACCGGCCGCTGCTGCTCGCCACGGTCAGCCCGGAGATGGCGGCGGCGCGGGGGATCCCGGTGCGCGTCGTCGGCGCTCTCTATCTCTTGGCGCTGGCCCTGGCGACGGCGCTCGCCGCGATCACGATCGGGACGATCCTCAGCACCGCGCTCCTGATCGGCCCGGCGGCAACGGCGCTGCGGCTGACCCGGCGCCCCTGGCGGGCGATGTTCGCCGCCGCCGGCCTCGGGCTGGCGGCGACCTGGATCGGCATCGTCCTCGCCTACGACAGCTACCACTGGCCGCCCCACGAACACGGCTGGCCGGTCAGCTTCTTCGTCGTCGCCCTCGTCTTCGGTCTCTACCTGCTGAGCGGCGCGGTCGAGTGGGTCCGGGAGAGGCGCGCCTGATGTTCTCGAGCTTCATGGTCAACGCCTGGGAGGTCTCTGGCATCGTCGCCGTGGTCGCCGGCGTGGTCGGCTTCTTCACCGTCATGCGCGGCTCTGCCTTCGCCGCCCACGCGATCCCCAACGGCTCCTTCGCCGGCGCCGCGGGCGCGTCGCTGGTCGGCGTCAGCACGCTGTTCGGGCTCGGCGTCTTCGCCTTCATCGGCGCGCTCGGGATCGGCCTGCTCGGCCGCCGTGGCCGCCACGACGCGGTCACCGCGCTGATGCTGGTGATGATGCTGGCGCTCGGCGCGCTCTTCGTCAGCCTCAACACCCAGTACGCGCCCGAGGTCTACTCGCTGCTCTTCGGCGAGGTGCTCGGGATCAGCTCCAACGCGATCGCCCCGACGCTGATCCTCGGCGCCGTCTGCATCGCCGCGATCGCCGCCCTCTACCGGCCACTGATGCTCTCCTCGGCGCTGCCCGAGGTGGGGGAGGCGCGCGGGATCGGGACCTTCGCGATCGAGCTCGCCTTCCTCGGCGTGCTGGCGCTGGCGACGGCGATGACGGTGCCGGTGGTCGGCACGCTGCTGATCTTCAGCCTGATGATCGGGGCGCCCGCCGCGGCGCGCTCGCTGACCGACCGGCCGGGGGTGGCGATGGCGCTCTCGGTCGTGATCGCGCTGGCGATCGTCTGGTTCGCGATCGGCGCCTCCTACGAAACCGACTGGCCGGTCGGCTTCTTCGTCGGCACCGGGAGCGCCGCCGCGTTCGTGCTCGCCCGGCTCTGGCAGGTGGGACGCGAGCGGTACGAGCGGCGCCGGGTTCTAGGATCAGTGGTGGCATGAACACGGTGACGACCGAAACCTGGGAAGTGCGCGCGCTCGAGGCGCTGCAGCGGGCGGGCTACCGCCGTGGTGGCGCGCGGACCGCGGTGATCGAGGCGCTCGCCCGCCACGACTGCGCGGTGACCGCGCTCGACCTCGAGGAGGAGATGCGGGGTGGGGAGGCCGGGGTCGGCCGCGCCAGCGTCTACCGGGCGCTCGAGCAACTCGAGGGATTGGGGCTGGTGCAGCGGATCGAGGTCTGCCGCGGGACCGCCGGATTCGAGCGCGTCGACCCGACCGGCCACCATCACCACCACGCGATCTGCCGCGACTGCGGGCGCATGGTTCCGTTCGAGGATCCGCGCCTGGAGCGGGCCTTGGAGCACGTCGCGGGCGCGATGAGCTTTGATGTGACCGAGCACGACGTGGTGCTCCGCGGCCTCTGTGACCGCTGCGCGAATTGACCCTTCTGACGGTCACGATGCGCGCGCGGGCCTGTCTGGCTATCATCCCCAAGCCGCGTGGGCCGAGCCCGCGCTTTTTTTCGCCATGAAAACCTTCGTAGCCAATTCCGAGAGCCGCCAGCGTGACTGGTACGTCGTCGACGCCGAGGGGCAGACCCTTGGCCGCCTAGCCACGCAGATCGCTGATTCGCTGCGCGGCAAGCGGAAGCCGACCTACACCCCGCACGTCGACACCGGCGACTTCGTCGTCGTCATCAACGCTGAGAAAATCCGGGTCACCGGGGACAAGCTCGCGCAGAAGACCTACTGGCGCCACAGCGGCTACCCGGGTGGGATCAAGTCGCGGAGCCTCCAGGAGATGCTGGACCGCCGGCCCGAGGAAGTCATCCGCAAGGCCGTCAAGGGGATGCTGCCGCGCAACCGGCTCGCCCGCCAGCAGCTGACCAAGCTCAAGGTGTACGCCGGCCCCGAGCATCCGCACGAGGCCCAGCAGCCGAAACCGATGGAGATCCGAAACTAGATGTCTGACGAGACGAACGAGACTTCAGAGCAGCAGCCGGAGGAGACCTCCGAGAACGCCGCTCCCGCCCCAGTCGCCGAGGAGAACGGCGCCGACGCGACCCCGATTGACGAGGCCGCCGCCGCGGGTAGCGAGGGCGACAACCCGGCCGACGAGCCGCAGCGCGAGGAGGAGCCCGCCGAGGCTCCGGCCGCCGCCGCTGAGGACTCCGCCACGGAGGAGCCCGCCGAGGAGGCCACTCCGGCCGCCGAGACTTCCGAGGAGCCCGCTGCCGAGGCTCCGGCCGAGGACGCGCCCGCCGAGGACGCTCCGGCCGCCGAGCGCGAGGAGCGCCCGGCCAAAAAAGACAAAAAAGACGTCATCCCAGGCGCCGACCTGGAGCCGATCGCGCTCGAGCCCGACGGGCCCGCGTTGTCGGCCGAAGAGCGCGCCCGCCTCGAGGCCGAGGAAGAGGAGAAACGGCAGCGCGAGGCCGCCCTCGCCGCCGCCGAGACCGACACCGCTCCCGCCGACCGCGCGCCCGCCAAAATGGCCTCCGGCGCCCGCTTCCTCGCCACCGGCAAACGCAAGAGCGCGATCGCTCGCGTCATCGTGATGCCGGGCGACGGCAAATTCAGCATCAACGGTCGTGAGCTCGCCGAGTTCTTCCCCCGTCCCCTTCATCAGACGATGGCCAGCCAGCCGCTGACGATCACCGGCTATGAGGGCAACGTCGACGTCCGCGTCCGCGTCCACGGCGGCGGCATCTCCGGCCAGGCCGGGGCGGTCCGCCACGGCATCGCCAAGGCGCTCACCGAGATCGACGCCGAGCTGCGCGGGGATCTCAAGCGTCGCGGCTTCCTCACGCGTGACGCCCGGGTCAAGGAGCGGCGCAAGGCCGGCTTCAAGAAGGCCCGTAAGAAGCCGCAGTTCAGCAAGCGCTGATCGCACTTCCTTTGCGTTTCTCGCATTAGGCTTCCCCGGGTGGCTGACACGAGCAGGAAGCTGTTCGGGACCGACGGCGTCCGCGGTGAGGCGGGCACCTTCCTCACCGCCGAGTTGGCGACCCTGCTCGGGCACGCCGCGACGGCCTCGCTCGGCGCCGAGCGCCCGCGCGTCCTGATCGTCCGCGACACCCGCGAGTCGGGCCCGATGCTGGAGGCCGCGCTGGCCGCCGGGATCGCCGCGGCGGGCGGCGACGCGCTGCTCGCGGGCGTCCTGCCGACCCCGGCGGCGGCGATCCTCGTGCGCCGGCTCGGCCTCGACATGGCGGCGGTCGTCAGCGCCTCCCACAACCCTTACCGCGACAACGGGATCAAGTTCTTCTCCGCCGCCGGGACCAAGCTCCCGGACGAGGTCGAGGCGCGGATCGAGGCGCTGATGGAGGGCGACGGGCCGCCGGCGGCCGAGCACCCGGGCCGGATCGAGGAGCTGAACGGGGGGGAGGACGACTACGTCCGTGAGCTCGCCGCCGCCTTCCGGATCGACCTCAGCGGCCGCAAGGTCCTGCTCGACTGCGCCAACGGCGCCACCTACCGGGTCGCGCCGCGGATCTTCGAGCAGCTCGGCGCGACGGTCGAGACGATCGGCGTCGACCCCGACGGCCGCAACATCAACGAGGGCGTCGGCTCGACCCACGTCGGCACGCTGGCCGAGCGGATCGCCGCCTCCGACGCCGAGATCGGTTTCGCCTTCGACGGCGACGGCGACCGCGTGCTGGCGGTCGACGCGGCGGGGAAGATCCACGACGGCGACGAGCTGATCGCGCTCGCGGCGCGGGGGATGGCGGCCAACGGGGAGCTCGGCGACGGCGGCGTCGTCGTCACCGTGATGACCAACTTCGGCTTCCACCAGGCGATGAAAGAGGCGGGCATCGAGGTCGCGATCACCCAGGTCGGGGACCGCTACGTGATCGACGAGATGCTCCGCCGCGAGTGGAAGCTCGGCGGCGAGCAGTCGGGCCACATCATCGCCACCGACATCGTCGCCACCGGCGACGGCACCGCCGCGGCGCTTCTCACCATGCGGATGCTCGGCGACTCGGCGCTCGCCGACGCGCCGGCGATGGACAAGCTTCCCCAGCGCCTGGTCAACGTGAAGGTGGGCGACCGCGACAGCCTCGCCGGAGCGGTCGCCGTCTGGGACCAGGTCGGCAAGGAGAGCGCCGCCCTCGAGGGCCGCGGCCGCGTCCTCCTGCGCCCCTCCGGCACCGAGCCCCTGGTCCGCGTGATGGTCGAGGCCCCCGAGGCCGACGAGGCCGACGCCGTCTGCGACCGCCTGGTCGCCCTGGTCGAGCAAGAGCTCGGCTAGCGGCACCGTCGGCGTTCGCAGAAACCCGCGGTATGCGCGGGAAACTGCGAACTCACTGCGGGGTTCGCGGCCGCTCCGGCCGTCCGAGTTGCGTCCCGGGCGTCTCGTGGCGGCCCGGGCAGGCTGTGGCCGCCACGA
>DAIQOT010000201.1:0-7361 GCA_036787695.1 Solirubrobacterales bacterium | reverse complement strand
CGAAACAGGCGGCGCGGTCGAGGCGTGGAGGAGGAGTGGCGAGAGGAGAGCGTAGATTCGGAATCCGGCTTCATGGGCACTCCTCAGTATACCGCCTGCACTGCGGGCGCTCCCCCGAATAGGCTGAAAACCGCTTCAAAAGTGCCTAGCCAGTTCCATTCCGCAGCCCCTATCTCAATCATTCCCCGGTCCTCCCGGCAATCGCCGCGCATTTTTCGTACATCCCTGACGCGGGTATGCTGACACGCTTGCTCATCAGCGCCGCCGGCATCGCAGGCACAAACGGCGGGAACTTCAGGTCCGGCCGGTCGATCTTGGTCAGGTTGCGTACCCGTACCAGCGACAACGGCCCGCCGCTAACCCGATAGATGTCCTCGCGGTCGAGCGGCGTGACGAAGGTCGAGTTCAGCCGTTTGATGATCTCGTGCGTGATCCGGTCGCCCTCGTGCTCGGCGGCGACCACCTGCGCGGGCAGATCGCCGGCGTCCGGCCACCGTTCGATCAGCTGGTCGAGGAGCTCGGCGCTGTGGACGCTGCTGGCGCCGGCTTCGCTGAAGAGGTCGAAGAAGGTGCTGTCGCGGGGAAGGAGGGAGAACCGGGGGGCCATCGGCGCATCGTAAACGCGATGTAACAAAGTTGTTGCGACCGGCGGCGCGACCGCATCGAGCGGCGCGGTTCGCGAGAATGCCGCCATGCGCGTCGCCGAGATCAAAGACAAAGCAATCGGGCCCGGGACCCGGGACGACCTCACCCCCGGTCTGGGACAGGCACTGATCCGCGTCCGCGCGGCGGGGCTGAACGGCGCCGACCCGGTCCAGGTCGCGGGCTTCTACCCGCCGCCACCCGAGGCCGGCGTCCCCACCGACGTCCCCGGCATGGAGCTGGCGGGCGAAGTCGTCTCCTCGGCCGCCCCGGTGCCGCGCTTCGAGCCGGGCGCGCGGGTGATGGCGATCGTCGCCGGCGCCGCGCAGGCCGAGTACGCGGTCGTCGACGAGCGCCAGCTGATGCCGGTCCCCGACGGGCTCGACTGGGCCGGCGCGGGCGGCTTCCCGGAGGTCTTCCTCACCGCCTATGACGCGATCGTCGGCCAGGCGAAACTGCACAGCGGCCAGCGGCTGCTGGTCAACGGCGCGGGCGGCGGCGTCGGCACCGCCGCGGTCCAGCTCGGCCACGCCCTCGGCGCCGACGTCACCGCCTCGGTGCGCAACGAGAAGAACCGGGCCGGGGTCGAAGAGCTCGGCGCCAACCGCGCCCTCTCACCCGACGAGGCCTTCGAGCACGGCCCGTTCGACGTCATCCTCGAGCTGGTCGGCGCCCCCAACCTCCCCGACGACGTCAAGTCGCTGGCGACCTGGGGGACGATCGTGATCATCGGCGTCTCGGCCGGCGTCGACGGCGCCCTCGACCTGCGCCGCCTGATGACCAAGCGCGGAACCGTCCGCGCCTCCACCCTCCGCTACCGGACCCCCGAGGAGAAAGCCCTGCTGGCCCGCGAGGTCGAAGCGAGCGTCCTACCTCTCGTCGCCGACGGCCGCCTCCGGGTCCCGATCGACGCCGAGTTCCCCCTCGCCGAGGTCGCCGCCGCCTACGAGCGCTTCACCGGCGGCGGCCACCTGGGCAAGATCGTCCTGCGCTGCGACTGATCAGGCCGCGAGGCTGAAGCCCTCAGGGCGCTCGGGGGAGGCTTCGGCGAGGGCCTTCTTGGCGGCCTCGGCGTCGAGGTCGGTGCCGTAGACCGGGGTGTCGGGCTGCTGGCGCCAGGATTCGGCCAGGGTGCCGGCGTCGACCGGGTCGAAGCCGATCGAGTCGACCAGGTCGGAGACGATCTGCTTGCCCGCCGGGTCGTCGCCGGCGATCGGCAGGGCGATGCGGCCCTCGGTGCCGGCGGGGACGCCGTTCTCGAGCAGGCGTTTCCAGAAGATGCCGTTGAAGACCTTGAAGACCGGGGCGCCGAGCTGCTCGGAGACCCAGACGCTCTCCGGCGTCCCCTCCTCGATCGCGTCGATCCGCCCGTCGCGCTGCTGCGGGTAGTAGTTGTTGGTCTCGATCACCGGCGCGTCCGGCTTGCGGGTCGAGACGATGCCCGGCGCGAGGTCGGGGGTGTTTTTCTGCGGGATCGAGACGATCACCAGGTCGGCGTCGACCGGGGCGTCTTTCGCCCAGACCGCGGTCGCGCCGGTCTCGGCGGCGAGGTCGGCGAGCGTCTCCGGGTCGCGCGAGTTCGACACCTTCACGGTGTGGCCCTGTTTGGTGAGCAGCCGCGTCAACGTGCCGCCGATCTGCCCCGCTCCGATGATCCCGATCTCCATTTGCGTCTCCAGTCAAGTTTTTACGTCCGGGCCGGAACGCTAGACAACGGCGCACCTCGGCCGGCGACGAATGGCGGGGCCTCGACGACTCAGGGAGAACGCAGGCCGGCGAGCACGAGGTCGAGGGTGCGGTCGGCCTGGGCGCGGCCGGCTTTGTCGTCGGCGGTGCGCCAGAGGAAGCTCATCAGGAGGAGGACGTCGCCGGGGTCGAGGCCGGCCTTCAGCTCGCCCGCCGCTTCGCCGGCGGTGAGGAGCTCGGCGATCGCGGCGTTCACCGGCGCGTAGCTGTCGGCGATCGCCTTCTCGGCCTCCGGTGAGTTCAGCGCCTCGCCGAGGCCGTGCTTGGTGCGGATCGCCTTGCTCAGCGATTCGAACCAGATGCGGAGGGCGTCGACCGGCGGGTGCTTCGCGAGCAGGGCCGGGGCCTCGGCGCTGACCTTCTCGACGTCGTCCTGGTAGACGGCGAAGACCAGCGCCTCGCGATTGGGGAAGTGCCGGTAGAGCGTCCCCGCCCCCACCCCGGCCCGCTTGGCGATCGAGTTGAGCGAGGCGTCGGGGGACTCGCGGAGGGCCTCGCGGGCGACCTCGAGCAGGCGCTCGCGGTTGGCGACGGCATCGGAGCGGCGGGGGCCTCGGGCGCCCTCGGGCGGCGCGTCGCCCTTGGTCTTTCGGTCGGTCTTCGGGTCGGTCTTTGCCATGGTCGATTCCGAAACGGAGAGTTCTCCGCTACAGTCTTGGTAAGAAGCGGAGAGTTCTCCGATAAACGAAGGATAGGTAAGAACATGGACTACATCAAGCTCGGCCGCACCGGCCTCGACGTCTCCCCGATCGCGATCGGCGCGATGACCTACGGCGTCCCCGAGAAAGGGCACCCGACCTGGTCGCTCCCCGAGGAGCGCAGCCGGCCGCTGATCAAGCAGGCGCTCGACGCCGGGATCAACTTCTTCGACACCGCCAACCTCTACTCGCAGGGGACCAGCGAGGAGATCCTCGGCCGCGCGCTGAAGGACTTCGCGAACCGCGACGACGTCGTGATCGCGACCAAGGTGCGCCATCCGATGCGCCCCGGCCCCAACGGCGCCGGCCTCTCGCGCAAGGCGATCCTCACCGAGATCGACCACAGCCTGCGCCGCCTCGGCACCGACTACGTCGACCTCTACCAGATACATCGCGCCGATCAGACGACGCCGCTGGAGGAGACCTTGGAGGTCCTGCACGACCTGGTCAAGGCGGGCAAGGTGCGCTACCTCGGCGCCTCCTCGATGCACGCCTGGGAATTCGCCAAGGCCCTGCACCTGCAGGAGCGAAACGGCTGGGCGCGGTTCGTCTCGATGCAGGACCACTACAACCTGCTCGCCCGCGAGGAGGAGCGCGAGATGCTGCCGCTCTGCGCCGACGAGGGCGTCGGGACGATCGTCTGGAGCCCGCTCGCCCGCGGCCGGCTGGCCCGCGCCGACGACGAGTCGACGACCCGCTCGGAGTCCAACGACTCCGACTACGCCGACCTCCTCTACACCGAGAAGGAGGCCGACCGGGCGATCCTCGCGGCGCTCGCCGAGATCGCCGCGGCCCGCGGCGTCAGCCGCGCCCAGATCGCGCTCGCCTGGCTGCGCCGCAACCCGGTCGTGGTCGCGCCGCTGGTCGGCGCCGGCAAACCGAGCCACATCGAGGACGCGGTCGCCTCGCTGGCGATCGAGCTGACCGACGATGAGGCCACCGCGCTCGAGCGTCCCTACACCGCGCGCCACGACTGGCAGGGCGTCTCCGACCCGGCGGAGCTCGCCCGCATCTCGGCCCAGTTCGGGATCAAACCCGCCTGAGGGCGGGACCGTCTGCATTTAGCCCTCGTATATGGGGGGTAAATGCAGACGCCGATCGGCCCGCGCACTACGATCGGTCGATGGCCCCGAGACCGCCGCTGCCGCCGTTCACCCGGGAGACCGCGATCGCGAAGATCCGCGCCGCCGAGGACGCCTGGAACTCTCGCGACCCCGAGCGCTGCTCGAAGGCCTACACCGCCGACAGCCGCTGGCGCAATCGCTCCCGCTTCCTCACCGGGACCGAGGAGATCGTCGCCTTCCTGACCGAGAAGTGGGAACGGGAGCACGACTACCGCCTGATCAAGGAGCTCTGGGCCTTCACCGACGACCGCATCGCGGTGCGGTTCGCCTACGAGTGGCGCTCCGACGCCGGCCAGTGGTTCCGCGCGTACGGCAACGAGAACTGGCGCTTCGACGAGGAGGGGCTGATGGCCGAGCGCCACGCGAGCATCAACGACGTGGCGATCGAGGAGTCCGAGCGCAAGTTCCGCTGGGACGCCTCCGGCCCGCGGCCAGCCGACCACCCCGGCCTCACCGAGCTGGGGCTGTAGCTCAGGCGGAGGGCTCGGGCGCCGCGTCGGCGACCGGGTGCATCTGGATGCGGCCGTAGAAGGCGTTGCCGACGCGCAGCGCGTGGACCTTGGCGGCGGCGGCGAGCGGCCCGTCGTAGAACTCGTCGACGGTCTGGCACCAGAGCACCAACCATCGCTCGAAGTGCTCCTTTTGCAGGCCTCCCGGCGCCGTCTGGTGCAGGCGGCCGTGGACCCCGAAGGCGCCGCCGCTGTAGGACTTCGCGCCGAGCAGGTTGGTCGCCCAGAAGGCGGTGATTTTGGGGACGTGCGACTCGAGGTCGAGTTCGGCGACGTCGGTGAAGATCCAGCCGATCTTCTCGTCGGCCATCGCCTTGGCGTAGAAGGCGCGCACGATCCGCTCGCAGTCGGCGGTGGTCTCGATGTCGGGGAGGGCCTCGGTGGTGATCCGGGAATGATGACGATCCGCGTGCGCCGGCCGGCGGCGGGCGGGCGCCATCGATTCCTTCTATCCGCCCCAGAGAAGATCGGCCTTGGACAGGGCCGGGTCGCGCCGGCAGGATCGGGGGCCGTGGACCCGATCTTCAACGCGGCGGCGGTGGAGCTGCTCGAATCAGACGCGCTCGCCCACCTCGTCACCCTCAACGAGGACGGGAGCGCCCAGGTGAGCTGCGTCTGGGTCGGCCTCGACGGCGGCGACATCGTCGTCGGGCACCAGGCCCGGCGGCTGAAGGTGCGGAACGTCGAACGCGACCCGCGCGTCGTCCTCTCGATCGAGTCACCGGCGCTGAACGACCGCGGGCTGCGCGAGTACCTCGTCGTCCACGGCCGCGCCCGGGTCGAGGAGGGCGGCGCCAAAGACCTGCTGCAGCGCCTCGCGCACGTCTACCTGGGACCAGACGCCGTCTTCCCGCCGCCGTCGTTCACCGCTCCCGGCTACGTAACGCGGATCGAACCCGAGTCGGTCGGCGGCGTCGGGGCCTGGGCCGCCTGAGCGTCGATCTGGACCGGGTAGCTGGCTCGCAACACGGCCAAGGTCGCCGGCGGGGTGATCGCGGTGGCGGCTCCGCGTTTGGGACGGCGGCGGCGCTCGCCGTAGCCGGACGTGCCCCAGCTGACGAGCTCGCCACCGAGGACCAGCCACGGAGCGTCGGCGTCGAGGACGAAAGCACCGTCAGGGAGATCGGCCCAGGGGACCTCGTGGAAGCGGCGCCGATGGGTGCCGCGGAAGATCCGCTCGTCGTGTAGGCGCCGGTTCATCTCCCCGGCCGACGGCGGCGGCCCGCCCTGCGCGTCGGCCCAGGCCTCTTTATAGGCGACGTATTCGGCGTGCCGGCACTCACCGCAAGGACGGTGCCCGGCGGCGAAGGCGACTGCCTCGTCGTGGAAGAAGAGCGGCGTCCAGCGATTCGGGATCCACAGCTCGCGGTGGCGCCCCCGGAACTCGAGCGCGCAGGTGATCCAAAGGTTCCCGCCGTGGAAGCGGACGATCTCCCGCCCCTCATGGAGGACCCCACGGTTGCCGGTCCAGGCCCCGCGCAACGGCGTTGCGACGATCTCACCCGTCGGCGTGACTCGATTGCGCTCCGGCATCCCTCCAGTGTGAGGGCTCGAAGCCCGGGGCTCAGGCGACGCCCTGCGGCATCGGGGTGAGGCCGTGGCGGAGCATGACCGCGGCCATCGCCTGGGGATCGGGTGGGCCGTCGGCGGCCGCGATCACGGCGGCGATCTCGAGGAAGTAGTCGGGGCCGAAGACGCCGGGGGTGGCGATCGCGAGGAAAGAGGCGTCGGCGTCGCCGGCGATGAACTTGTGGACCTGGCCGCGCTTGATGCAGAGGGTGTCCCCTGGCCCGACGTCGATCGGCTCGCCGTCGACGGTGAAGGTGGTCACGCCCTCGAGGCCGTAGATGGTCTCCTCGAAGGCGTCGTGGCTGTGGGCCACCGGGATCCCGGCCCCGGCGGCGACGTCGCAGCGGGAGACGGTCGCCGAGCCGTTCGACATCTCGGCGTCGACGGAGAAGGTGATCGTGATCGGGCCGAGGTCGATCGGGTCAAAGGACTTCGCTGCCATCCGGGACGCTCCTCGCATAGTGGGTAAAGTGGTTTGACGCTTCGCGAATCTAGCACGCTCGTCAAACGCTTTTACCTTGACCGATAGCTCCTCACACGGCCCGCTCGGCGCCCCGCTCCTCGGAGCGCTGATGCGCATGCCGGTCGACGAGATCCGCCGGCGCATGCTGGCGGCGCTGCACGAGCAGGGCTTCGACGACTTGATCCCCGCGCACCTGATCGTGCTGCGATGGCCCGGCCCCGACGGCCTGCGCCCGGTCGAGGTCGCCGAACAGACGGGGATGTCGAAACAGGCGCTGAACTACCTGCTCGGGCAGCTCGAGGAGACGGGATACCTGGAGCGCGTCGACGACCCGGACGACCGCCGGTCCAAACGGATCCGGATGACGAAACGCGGCTGGGCCGCGGGCAAAGTGATGCGCGCGGCGGTCGGCGAGGTCGAGCAGGAATTCGTCGACGCCCACGGCAAGAAGGAGCTGGCAAACCTGCTGGAGCTCCTCACCAAGCTCAACGTCGTGCTCGGGACCCGACCCGGCGTCTGATCCTGGCCAATATCCTCCGCCCGGTGAAGCCGCCGCCGGAGGTCTCCCCCGCGCCGCCGGATCTGGCGCCCGCGCACCTGGAGGCGCAGG
>DAIQOT010000358.1:0-2070 GCA_036787695.1 Solirubrobacterales bacterium | reverse complement strand
CGCCTCGCGGCCGGTGATGCCCTGGACGATGAAGGTCGTCTCTTTCGAAAGAAGGATGCTCATGACGCTGCCCCCTCGGTAGTTCCTTGCACCTTGGCGACGGCGCGGCCCGCGGCCTCCCAGAGGGAGACGGAGCGGTCGCAGTACTCGACCCCGTAGCGCTCGAGGATCTTGAAGCCCTCGTCCTCCCAGGCGCCGGGGATGCGGAAGATCGCGATCGTCTCGCCCGGATCCTTGCCGAGTTCGAGGCAGGCCTTGATCACGCCGCGGGCGACGATGTCGACGCGGGTGTTGGAGACGATCGACATCATCACCGCGATCTTCTCGACGCCGTCCTTCTGCAGGACCTCCTTGGCGAGTCCGCAGGCCTTGGCGACCGACGGGTTGCCGCCGATCTCCGAGTAGTTGGCCGGCTTGCCGCCCTGGTTGCGGACCGCGTCGGTCAGCGTCAGCGAACCGCCGCCGGCGCCGATCACGAGGCCGAGGTTGCCGGTGAAGCCGTGGTCTTTGCCCTGGATCACGCCGCGGTGGTCGGCGGCGTCGATCGCGGCGACGTTCACTTCGAAGGCCGACTGCTCGTAGTCTTCGCGCTTGTCGTCCTCGGCGATCTGAAGCTCTTTGCGCAGCAGCTTCTTCTGCCGGCCGACCGCCTCGTTCTCCATCTCCATATGGGCGTCGAGGGCGACGAAGCTGCCGTCGGTCAGCTCGGCCAGCGGGTTGATCTCGGCGAGCGTCATGTCGTGCTCGCGGAAGAGGCGGGCCAGCTTGGCGAGGATCGGCGTCGCGCGGTTCAGCTGCGAGCCGGTGACGCCGGTCGCGGCGATCGTCTGCTTGGCCTCGAAGTCGGGGATCGGGAAGAGGTTCGACACGTGGCCGCGGCCGACGTGGTCGGGGTGGGTCTCGGCGACCTCCTCGATGTCGATCCCGCCCATGTCGCTGAACAGCATCAGCGGGCGCTTCGCGGTGCCGTCCCAGACGACCGACGCGTAGTACTCCTGCTTGACCTCGGCTTTGGGGTCGACGAGGACGCCGCGCGGCATGTGGCCGTTGATCTCCAGCTTCAGGATCGCCTCGGCGTACTCGGCGGCTTCATCCGGCGTGTCGGCGAATTTGACGCCGCCCGCCTTCATCCGGCCGCCGGTCAGGACCTGGGACTTGATGACGACGGGGCCACCGATCTCCTCGGCCGCCGCACGGGCCTCCTCGGGGGTGGTGCAGAACCCGTATTTGGTGACGGGAATGCCGGCCAGCTCGACGATCTTGCGCGCCTCGTACTCGAAGAATCTCATCGGCGCGAGACCCTACACAGCCCCGGAGGACGATGGTAGGGCGGCGCTTGTATACCAGACGTACAACGTGGCGGACGCCGTTGCGCCCGAGCGATTGGAATACTCCCGGGGTGCCGCTCGCTTCCCCGAGAGCGCTTTGACCCGGAGTCGCCGGATCCTCATCGCAGTCGCATCGACCGTCGCCCTGGCGGTCTTCTGCGCCGGCTGTGGAGGAACCACCGTCGACCCCGTAAAGCTCGAGGACACCTTGCAATCGAGCCTGGAAAAGTCATTCCATGAAAAGATCACTTACGTCGATTGCCCATCAGGTCAAAAGGTTGACCCCGGCGCGACGTTTACCTGTGAAGTGACCTTCTCCGACGAAAAGCGGAAAGCGGCCCTTATGGAAATTCGCGACAAGGAGGCCGACATCTCGACGCTCGGCCTCGAAGCGATCAAATAGAGAGAGGCGAATGAGCGACTCGACCATGGCTCCCGCAGCGTTGACCACCAACTCCAAACTGCTCGAATGGGTCGGCGAAATCGAGGCTTTGACCCAGCCCGATTCCGTCTACTGGTGTGACGGATCGGCAGAGGAGTACGACCGGCTCGCCCAAGTTCTGATCGACGCAGGGACCTTCGAGCGCCTCTCCGACGCCAAGCGTCCGAACAGCTACCTCGCCCTCTCCGACCCCGACGACGTCGCCCGGGTCGAAGACCGCACCTTCATCTGCTCGGAGAAGGAGGTCGACGCCGGCCCGACCAACAACTGGCGCGAGCCGAGCGAGATGCGCGAGACCCT
>DAIQOT010000041.1:17379-21514 GCA_036787695.1 Solirubrobacterales bacterium | reverse complement strand
CCTTGCCCGCTCCGGTACCACTGAACCTTTCCCGAGGCGGCGAACACGCCGTCAAGCCTGCGAGCCCGCTTCCCAGGCGGCCTCTCGAAAGTCGGGGAGGCAGGATTTGAACCTGCGACCGCTCGGCCCCCCAGCCGGCTCACAGCACCGCCCTATGCGTCCCGTCGCGTCCCCGCGTCCCCGCGTCCCCGCGACTGAACGTTGCGGAATCTTCGGACGATGCGTCCGGTACCAAAGCCGATCGGAACCTGAAGTTCCACCTGATTCAAACGAGCCCTTCGGCGGCTGAGGGGAGGGGCAGTCCAGCGCTAAACCTCTAGCTCGCCGGCGCCGGGGACCTCTCCACTCGTCCCAGGGCACCGTCGGGTTCGATGCGGTGTCGACGGGTGACGAGGATGACGCCGAGGATGAGGTAGCAGAGGATCCCGGCGATGCTTCCGGCGTACGTCTTCCCCTCGATCACCCCGCCGGAGATCAGTGAGAAATCGAACATCCCATGTAGCAATGCCCCGACGACCAGTCCACCGGAGCGCCTACGGACGAGGTAGAAGAAGTAGCCGGCGAAACTGACGATGATCGCTTGGCCGATCGCCGCGCCGCCGGCGGTCAGGGCGTTCGTCAGGTGTGCCGCACCGAAGACGACGGATGACCAGAGTGCGACCCTCCCCTCGGTGAAGCCGTTCGTTCGGAAGACCGTCACGCCGATCCCACGGAACATGCCCTCCTCGGCGAACCCCACGCAAAGTGCCCCTGCGAGCAGGACGATGATGAAGCCGACCGGCTTTTCGGCCAGTCCGGCGTAGTTGATCGCCGCCAGGATCGAGAGCACGAGGACGATCGGGACCACGATCAACCAGGGTTGAACAGGCTTGTCATCTTTGAAGACCGGTCGCCACCAGCCGAGGAAACCGACCACGGCATAGACGAAGAGGACGGAGATCCCGATCGGGAGCAGGACTCGGAGCGCCACCTCTTCCGCCGTGAAAAGGTCGCCCGAATCACCGCTCATCCCGGATTCGATGATCAGACCGCTCACCTTGAGCAGCGCCAGGTAGGCGATGACGAGGACGATGAAGCCCGGCACGCCGAGCGAGCGCATTCTGCCTTGGGTCTGACCCCTGGCGCCGCCGTCCATCGGCGGAGTAGATCACAAACCGGAATAGCGGTGTGAAGATTTATTGGAGCCCGTGTCGAAGGGCATTCTCACCATCTACTGGGAGCCGAGAGGAGCTGAGGCTCCTCGCTCAAGTGATCGCCGAGGACCTGACGGATCTCCAGCGTCGGGTCTTCGTCGCCGTCGCCCTGGACGGCACGTCGGTCTCCGAGGTGGCAGCCGAAGTCGGCTCGAACCGGAACGCGATCTACAAGAACCTCTTCGACGCCCGGCGCACGCTGCGGGCGAGGCTCGGTCCGGGCGGCTTCGGACGCGATTCCAAAGATCGGGGAGACAGGTGACATCCCGCATTCCGGAGCAGAGTGCGGCGCATCGACATCACGGCCTCATCACGCTGAAGAGGGGCGGACAGCTGCCTGTCGCCAGTACGGTTCCCCGCCGCCCAGCGCGCCGCGGAAGACAGAACTTGACGCAGCCGCCGAGGCAGGACTCATCCTTGGCCCTCCTCTCCGCCGTGCCGCAACCACCCATAGGCACACCGTCTCGCCGAACCTCGACCACCATCGGTTGGACCTCGTCGCTGCACTGGGGAAGCGAGAGAGTTTTTCCGCCAGGAGCTTCTCGTCTATCCGGGCCGGGAAGCGCGGACCCCGCGCTCAAGCTCGCCTCGGGGATAGCCCTCAACCGCTCAGCGGAAGCGAATGAGCTCCAGCTTTTCTCCGTATTCGTTCGGGCGAAGGGTCCCGGCTACCACGATCTTCCCGTCGGGCTGACGGACGGCGCCGATCGGTCCGAAGGCGCCGAGCGGACCAGGGCTGCCGCGGAAGACGCCGTCATCGCCGAACGAGCGGTCACGGCTGCCGTCCAGGTCGAAGGCGCGCAGCGTGAGGCCGGTGCGGAAGGCGTTGCCGTCACCAGCGACGAGGACGAGCTGACGCGACCCGGGGAAGAAGGCGAGGAGCGGCTGGGAGGCTTGGTATTGAACCACGCCACCGCGACCAAACGAGGGGTCAAGGGCGCCGTCTTCGAGAAAGCGGACTAGCGTCGTTTCGCGGCCCCCGCTACTCGAGGTGACCAGGTAGATGGCGCCGTCGCGGGTAGCGTCGACCGAGGTGATCGCGGTCGAGAGCAGCGGCCGGAAGTCGACCCGCCCGTGGTCGCCGAAGCTCGGGTCGGGCCTGCCGTTCGCGAGCAGGCGGATCAACAGCGTCTGGCGTTCGACGGTGCCGAAGACGACGATCCGGCCGCGCCGGTCGAAGGTCGCCGTCAGCGCCTTCGCCCCGATCCCTTTCGGACTGCGGATCCGGACCAGTCCGTGCTCGCCGAAGCTCCGCTTCGGGCGACCGGCGGCGTTCAACTCGTAGAGCGTCATCTCGTTCTCGCCTGCGATCCGGCCGACCACCAGGACCGTGCCGTCCGGCCGCACAACCATCCGACGGGCTTCGAAGCCTTCGGGCAGGGGCGCCATCCCGGCCGACCCATAGCGCCGTTCGGGCCGACCGTCGGTGCCGAAGCGGCGAACGATGCCTTCATTGACCTCGATTCGGTAAAGGCGGCCTCGGCCATCGGCCGAGAGGGCGAGGCCGGGACGCGAAGCGAGAAGTTGCGATTCGCCGCCGTACCCGCGGAGGCGCTTTCCGTTCGCGCTCCAGGCGCCGATCGAGAGGCTCCCGTAGCTACTACCGCTGTTGGTTTGAGAGGCCGTGACCAGTTTTTCCCCGGGCCCGGCGGCCAGCCCGAGCGCCACCGTGTTGCTCGGCAGCAGTTCGCGCTTGCCGGCGGAGCCGCCCGTGCCGTAGGCAGGGTCGAGCGATCCACGCGACGTGAGCCCGAGGGCCGTTGCCCGTTCGCCGTCGAATCCTTCTCGTAACCTGGTGGTGCCGGCGACGACCGCCCGGCCGCTCGGTGCGACCGCGATCCCTTCGACCGCGAACGGCCCGTCGCCGGTCGGCACGTCGAGATCGCCCGAGAAGGTCGGGTCGACGGCTCCGGCGGCGCTGACGCGGGCGACGAAGGGCCTGAATTCGCACTTTTTGCAACCTTTTGCTTCGGTCGCCTTTGCGGTTTCGCCCAGCAAGATGACGCTCCCGTCTGCCCCCGCCGCGAGCGCGAGGGGCTCGATGACGCCGCTCGCCCGGACCGTCAGCGTGCCCCCACTCCCCCAGGCCGGGTCGAGGCTGCCGTTGGCGCGGAACGCGTGGAGCACGAACTGGCCGCGCCGGGAGCAGCAGGACTTCGCGGAGGTGGCGGCGGTGATCAGATCGCCGCTCGCCGACTCGGTCATCGCTCCGTACCCGCCGGTGGCGCCGACCGCGCTGACCACGCCGGCGTCGCCGAAGCCGAGGTTGGTGGCGCCGCCGGCCGTCACTCCGAACAGGCTGCCGCTCCCTCCTTGGAGGACGATCGAACCGTCGGGCTCCAGCGCCAGACCGGCCGCGTCGCCGAAGACGTCATGGGGCGCGCTGACAATCAGCATCCCTTCCGTGCCGAAGCTGCGGTCGAGCGTCCCGTCGGGGTTGAGCCTCGCCACCGCTACGACCGACGAGGGCTCGCAGTCGTGGCATTCACCGCCGACCGGGGCACCACCGGCGACGATGATGCGGCCCTCGGGGTCGACCGCCAGATTGGTGGGGTTCAGCGGGACGTCCGCCGTCCCGTCTTCGCCGAACGAGGTGTCGGGCTGGCCGTCAGGCAGCAGCCGCTTGACCGCCCCCGTGTAGCCGCCACTGGGCGCGTAGAGGATGTCACCGTCGGGCTGCAGCGCGAGCCCGATCGGGCCGAAGTCGTATTCCCCCTCGGCGATCTCTTGAAAGCTCGGGTCGATCCGACCGTCCGCCAGCCGGCGCTGGATCAGCATCGTCCGTCTGACGTACTTCCCATCGATCGATTCGGTGTGCCCGGCGAAGACGGCCGCTCCGTCGGGCTGCATCGCGACCGCGTCGTAGCCCGCCTTGGCGAAGCTGGATCCGCGGCCGGAGAGGACCCGCCCGGTCCGGGCGCTGATCGACTCCCTGAGCGCGG
>DAIQOT010000041.1:0-17369 GCA_036787695.1 Solirubrobacterales bacterium | reverse complement strand
GACCCGCCCGCCGTGACCGAAGCTCGGGTCGAGCTGCCCTCGCAACGGCGCCGCCCCGGTCAGCGGCGCCAGCGCCAGGAGCAGCGCCAGCGCGGTCGCTGCGACGATTCCCCCATTCCGTGCTCGCGTTCTCATCTCGGCAGCTTGAGTTCTCGACCGTAGTGATCTTGCCTCTGCGCGGAGACGCGAGGCGCGGAACCTTGTCTAGAGGGAGCCAACACTTGAACCTGCAACCCGTCGCAGGTTCAGATGGATCGGGGAGACAGGATTGAACCTGCGACCGCTCGGCCCCCAGCAGGCCTTGGCACCTGCTTGAACACACGACGCCCTTGGCCTGCGACTCACCGACCGCGCAGGTCCCAGGGCTGACGATCACTCGCGGTAAGGGCAGGCCAGGGAGGGTCCCATTCGCTACGGCAAGTAGTGGCCGATGAATCCGGCTTCATCGCCGATCTGTTCGTCGATGTAGAGACCGCTTCCGCCACCACCGGTGTTGTAGTTCGGTCTTCGAAGCCCGAACCAGATGCTCCCGTCCGGGGCGCTGGTGAGGAACTGAGGTTCGAGATCGCAGGTCGGGTCAGCACAGACGCGCGGTCCATCACGCTTCCCGTCGAGGCCGATCGAGGCCAGGCGCGTGGGATACCTGTGATGGAACCAGGGAACCGACAAGACCCCTCCCGGGCCGGCGGCGAGCGAGCGTGGCAACGCGTTCCGAGTGGCGAATTCCCTGAGGCCGCCGTTGCGGCCAAGACGGCCGAGTCGGTCTCCGCTGAGACCACTGCAGCATGCCCCGAACCAGACCGTTCCTTCTTTGCCGACGGTGAGGGAGACCACGGCGTCCCGGCCGGCGATCCGATGCCGGACCATCGTCCCGTTCGCGCGGATCTGGGTGAGGCTGGTCTTGCTGGTGGCGCCACCATCTACGAATCCGCCACACTTTTCGCTGAACCACACAGTCCCGTCCGGCGCCGCGGCGAGCGCTCCGGCCCGGCACTTGGGAGGAATACCGAACCGTCGCCGGGCACCTCCCGCGCCGACCCGGACGATGGTGTCGACGCCGTTAGAGGTGAGCCGTTGGGCGATGAACCACACTCCGCGGCCGGATACGGCCAGCGACCTGAGCCTACCCCGCCAGTTGCCAACCGAATAGCGATCGACCACGCCGCCGGTCGGAGTGAGGAGCCCTACCTCGAACCTCCGCTCACCGAAGAGGTCGTGGGATCCGTCAAACCCGGAAACCCAGACTTCGCCGTCGAGGCCTGCCGCGACGTCGTTGATGAATCGGATGCCGGGAACGGTCTCTTCGCTGACCGTCCCTTCCGGCCCGACGCTGCCGATGTTCGAGGATCGATTTCCCTGCCATTCGTGTCCCCGCTCGGGGATGAACCAGACGGTCCCTGAGCCGGAGACGGCGAGCGGGCCGGCGTGGGTGGCCGGCGGAAGTTCATAGACATTGGTCGCCGCGGCGCTGCCGCTCGGAGCGACCCCGAACAGGAGGACCGCGACCACCAGCACGATCACGGGAATCTTCATCGGAACGCGGCCTACCCAGGAGGCTGGACCATCAACCTTCGGCCGCGTGGGAAGGAAAAAGAAATCGGGGAGACAGGATTTGAACCTGCGACCGCTCGGCCCCCAGCCGAGTGCGCTACCAGACTGCGCCACTCCCCGAGGAGTGCTCACGCATTCTGACGGATCGTCGGGATCGTAGGTACCCTGCCCCCTGGCACGCGGCGGTAGCTCAATGGTAGAGCCTTAGCCTTCCAAGCTAATGACGCGGGTTCGACTCCCGTCCGCCGCTCTTCACGCCGGGTCGAGGAGGAACGCGAAGGCGGCGTCCTTGGCCGTCTGGTCGCTGACCACGCCGTGGTCGAGGCCGGGATGGACGTTGATCTCGACGGTCGCGGAGGCAGGGGGATCGAGCGCGGCGAGGGCGTCGGCGAAGGCGCGCGCGTTCGCCTCCGGGATGTGGCGGTCCTCGGCGCCGAGCTCGAAGTCGATCGCGAGGTCGCGGCGGTAGCGGTCGAGGTGGCGCATCGGGTCGAGCTGGGCGGCGAACCATTCGGCGTAGGCGTCGTCCTCGCCCTGGTCGAGGGGGCGCATGGAGTCGCCGAGCTCGTGCATCCCCGGTCGCGACCAGTCCGGGGTCGAGCCGATCGCGGCGACGCGGCGGACCCGCTGGTCGATCCCGGCAAGCGCGACGGCCGCGTCCCCGCCCATCGAGAAGCCGCCGACGAGGAAGCCCTCGCTCGCGTCCGCCTCCCCACCGAGCCAGTCGAGCACCCGCAGCGCCTCCAGCGTGGTGCGGCCGAGGAGCGGCCACATCCGTTGCCGGAAGGCGGCCAGGACGTGGCGGGCGAACTCTTGGCGATCCCCGCTTCCGCGGCCACCGTGGCCGGGGGCGTCGAAGCTGGCGGCCGGGTGACCGGCGGCGGCGAAGCGCTCGAGCATCGGCAGGTTCCGCTCCCCGTAGCCGCCGAGGTAGGACATCCACAGGACCGGCGCGCCGCGCTGCTCGTCCGGCTCGACCAGGATCACCGGGATCCCCTCGACGACCTCCTCCCGCCGCCTCACGGATCGTGAGGGATGCGGGCGACGTCCATGTCGACGCGCTCACCGTTGAAGGGGACGCCCTCGGCCATCAGGTGTTCCCGCTGCCTCTGCCCCACCGCCAGGCTGCCATCGGCGCGCACGACCCGCCACCACGGAACGTCGTCGGGATGCTGCTCGGTCGAGAGAAGGCGGGCGCTGAGCCGCGGCGCCCCCGGCGAGACATCCCCGTAGGTCCGCACGAAGCCCTCCGGGATCTCCCGGATCGCCTCGATGATCTTGGCGTGCCGCTCGTCGTCGATGACGAAGTTCTAGCGCGTCGGCGCGGCGCGTTTGCTGAGTTGACCCCACCAGAGGGTGGTCAAGTCAGCAAATGAGATCAGCGGTCGAGGCCCTTGGCGGAGCCGAGGAGCTCCTGGAGGTCGGCGACGACCATGTCGGCTCCGGCCTGGCGCAGGTCCTCGGGGGTGCCGAGGTTGCGGGCGACGCCGATCAGGAGGTCGAAGCCTGCCTCGCGGCCCGCTTGGATGCCGGCGGGGGCGACGTCGACGAGGATCGCGTCGTCGGTGTCGACGCCGAGCTCGGTGGCGACCTCGGTCAGGGTGCCCATGCTGCGCGATCCGGTGACGACCGCGTCGAAGAGGTCCGTCACGCCGGCCAGCTCGAGCGCCGCGCGGGCGCGTTCGCCGCTCGCCGCCAGGCCGACCTTCTTCCCCGCCCCGCGCAGTTCGCGGATCCAGGCAACCGCGCCGGGCAGGGGTCGCACGTCGCCGTAGCCGAGGTCGGCGACGACGGCCTCCAGGGAGATGACGGCGGCGTCGAAGCGCTCGGCGTCGATCCGCGCCCGCAGGCCGTCGAGGACCGTCGCGATCGGCCGCGGCTTGCCGCCGTCGAAGGGGTTGTCGGGGGTCATCGCGTCAAGCCTCTCACTGGGTCATCGCCCAGATGCCCAGCACCACGGCGGCGACGAGGACGGCGCCGCAGCCGATCGTCACCAGGCTCCAGGAAGCGAAGCTAGCCTCGTGGTTGCCGGCGCGCTGGTCGGCGGCCCGCAGCGAGGCGCTGACGCCGATCCCGGCGACGACGAGCACGACCAGGCCGAAGACGACCGAGGTCCAGATCGCTTCCAGTAGAGGCTTGACTTCGACGATCTCGGCGAAGCTGATCATGCGGCCACCGGCTGCTCCGCGGCGCGTTTCTTCGCCTCGGGACCGAAGACGGGGTTCTCGGAGATCGTGTCCTCGGGGTCGCTCGGGCTGCGGCGGTTGGCCTGCCAGAGCAGGAAGCAGCCGATCGCGAGGAGGACGACGGCGACGATCGCGCCGAAGGCACCGCCGCCGAGCAGTTCGATGATCGCGTAGACCAGCGCCGAAGTCGCCGCGGCGGCGGGCAGCGTGAGGCACCAGCCGGCCACGATGTTGCGGATCACCTTCCAGTTGACCTGGGCGCCCGGCCGGCCGACGCCCGCGCCGGTGACGGCGCCGGAGACGACCTGCGTGGTCGACAGCGGGTAGCCGACGTGCGAGGAGGCGAGGATCACGGTCGCGGCGATCGCCTCCGAGCCGAAGCCCTGCGGCGGCCGCACCTCGACCACTTTGGTGCCGAGCGTCTTGATGATCCGCCAGCCGCCCGAGTAGGTTCCCGCGGCGATCGCGGTCGCGCAGATGATCACCACCCAGGTCGGCACGTCGAAGTTGGCGCCGCCGCTGATCGAGCCGTTTGCGATCAGCGCCAGCGAGATCACGCCCATCGTCTTCTGCGCGTCGTTGGTCCCGTGGGCGAGCGCCACCATCGATGACGAGGCGACCTGTAACCAGCGGAACTCCTGTTCGGCTTTGTCCTCTTTGAAGGCGCGGATCAGCAGGTAGATGATCGCGACGCCGATCGCGGCGAGGACGCCGGCGAGGATCGGCGAGATCGCGGCGGGGATGATCACCTTGGAGATGATCCCTTCGATCTCGATCGCGCCGGAGCCGGCGCCGACGAGAGTCGCGCCGATCACCCCACCGATCAGCGCGTGCGAGGAAGAGGATGGGATCCCGAACCACCAGGTCGCGAGGTTCCAGCTGATCGCGCCGATCAGGCCGCCGAGGATGATGACCGGCGTGACCGCGCCCGATTCGACGATGCCTTCGGCGATCGTCGCGGCGACCGAGAGCGAGATGAAGGCGCCGACGAAGTTGAGGACCGCGGCGATCGAGACGGCGACCTTGGGCGGCAGCGCCCCGGTGGCGATCGTCGTCGCCATCGCGTTGGCGGTGTCGTGGAAACCGTTGGTGAAGTCGAAGCTGACGCCCGCGGCGACGACCAACCCGACGATGATGTCTCCGGCGTCCATGCCGGGTATCTGAGCGGACGGGCGCCGCCCAGATGTGAAAAATCAGTAGAGCTAGTTCTTCTGCTCGGTCGGCCGCACGAGGATCTCGTTGATCGCCATGTGCCGCGGCCGGGTGACGATGTAGGAGATCGCGTCGGCGATGTCGTCGGCTTCGAGCCGTTCGATGTCGCCGAAGCGGCCTTTCATTTCCTCCTGCACCTCGGGCCGGTTGTGGCTCGCGAGCTCGGTGATGACGGCGCCCGGCTCGACCAGCGAGACGCGCACGTGGCGCTCGGTGACTTCCTGGCGGAGCGCCTCGGAGAAGGCGCCGACGCCGAACTTGGTCGCGTTGTAGACGGCGCTGCCCTCGCGGGCGCGGCGGCCGGCGACGGAGGAGATGTTGACCATGTCGGTGACCAGGCGCGGACCCTCGTCGGCGGCCTTGATCAGGTGCGGGAGCGCCGCCTTGGCGACGTAGAGGAGCCCCTTTACGTTGATGTCGACCATGCGGTCCCATTCCTCGATGTCGGCATTGAGGGAGGGGCCGAGCAGCATCACGCCGGCGTTGTTGACGACGGTGTCGAGGCGGCCGAGCTCTTTGACCGTGCGCTCGACCAGGGCCTCGGCGGCGGCGCGGTCGGTGACGTCGGCCTCGATCGCGAGCGCCTTGCCGCCCGCGTCGTCGATCTCCTCGACCAATTTCTCCAGCCGGTCGTTGCGACGGGCGGCGACGGCGACGGTCGCGCCGTCGGCGGCGAGCCGCTTCGCGGTCGCCTCGCCGATGCCGCTGGAAGCGCCGGTTACGAGGGCTACGGTGCCTGAAAGAACTGCGTCGGTGGCCATTCCCTGACCCTACGACACCGGGTATCTCGGCTCGTCTGGGAGGCTAGACGCGATGACGCCCTCCGAGTCACAACGCAAGCAGCACGCTCTTGAGATGTTCGAGCAGCTCCCCGCCCACTACGACGAGCTCGGCGCCGCGCTCAGCTTCTTCCAGGATCCGCGCTGGCGGAAGGCGGCGGTCGAGGCCGTCGCGGCGCGCCCCGAGGACCGTGTGCTCGACGTCGCCTGCGGCACCGGGCTGGTCAGCAAGGCGCTGGTCGAACGCTGGGGATGCCGCGTCGTCGGACTCGACCAGAGCGCCGCGATGCTCGGCCGGGCGCGGGAGAAGGTCGCCGCCTCGACCCGCCTCGCCGGGCGGATCGAGCTGGTCGAGGGCGAGGCCGAGTCGCTGCCCTTCGCCGACGCCGAGTTCGACCACCTCACCTTCACCTACCTGCTCCGCTACGTCGACGACCCGGCCGCGACCCTGCGCGAGCTGGCCCGGGTGGTGAAGCCCGGCGGCCGCGTCTCCAGCCTCGAGTTCTGCCTGCCGCGGGGAATCTGGCTGCCGCTCTGGCGCCTCTACACCCGGGTCGGCCTGCCGGCGCTGGGACGGATCGACTCGCGCGGCTGGTTCGAGGCGGGACGCTTCCTCGGTCCGAGCATCGAAGGCTTCTACCGCTCCTATCCGCTGGCGCGGCAGGTCGAGCTGTGGCGCGCGGCCGGGATCGGCGACGTCCATGTGAGGCGGATGAGCCTCGGCGGCGGGGTCGTGATCTGGGGCACGGTTGGCGGCTGACCGGACGCCCCGTCCGGCCTTCTACGCGCTGGCGCCCGGCGGCGCCCGCGACGTCGTCAACGTCCTGCACCCGCCCTACACCCTCTGGCACGTCGCCAACGTGGCGCTCGGCGCCGCCGTCGCCGCCCACGTCTACCCGGTCCGCGTCGCCGCCGCGATCGCCGCCTTCTTCCTCGCCGTCGGGGTCGGCGCGCACGCGCTCGACGAGCTGAACGGCCGGCCGTTGGGGACGCGACTGTCGAAGCGGGCGCTGATCGCGATGGCGGTCGGCGGCCTCGGCGGGGCGCTGGCGATCGGCATCGTCGGCGTCTTCGTCGTCTCCCCCACGCTGATCCCGCTGATCGGCTTCGGCGCCTTCATCGCCCCCGCCTACAACCTCGAGCTGTTCGGCGGCCGCTTCCACACCGACTTCTGGCTCGCCGCCTCGTGGGGCGGGTTCTCGGCGCTGACCGGCTGGTGGGTCAACGCGCTCGGCGTCCACTCCTGGCGGGAAGGGGTCGCGGCGGCCGCGGTCGTCGTCGCCTGTTACGGGTTCTGCCGCGTGCAGCGGAGCCTCTCGACCCCGGTCCGGGACCTGCGCCGGCGCACCGAGTCGGTCACCGGGGAGCAGCGCATGGCCGACGGCAGCGTCCGAACGCTCGACCGCGACTCGATGACCGCGCCGCTCGACGCCGGGCTGCGGGGACTGTCGATCGCGGTCCCGCTGCTGGCGGTCGCGGCGCTCCTGCTGCGTCTGTAGCGGCGCTTCTGCTGCGTCTATAAGATGATGGAATTGTTCACCAATTCACATTGACGCGCCCGACGGAGGGCGCAGAGAGGCGGCCGGCATGACCCCGCTCGACCTCCCCGGGCCGAAGAGCGCGGCCGAGTTGGAGCGGCTACGCGCCGTCCTCTACCCCGGCATCGGCGAGCACCTGGCCCCGTTCGTGATCGAGCGCAAGAGCGGCTCGACGCTGGTCGACCTCGACGGCAACGAGTACGTCGACTGCGCCTCGGCCTCGGCCTCGGTGCCGCTCGGCGCCGCCCGCGAGGACCTGATCGAGCCGATGGTCGACGCCCTGCGCCGCTACGGCAACGAGGACGGCCACGGGATCGCATCCGACCTCGCCGCGCCGCTCGCCGAGCGCCTCATCAACATCACTCCCGGCTCGCTGACCCGGGTCGCCTACGCCCTCAACGGCACCGAGGCGATCGAGACCGCGGTGAAGGTGATGCGCCGCGCCACCGGCCGCCCGATCATCCTCGGCTTCCTCGGCGGCTACCACGGTGAGACGACGATCACCGCCGCGCTCGGCGCCGAGGAGAACGAGATCAGCGCCGGCCTCCGCGCGCTCGTCCCCGGCTTCGCCCACGTCCCCTACCCGAACCCCTACCGCTCGCCGTTCGGGCCGCCGCGCCCCGGCGGCAGCGGCGACGCGACCGTCGACTACATCCGCGACCACCTCCTCTTCCACGCGATCGACCCGGCCGAAGTGGCGGGCGTTGTGATCGAGCCGGTGCTCGGCTCGGGCGGCTGCGTCGCTCCTCCCGACACCTTCTGGCCCGCCCTGGTGGAGCTCTGCCGCGAGCACGAGTGGCTGCTCTGCGCCGACGAGGTGAAGACCGGTATGGGCCGGTCCGGCCACCTCTTCGCGGTCGAACGCTGGGGCGTCGAACCCGACCTGATGTGCCTCGGCAAGGCGTTCGGCGGTGGCGTCGCGCCGATCGCCGCGGTGCTCGGCTCCGAGCGCGCGCTGGGCTCCTTCGACGACGTCCCGACCGGCTCCACCTGGTCCTGGCTGCCTTGGGCGTGCGCCGCGGCGAGCGCCACGCTCGACCTCTACGAGCGCGAACCGGTGCTGGAGAACGTGCGCGCGCTGGAGGCCGTGGGAGCCGAGAAGCTCTGGGCGCTGGCCGAGCGCCACAAGCAGATCGGCGAGGTGCGGTCGGTCGGCGCCTTCCAGGCGATCGAGCTGGTCCGCGACCGGGCGACCAAGGAGCGCGACCGCGAGCTTCAGGACGCGACCTGGGCCGAGGCGGTCCGCCGCGGCGTCTTCACCGACTCGAGCTCGACCTCGCTCAACATCCAGCCCTCGCTGTTGATGGACCCGGAGGAGTTCGGCGCCGCGCTCGACACGATCGGCGAGGCGCTGGCCGCGGCGATCGGGGCGCTGGGACGATGAGCGAGCCGACCGCGACCGGCGGCGCCGAGCTGCTGCGCGAGGAGCTCTCGGCGGAGCTCGACGCGATGCGCGAGGCGGGGACGCTGAAGACGATCCAGGTGCTCGAGTCCCCGCAGGGGCCGGAGGTCGAGCTGCGGGGACGCGGCCGCGCCGTCGTCCTCTCCTCCAACGATTACCTCGGCCTCGCCGCCCACCCCGACGTGATCGCCGCCGGCCACGCGGCGCTCGACCGCTACGGCGCCGGGACCGCGTCGGTGCGCTTCATCTGCGGCCTCTTCGCCCCGCACCTGGAGCTCGAGGCCGACCTCCCCTCGTTCCTCGGCACCGAGGCGGCGCTCACCTACACCTCCTGCTGGAACGCGAACCACGCCGTGCTCGACGCGCTCTGCGATGCCGAGACCGAGGTCTTCTCCGACGCGCTCAACCACGCCTCGATCATCGACGCGATCCGACTCGCCCGGCCGGCGGCGAAGTCGATCTACCCCCACTCGGACCTCGACGCGCTGGCCGGCGCCCTCGCCGCCTCGACGATGCGCCGCAAGCTCGTCGTCACCGACGGCGTCTTCTCGATGGAGGGCGACCTGGCGCGGCTGCCCGAGCTGATCGACCTCTGCCGCGAGCACGGCGCGGTGCTGATCGTCGACGACTCGCACGGCCTCGGCGTGCTCGGTGAGCGCGGCGCCGGGACCGGCGAACACTTCGGCCTCGCCGACGAGGTCGACATCACGACCGGCACGCTCGGCAAGGCGCTCGGCGGCGGCGCGGGCGGCTTCGTCGCCGGCGACGCGGCGCTCTGCCGGGTGCTCGAACAGCGCTCGCGGCCGCAGCTCTTCTCCAACGGCCTCGCGCCGACCGTCGCGGCGAGCTCCCGCCGTGCCCTTGGACTTCTTGCCGAAGACCCGGGCCTGGTCGGCCGCCTGCGCGAGAACGTCGCCACCTTCCGCAACCTGCTCGCCGCCCGCGACCTTGAGCCGCTCCCCGGCGACAGCGCGATCGTGCCGCTGATCGTCGGCGAGACCTCGACCGCGATCGACGCCTCCCGCCGCCTCCTCGACGACGGCGTCTTCGTCACCGGCTTCGGCTTCCCCGTCGTCCCCGAGGGCACCGCCCGAATCCGCGCCCAGATATCTGCGGCCCACACGCCAGACCAACTGACCCGCGCCGCCAACGCCCTGTCCGCCGCCCTGCGCTAGCTCCCCGGCGGGACGCCGCGATCCGAGACCCCTCCGCCCGTCCGAGACGCCGGGAAGTCCACGGGTTCGGCACGTTCGTCACCCTTCCGCGCACCACCCAGGTTGATGGGCCGAAAACCTCCCTATATCTCCGGTTTTCGGCCCATCAACATCGGGGTGTAATGGGATGCGCGCGAGAGGTGCGTGGGTCGTGACGGAACCTGCGCCTTCGTGACGAACTCTTGGCCTCGACCCGCGCCGCCGCGGCCCTGGCCTGAGGCGATCTGGGCCAGCCTCGCAAGGACGCAGGGAGCGAGACGAGGGGAGCGCACAGTGTTAGTGCGTGACCCGAAGGCGAGCGACCGAGGACGCCGCGAGGCGCCCCCAGATCGGCTCAGCCCCAGCCCTTCTCCCACGGGCCGGTGATGGCGAAGGTGCGGCCGGGGTATTGGATGTGGACGAAGAGCCACTTGCCGTCGGGGGAGTAGGTCGAGCCCGACCACTCCGAGCGGCCCATCACGCCGGGCTTGTTTTCCTCCCAGCGATGGAGGTCGAGGGGGGTGTCGTTGCGGGCGAACGTTTCGAGCTCGCCAGCGGGGCTGAGGATGCGGAGGTAGTTGTCGCCGCCCGCTTCGTCCTCGCCGTTGCCGTCCTCGCAGATCAGGACGCCGCCGCGCGGGGACACCGTGATCGTGTCGGGTTCGTCGAGGTACTTTTCGCTCTTCGACTCGTAGAGCAGGACCAGCGTGCCGGTCTTGTGGCCGTGCGGGGTGTAGCGCCAGATCTGGCCCTCTTCGGCGTCGCCGCCTTCGGAGGCGACGAAGTAGACCGAGCCGCGGGCCCAGTGGCAACCCTCGACGCCGAGGAACTGGGCGGCGCCCTTCGAGCGGCCTTCGCGCCACACCGTCGCCGGTTCGGCTTCGGCCTCCGGCGGATCGGGGTTGTCGATCGTCACCCATTCGCAGTGCAGCCTCTCGCCGACGGTCTGGCCGGTGATCGTGTTGTACTGGGAGCGTCCCTGGACGGCGAGCATCTGCAGCACGCCCCCCTTATGTAGGCGGGTGCGGTCGTTCGGCAGGTAGCGGTAGAAGCCGTCGGCCGGGTCGCCGTTGTCCTCGGTGAGGTAGACGATGCCGCTGCGCGGGTCGATCGCCGCCGCCTCGTGCTCCATCCGTCCCATCGCCTTGATCGGCACCGGCTCGACCGCGCGTTTGGCGTCGTGCGGCACCTCGAAGACGTAGCCGTGCGGCTTCTCGAAGCCGTTGGCCGGCCCTTCGGTGTTCTCCTCGCAGCTGAGCCAGGAGCCCCACGGCGTGTGGCCGCCGTTGCAGTTTTCGTGGGTGCCGTTGAGGACGATCCCGCTTTCGATCAGTTCGCCCTTGTTGGTGTCGAACAGCGAGGAGGTGACGGCGCCCTTGGCGGTCCGGTCGTAGGCGTGGAACTTGCCCCCGCGCGGAGTGCCGTGCCCGTATCCCTCGTGGTTGCGGATCATCCGCACGACGCCCTTGCCGGCCGGGAAGACGGTGGTGCCGTCGTGGCACGGCGGGGTCAGATTGCCGTCGCTCATCTTGGTGAAGGCGTCGCCGAAGTGGACGTAGTGGAAGTCCTTCGGCAGCGACATTTCGCCGGTGTGGTTGACGAGCGGGCCGTAGCCCGGTTTGCCGGCGCGACGGGCGACGTGGCGGACCTGCTTGGCCATCGCGTTGTCGGCGCCGGTGGCGGCCATCACCTGGGCGCCGATGCTGAGGCCGGCGACGAGCTTGGCGGCGCCGGAGATCGTGTCGCGCCGCGTCATCAGGTTCTTTGCCGTGGTCAGATCGGGATCGGGGTCGTTAACACGCTTGAGGTTCGCCATCTGTATCTAGCTCCAGACGAGTCAAAAGGACGGGGTTGGCGGCACTGTAGAGGAATGGGACAACAGATGAATTGTTGAACAAATGTTACCGAGATCGCGTGCTTTTGACCACGATCTTGGTACAGTGTCGAATTGTGGAACAGGATCACAGCGCGGCGATCAGCGTCGAGGGAGTCAGCAAGAGCTTCGGCGGCACCAACGCGGTCGAGAACGTCGACCTGCTGATCGCCGAGGGCGAGTTCTTCTCGATGCTCGGCCCCTCCGGCTGCGGCAAGACGACGACGCTGCGGATGATCGCCGGCTTCGAGGAGCCGACCAGCGGCCGCATCGTCCTGCGCGGCGAGGACGTGACCCAGGTCGGCCCCGCCCAGCGCAACCTCAACATGGTCTTCCAGGAATACGGCCTCTTCCCCCATATGACGGTGGCCGACAACGTCGAGTTCGGGCTCAAGGTGAAGGGGACGAACCGGGCCGAGCGCGGCCCGCGGGTCGCCGAAGCGATCGAGTCGATGCAGCTGAACGGCCTCGAGCGTCGCCGTCCCGCCCAGCTCTCCGGCGGCCAGCGCCAGCGCGTCGCCCTCGCCCGGGCGCTCGTCAACCGCCCCGCCGCACTGCTCCTCGACGAGCCGCTCGGCGCCCTCGACTTCAAACTGCGCAAGGAGATGCAGCTGGAGCTGAAGCGGATCCAGCAGCGCACCGGCACCACCTTCGTCTACGTCACCCATGATCAGGAGGAGGCGCTGACGATGTCGGACCGGATCGCGGTGATGTCGAAAGGCAAGGTCGAGCAGCTGGCCGACCCGCGCACCCTCTACGAGCGCCCCGCCACCGCCTTCGTCGCCGGCTTCATCGGCGTCTCCAACCTGCTCGAGCTGCAGCAGCCGCGGACGCGCGCGGGGCTCGTCGCGATGGACCTCGACGACGGCCAGCGCCTGCTCGCGCCCGACCCGGGCGCCACCGTCAGCGGGCCGATGACCGTGACGATCCGCCCCGAGCGGATCAAGCTCGACGCCCCCGACCACGACTCCTGGTCGCGACTCCGCGGCGCGGTCGTCGAGATCGTCTACCTCGGCTCGATGACCCAGCTGATCGTCGAGCTCAGCTTCGGCGAGCGCCTCGTCGTCCACCTGCTGAACGACGACGAGGCCGGCCGCCAGGCCCGCTCCGGCGACGTGGTGACGCTGGGCTGGCCCGCCGAGGCGACCTACGTGCTCGGCGCCGATGGCCCGGGGGCGACGTCGCCCGCCACGGAGCTCGCCGCATAGCCGAGCTGGTCGACATCCACAGCCACGTCATCCCCGGGGTCGACGACGGCTCGCCGGACCTGGCGACGACGGAGGCGATGCTGGCGAGGATCGCCGCGGCGGGGACGACCTGCCTGTGGGCGACGCCGCACGTCGCCGACCGCGACGGCTTCCCCGGTTCCCCGGCGCGGCTGGCGCTGATCGGCGAGCGCTTCGAGACGCTGCTCGCCGTCGTCCCTTCCGGCCTCACCGTGCGCCGCGGCCACGAGGTGACGCCCTCGCCCGAGCGCCTCGCCCCCGGCGCCGACATCGCCGCCCTCGCCCTCGCCGAGCTCGACATCGTCCTCGTCGACGGCCCCGACGACGAGCCCGCCGGCCACGACGACCTCTTCCTCCCCTACATCGCCAAGGTCCGCGCCGAGGGTCTGCGCCCGGTCGTCGCCCACCCCGAGCGCCGCGCCGCCCACCCGGATCCCGACCCCGGCTTCGCCGAGCGGCTGGCCGCGGCTGGGGCACTGCTGCAGGTCGACGCCTGCTCGCTGCTCGGCGCCGACGGGCCGGCGATCGAGGCCGACGCCTGGCGGATCCTCGACCAGGGCCTCGCCGACCTCGTCGCCTCCGACGCCCACACGCCGGAGGAAGCCGGCGACCTCGGTCGCGCGCACGCGGCGATCGCCGAGCGCCTCGGCCAGGCGAGCGCCGACCGCCTGTGCGACGGGACAGCCCTCGCGATCCCCGCCCCGCTCAAGGTCTGAATCGGGACCGGGGAGCACATGCGCTCGATTCGCAAGACCGTTCCCCTCGCGCTCGCCGTCCTCGCCGGCTCGGTCGCCCTCGCCGGCTGCGGCTTCAGCTTCGCCAGCACCGGCGGCACCGCGACCGGCGGCGGCTCGGTCAGCGAACCGGAAGGCACGATCCACGTGATGGCCGAACACGAAGTCCTCGAACCGGCGATGGTCAAGGAATTCGAAGAAAAGTACCCCGAGGTGAACATCGAAGCCGACGAAATCGAAGGCTCGAGCGAAGCCGCCGCCAAACTCTCGGCCGGCTTCCACACCGACGTGGTCGAAACCTGCGCCGACGAAATCACGCCGCTCGAGGAGCGCGGGCTTCTGCAGCCGATCAACACCAAGAAGCTGGCCAACTGGGACGAGCTCGACCCCGAACTGCGCGAAGCCGAAGGCACCCAGGAAGGCGGGAAACAGATGTTCGTCCCGCTGCAGGCCGGGCCGCACGGGCTGATCTACAACACCGAAAAGTTCCCGAACGGTGTCAGTGAAATCAAGGAACTGTTCAATCCCGAACTGAAGGGTGAAGTGGCGATGGGCGGCGACTCCAAGTCGATGATCGTGATGACCGCCTTCTCGCTCGGGATCAAGAACCCGTTCAAAATGTCGGAAGCGCAGCTCGAAAAGGTCGGCGATTACCTCAACGAACACGGGTCCCAGTTCCGCACCTTCCCGGAATCGGACGCCAACCAGCTGAACCTCATGAAGAGCGGCGAGGTGATCCTGATGGACGGCGGCCTCGGCACCGCCGAAGAAATGATCGAAGGCGGCGTGCCGGTGGAATGGGTGCGGCCGAAGGAAGGTGTGTACGCCTGGGTCTGCGGCCTCGCGATCACCTCGAACTCGAAGAACACCAACGCCGCCTACGCGCTGATCAACTACTACGCCTCGGCCGAGGTACAGGCGAAATTCGGCGACGAGGGCTACGTGGTGCTGAACGAAAAGGCGGTGCCGAAGGTGGAACCCGAACTGCGCGCGACCGCCGACCCCAAATCGATCTCCGGCACGGTCATCGAGCAGAGCCCGCCCGACCCGCAGAAGTGGCTCGAAATCTACCAAGGGGTGATCTCCGGATGAGCGCCACCGCGAACCCGATCGAGGGCGGTCAGGCGGCGGTCCCGGCCCCCGCGCCGCGGCGCCGCAAGGGGCTCTCCAAACGCTCCGGCGAACGGGCCTCGAACGCCGCCAGCGTGGCGGTCATCGCCTTCATCATGCTGCTGCTGTTCGGCCCGCTGATCCTGCTGGCGATCTTCTCGTTCAACAGCTCGACGATCATCTCGTTGCCGTTCGAAGCGTTCACCACCCACTGGTACAAGGCGGCGCTGGAAGACCCCGGCGCCCGCTCCTCGATCGAGCACTCGGTCGTCGTCGCGCTGATCGTCGCCGCCTTCTGCATGGTGATCGGGACGATGTCGGCGATCGGCATCACCCGCAGCCGCTTCAAGCTGCGCGGCGCCGCCGCCGGCCTCCACGGCGCGACGCTCGTCGTCCCCTCGCTGATCATCGGCGTCGCCGCGGTGATGTTCTTCGTCGCGCTGCGGATCGAACTGTCGCTGACGACGCTGACCCTGATGCACATCGTCGTCACCTTCCCGCTGGTGACGGCGATCGTCGCCGCCGGCCTGGTGCGCTTCGAGAAGGCGCCGGAAGAGGCGGCGATCGACCTCGGCGCCTCGCAGTGGCAGATGGTCCGCTACGTGATGCTGCCGCAGATCGCGCCGTCGCTCGCCGCGGCCGGCCTCTACGCCTTCTTCGAATCCTTCAACAGCTTCGAGCTCAGCTTCTTCACCGGCGGCTACGAACAGACCTTCCCGGTGTGGGTGTACGCGCTGCTGAAGCACGGCGACAACCTGCCGTTGATCAACGCCGCCGCGACCTTCATCGCCGCGATCCAGGTGGCGATCGTGATCGGCGGCTGGTTCCTGGTGAAAAAGCTTCTGCACCGTCAGTCGACCGACCAAAACCTCAGCGACATGATCCTCGGGTCCCGCTGATGAGCGCGATCGCCGCCCGCCTCCGCCCCAGCCGCCACTCGGCGCGCGTCCTCGGCTACATGACGCTCCCGGTCGGCCTGCTGATCTGCTTCTTCGTCGCGCCGCTGATCGTCCTCGCCGACAAAAGCTTCCGCTTCGAACTGATCGCCGAAAAGACCGGCTTCACCCTCGACAACTACACCCGGATCTTCGGCAACCACCTCTACGTACACATCCTGCTGCAGACGATCGAGATCGCGACGATCGCGATGGCGGTCGAGCTGCTGATCGCGTTCCCGCTCGCCTACATCCTCGCCTTCAAGGCGGGCAAGTTCGAGATCCCACTGCTCCTCGCGTTGGTACTCGCCGACGAGCTGAATCCCATGGTTCGCATCTACGCCTGGCGCATGCTGCTCGGCAAGGAAGGCCTCATCAACACCACGCTCGAAACCCTCGGCATCATCCACCACCCGATCAACGCACTGTTATTCAGTCGCTTCTCGGTGATCCTGGTGTTGGTCACCGGGTCGATCGTCTACACCTCGATCCCGATCTACGCCTCGATGAAAGCGGTCGACCGGCGCCTGTTCGAGGCGGCCCGGGACCTCGGCGCGAGCTGGTTCCAGATCACCCGCAAGATCCTGCTGCCGCTGGTCGCGCCCGGCGTCTTCATCTCGATCGCGCTGGTCTTCATCCCGTTCTTCACCGAATTCGCGACGCCCGGGCTGGTCGGTGGGCGCAGCGGCTACATGATCGGTAACACGATCGCCGAACAGATCTCCGCCACCGGTGAATTCGGCGGCGGCACGGCGATGAGCCTGGTGCTGCTCGCCGCGGCCGGCGTCTTCTCGCTGGTCGCCTACGCGGTGACGCGGATGAAGTCGCTGGAGACGGCGTCGTGAGCGGCGTGGCGAACGGCGCGGGCGCGAACGGCTCGGCCGGCCACGGCGCGATCGTCGTCGGCGGCGGCCACAACGGGCTCGTCGCCGCCTTCTACCTGGCCAAGGCGGGGATGCGCCCGCTGGTCCTCGAGCGGCGCGACATCGTCGGCGGCGCCTGCGTCACCGAGGAGTTCGCTCCGGGCTTCCACGCATCCAGCGGCGCCTACGTGCTGAGCATGCTGCGCAGCGCGGTACGTAACGACATGCGCCTCGACGAGCGCGGCCTCACGGTCGACGCGGCGGGCCCGTCCCTGCACCTCTTCGACGACGGCGAGCACCTGATGGTTCACGAGGACCCCGAGGAGCTGGCGGCCGAGGTCGGCCGCTTCTCCGCCCACGACGCCGCCCAGATCGGGCCCTTCGAGGACAACCTCGCCCGCGTCGCCGAGCTGATCATGCCCTTCATCGACCTGGCGCCGCCGGACCTCGCCTCGAAGAAACCGAGCGACCTGCTGCGGGCGGCCCGCTTCGGCATCCAGGGGGCGAAGCACCGCGGCGAGGTCGATGACGCGCTCTGGACCTTCGCCACCTCGGCCCGCCAGTACCTCGACGAGTGGTTCGAGGACGACCACATCAAGGCGGCCTTCGGCTGGCACGCGATCAACGACTCGCTCGCCGGGCCGTCGACCTCCGGCACCGCCTACGTGCTGCTCCACGACCACGCCGGCGAGGACCCCTCGGCGGGGGTGCGCGCCTGGGGCTTCGTCCGCGGCGGCATCGGCCGGGTGACCGAGCTGATGGCCGAG
>DAIQOT010000357.1:0-2074 GCA_036787695.1 Solirubrobacterales bacterium | reverse complement strand
CTGGGGGGTGTCACGGGGGCGCGCAGTTCGTGGAGGAACTCGCACGCTCCCCGGCGCTCGTCACGGATCCTCATCACTTTGCCGGGCGCAACTCGGACGGCCGCAGCCGCCGGTCGCCGGCCCCCGGGCGTCAGCTAAGGGTGGCTCAGGCCTCGGGCAGCCAGGGGTCGGCCCAGTGGGTGACGCCGTTGACCAGGGCGTTGGCCTCGGCGGGGCCCCAGGTTCCGGGCTCGTAGGGATGCACGGGGCCGGGGTGGTCGAGGAGGGGCTGGACGACGCGCCAGGTCTCTTCGATCGCGTCCTGGCGGGTGAAGAGGGTGTGGTTGCCGTGGAGGGCGTCGCCCAGGAGGCGCTCATAGGGCTCCGGGTCGCAGCCCGGCTCCGCTTCGAAGAGCACCGTCATGTCGGCCGCTTCGAACGACTGGTCGCTCTGCGCGCGTTTCTGGAACATCCGCATCTGCGCGCCGGGTTCGGGCTCGATCCGGAAGGTCATCCGGTTCGGTTCCGGCGTTTTGCCGTGGCCGATACCGAGCAGCGGCGGCCGCTTGAACACCGCGGTCACTTCGCTGGTCTTGTGCGGCAGGTTCTTGCCCGCGCGGACGAAGAAGGGGACGCCGCTCCAGCGCCAGTTGTCGACGTGGAGTTCGAGCGCGGCGAAGGTCTCGGTGGTCGAGTCCGGCGCCACGTCCTTGACCTCGAGGAACCCGTCGTACTGGCCACGCACGTAGCGCTTCGGGTCGGCCGCCCGCATCGCCTTGAAGAAGTCGAGCTTCTGATCGCGGACCGAGTCGGTGTCGTTGTAGCTCGGCGGCTCCATCCCGATCAGGCCGAGCACCTGCAGCGCGTGGTTCTGGATCACGTCGCGCATCGCCCCGACCGAGTCGTAGAAACGTCCACGGTCCTCGACCCCGAAGTCCTCGGCGATCGTCATCTGCACGTGGGCGATGTAGTTGCGGTTCCAGATCGGCTCGAGGATCGAGTTGGCGAAGCGGAAGTAGGTGATGTCGAGCACCGGCTCCTTGCCGAGGTAATGGTCGATGCGGAGGATCTGTTCCTCTTCGAGCACCTCGCTGAGTTCGGCGTTCAGCGCCCGCGCCGATTCGAGGTCGTGGCCGAAGGGCTTCTCGATCACCACGTGGGCGTGGTCGACGAGGCCCGCCTTGCCGAGTCCTTTGACCACGGTGGAGAAGAGGAAGGGCGGGATCTCCAGGTAGAAGACCGGCATCTTGGCGTCGCCGAGGGCCGTCTTCACGCGCTCGAAGGTGGCGTCGTCGCCGTAGTCGCCCTGCACATAGGAGAGCCGGGCGAGCATCGCCTCGAGGGCCATGCCGTCGATCTCCTTGACCGTCGACTCGACCGCCTCGCGGGCGTGCTTGCGGAGCGCCTCGTCGTCCCAGTCGTCGAGCGCCACCCCGACCACGGGGATCTTCAGCGCTCCTGAGACCTCCATCCGGTACAGCGCCCGGAAGGTCATTTTCTTCGCCAGGTCGCCGCTGATCCCGAAGATCGTCAGGACGTCGGCCGGCTTGTCCATGTGTCGTTTCTCGAGATTGACCATTTCGGCGGCAGGCTACTGCCCGGGAGCGCCTAGGATGCGAACCGCCCTTAAAGCAGTGCCGACCAGAGGAGATGGGAATGGAGCTCGGAATCGTCGGCCTCGGCCGTATGGGGTCCAACATGGCCCGCCGTCTGATGAAAGACGGCCACACGATCTTCGCCTACGACGTCAATCCCGACGCCGTCAAGGGCCTCGAGGGGGAGGGGGCGACGGGAGCCGGCTCGCTCGCCGACATCGTCAAGGAGATGACTCCGCCGCGGGCGGTCTGGGTGATGGTCCCGGCGGGGAAGATCACCGAAGAAACCGTCGAAGGGCTGGAAGGCGTGCTCGAGGCGGGCGACACGATCATCGACGGCGGCAACTCCTACTACCGCGACGACATGCGGCGCGGAAAACGGGCGGCCGAGAAGGGGATCGACTACATCGACTGCGGCACCAGCGGCGGCGTCTTCGGCCTCGAGCGCGGCTACTGCCTGATGATCGGCGGGCCCGACGGGTCGGTCGAGCGGCTCGACT
>DAIQOT010000200.1:0-7410 GCA_036787695.1 Solirubrobacterales bacterium | reverse complement strand
TGACGAGGCGGGACTTACCGATGTCGGGAGCTTGAACACGCTCGTCGATGGAAGCGACGTCATCATCTCGGTCTGTCCTCCAGACGTTGCCGTCGACGTCGCACGTACCATCGTCGGCTTTAACGGGCTCTTCGTCGAGGCGAACGCCATCGCGTGCGCGCCGTTGACCGCCAGCATGGTGAAGCGCGGCGGGTCGGCGGCGATCAGCAGCAGCGGCTGCGGCGAGGCGTCGAACACCTCGCGGAAGTCGAACGGCCGGGTCGCCGGAGGGTCGGGCGCCCGCGGGCGCGATCGCCACTACCGAGCGGGCGCGCTCCCGCTGCGCCAGTCGGAGCGCGACGAAGCCGCCGAGCGAGTTGCCCGCTACCGCCGGCGCCTCCCAGCCGAGCTCGTCGAGCATCGACTCGAGCGCGTCGACGATCGCCTCGTCGCTCGCGCCGCCGTCGGCGAAGGGCGGCCCGCCGGCGTGGCCGGCGAGGGTCGGGGCGAACACCTCGAAGCGCCGTTCGAGCGCCGGCAACACCGGCTCCCAGGTGCGCCAGGTGTCGGTGAAACCGTGAAGGAGAAGTAGCGGCGGCCCCTCGCCGCCACGGTGGGACGGCGAGAAGCTCACGCTAGTGCTCGAGCAGCCCGGCGACGGCCAGGGCGAGTCGCTCACCGCGGACGGTCAGCGCGTACTCGGCGTGGGGAGGGCGGCCGGCGACCAGGCGCCGTTCGACGATCCCCGCCGCCTCGAGCTGCTCCAGCCGCTCCGAGAGCGTCGTCGGCGACACCCCCGGGAGCGACTGGCGGAACTCGTTGAAGCGGTGAGCGCCGCTGGACGCGGCGTAGATCGTCGCCATCGTCCAGCGGCGCTCGAGGAGCCCCGCGGCTGCGCGGAGCTCCTTCGGCACTGGTTCGCAGTTACGACACCTGGGCGACATCAGCTCCTGCCTCCGCGGGCTCGAGCGCCAGCCCGAGCACCTCGTCGATGCTCATCACCGGGTGGAACGTCATCTGCTCACGGACCTCCTCGGGGACCTCGTCGAGGTCACCGCGGTTGCGCTCGGGCAGGATCACGTCGGTCAGGCCCGCCGCGTGGGCGGCCAGGATCTTCTGCTTGAGCCCACCGATCGGCAGCACTCGTCCCTGCAGGGTCACCTCTCCGGTCATCCCCACAGTGTGCTTGACGGGGCGGCCGCTGAGCAGGCTCACCAGAGCCGTGGTCATCGCCGTGCCCGCGCTCGGGCCGTCCTTGGGGATCGCCCCGGCCGGCACGTGGACGTGGAACTCCCGCTGGAACTTCTCCGCCGGGATGCCCAGCTCCTCGCGGTGCGAGCGGACGTAGGAGAGGGCGATCCGCGCCGACTCCTTCATCACGTCGCCGAGCTGGCCGGTCAGGACCAGGCCCTTGTCACCGTCCATGGCGGTCGCCTCGATGAAGAGGATGTCGCCGCCCGTACCGGTGACCGCCAGTCCGGTCGATACGCCCGGGATCGCCGTGCGCTCCACCGACTCCTGGAACACCTTCTGCCTGCCCAGGGCCTCACGGACCGCCTCGATGTCGAGGACGATCGGCGCCGTGACCTGGTCATCACTGGCGATCTTCGTCGCCGCTCCGCGGAGCAGCTTGCCGATCTCCCGCTCGAGCTGACGCACGCCCGCCTCGCGGGTGTACTCGGAGATGACCGCGCGCAGGACGTCGTCCTCGACGCTGATCTCCTCCACCTTGAGGCCGTTGCGCTTCAGCTGCCGCGGCACCAGGTAGCCCTTGGCGATCGCCAGCTTCTCCTCCGTCGTGTAGCCGTCGAAGGCGATGATCTCCATCCGGTCCAGCAACGGGGCCGGGATCGTGTCGAGCAGGTTGGCGGTGGCGATGAAGACGACCTGCGAGAGGTCGACCTCGACGTCGAGGTAGTGGTCGCGGAACGAGTGGTTCTGCGCCGGGTCGAGCACCTCGAGCAACGCCGCCGACGGGTCGCCGCGCCAGTCCGAGCCGACCTTGTCGATCTCGTCGAGCAGGATCACCGGGTTCATCGTCTCGGCGTCGCGCAGGGCACGGACGATCCGTCCCGGCAGGGCGCCGATGTAGGTGCGGCGATGGCCGCGGATCTCCGCCTCGTCGTGCAGGCCGCCGAGGCTGATGCGGACGAACTCGCGGTCGAGGCTGCGGGCGATCGACTCGCCGATCGAGGTCTTGCCGGTTCCGGGAGGCCCGACCAGGGTGAGGATCGTGCCGTTCGCGCGACTGTCCCCCTCGATCTCGTCTTTCCTCTCCTCGCGCAGCTTGCGCACGGCGACGAACTGGGTGATCCGTTTCTTCACGTCCTCGAGCCCGGCGTGGTCGGCGTCGAGCACCTCACGCGTGTGGTTCGGGTCGAGCTTGTCCTCGGAGCGCTTGCTCCACGGGACCGCGATCAGCCAGTCGAGGTAGCTGCGGATCATCGAGCTCTCGGGCGACTGCTCACCCTGGCGCTCGAGTCGGCGCAGCTCCTTGTAAGCCTGCGTCTCGACGTCCTCCGGCATGCCGGCCTCGTCGATCTTGGTCTCGTACTCGCCGATCAGATCGGTCTCGTCGTCGCCGAGCTCTTTGCGGATCGACTCCATCTGTTTGCGCAGGAAGTACTCGCGCTGCTGTTTCTGGGCGCCCGACTCGACGTCGTCGCGGATTTTCGAGCGCACCTGCAACTCGGCGAGCCGCTCGCGCTGGAGGCCGACGGCGATCTCGAGCCGCTCGGTGACGTCGATCGTCTCGAGCAGGCGGAGCTTGCCCTCATTCGGGATGTCGGGGGCGAGGCCGGAGGTATCGGCCAGCGCGCCGGGCTCCTCGATCGAGCGCAGGAAGGTCGCGATGCGACCGTCGTCGCCGCGCAGCTCGAGGATCTCCTCGACCACGGCGCGGTACTCACGGCTCAGCTCGAGCGTGTGCTCGTCGTCGGGATGGCCGTCGTGGATCTCCTGGACCTCGACGTGCAGGGTGCCGTCGTCGTCCATGTTGGTGGCGGCACCGGCGATGCCGCGGTGCAGGCCGACCACCGTCGCGACGGGGACGCCGCGGCGCGAACGGCCGTGCTCGACGACCTCGGCGATGACGCCGACGCGGCCGAACTCGCCATCACGGCGAGGGATGAGGAAGACGCGCTCGTCCTCGCCGACGTCGATCGGCAGAGTCGCGGTGACGGTCGGGAACACGATCGCGTCGTCTAGGGGAACGAGTCTGTAAGTCATTGCCAAGTCCACTTTCTGTAGTTAGTGCTCTATCAGGATAGCGCTACAGGTTTCGGACCTCAAGGGGCGCCGCAAACGGCTCAAGAATGCGATCTGGTGGCCGACCAATGGGGGAGACCGACGCGTCTTCGTCCCCGCGAAAGAGAGAAATGAACGCCCGTAAGCTCCTCCCGGCCCTGACCATCGTCGCCTTGGCCGCGATCCTCGTCCCGTCCGCACTCGCCGCCCCGCCCCGCGACTCGCTGAGCGCCTACGAATACGACGGCGGTGTCGTCGGCATGGTCGAGTCGTCGGCCCCCGGGCGCTGCGCGGACGGACGCGAAGTCGAGGTCTTCGACCAGGCGGGGACCCACCGCTCCGACGCCGACACGCTGGTCGGCAGCGCGGTTGCCGCGAAGGAGGACGGGGTCTACCTGTGGTCACTGGCGACCCGGCACGACGGCGACCTCTACGCCGTGGCCCCGGCCGAGCCCGGCTGCGCCCCTCTCGCCGGCGCTCCCGCCGATGCCGCGCCGCGCGGCGACGCGCCCAGCTGTGGACCATCCTCGACCGCCGGCTTCTGCGTGCTCGCCACCAAGGAGCAGCGGATGAACTTCGACTCTCGCTCCTGCGATCCCCTCCGGCGCAGGCCCGGTTCTTGCGCTACCGGAGACTCCTCGGGTGGCGCCTGGCCCTGGTCGGGGAGCATCGACGGCGAGCTCAGGTGGGAGTCTGGGTTCGGGGCGAGTTACGAGCTCCTCTACTTCAGCCACCGCGGCAGTGACAACACCGGGATCGCCCACTTGAGCGGCACGCTCCCCTTCGAGAACTCCGACGCCTTCACGGTGACCGACGGCTACGCGCAGGACGGCGAGAAGTACGGAGTCGGGCCACACTTCCTCACTCCGAACCTCCCCGGCGTCAAGCCCGGTGAGAAGGGTGGGCCGATCAACTTCGACTTCGACGCCGGCTGCTCCCTCTTCTGCCGCGACCACGTCTACTTCTATGGCTGGCTGCTCGTGAAGTAGGCCGACGGACGGCTTGGCGGTACGCTGCCCCCAATGGACGACAAACGGGCAAAAGAGCTGCTGAAAGCGGAACGCGAGCGGGTCGAGGGCGAACTCGCCACGGCCCGCGGCGAAGGCCGCGAGGACTCGACCGAGAACGCCCCGGCGGGCGATTTCAACAACGAGAATCTCTACGAAGACGAGTTCGCGGCCGGGCGCGAGGGGGACCTCCAGCGCCGGCTCGATCGGCTCGGTCCGTGGCCCGATCCCGAGCACGGCGGCGGCCCGAGGCCGAACCGCTCGCCGAGCTGACCATCGACGAGGAGCCCGGCGGGACCGGGCGCTGGTAAGGAGAGAACGATGCCGAAGACCAAGGCGCAGATCGCGGTTTCGCTCGACGGCTACATGGCCGGCCCGAACCAGAGCGAGGAGAACCCCCTCGGCGAAGGCGGCGAGGGCCTCCACGGGTGGATCTTCAAGCTCGCCTCCTTCCGGTCCGAGCACGGCATGGGCGACGGCGGTGAAACCGGCGTCAGCGATGACGTCGTGCGCGAGACCCGGCAGAACATCGGCGCGGTGGTGATGGGACGCAACATGTTCGGCCCGGTCCGCGGCGCCTGGCCCGACGAGGACTGGAAGGGATGGTGGGGTGACGACCCGCCGTTCCACTGCCCGGTCTACGTCCTCACCCACCACCAACGCGACCCCTTCGAGCTCGAAAACGGCAACACCTTCCACTTCGTCACCGAGGGGCTCGAGAAGGCGATGGCCGAAGCTCGCGAGGCGGCCGACGACCAGGACGTCTCGATCGGCGGCGGCGCCTCGACCCTGCAGCAGGCGATCGCCGCGGGCTACCTCGACGAGGTCGTCGTCCACCAAGTGCCGATCCTGCTCGGCGGCGGCGAGCGCCTCTTCGACCACCTCGCCGCCGGCGCCGCCGAGGTCGAGCTGACCGACGTCGTCGAGGGCGCCGAAGCGCTCCACCTCACCTACCGCCTCGGATAAACAAGATTTCTCAAGCGCGGTGCCCTGTCCGTCGATAGGTTCCGCAAATGCCTACCGAACCCACTCCCGCAGAGGAGGCGATGCTCTACGGGGGTCGCTTCCTGACCGAAGACGCGCCCGACGGGCCGTTCCCCCAGACCGGGATGGCGGCGCTCGACGCGCAGCGCCTGGTCGAAGAGGAACTGCAGCTCGAGGGCGACCCCAACCGCAACCTCGCCACCTTCGTCACCACCTCGATGGAGCCGGAGGCGCGGCAGCTGATCTACGACAACAACTACCGGAACTTCATCGACCACGCCGAGTATCCGATCTCGGCCGAAATCGAGCAGCGCTGCATCCGCATGCTCGCCGACCTGTACCACGCGCCCGGCGAGACGACCGGCGCCCGGTGTCAGGGCTCCTCCGAGGCGATCATGCTCGGCGCGCTCTCGCTGAAGTGGAAGTGGAAAGAACGCCGGGAAGCGGCGGGCAAATCGGTGGACAAACCGAACCTCGTGTTCGGCGGCGACGTCCACGTCGTCTGGGAAAAGTTCTGTAAATACTTCGACGTCGAACAGCGGGTGGTGCCGCTGCAGCCGGGCAAGTACACGATCGGCCCGGACGACATCGCCCCCGCGGGCGACGAGAACACGATCGGCGTCGCCGCCGTCCTCGGCACGACCTTCACCGGTCACGCCGACGACATCACCGGCATCAACGACCTCCTGGTGAAGATGAAGCAGGACAAGGGCCACGACGTCCCGATCCACGTCGACGGCGCCAGTGGCGGTTTCGTCTGGCCGTTCCTCTACCCGCACTCGGAGTGGGACTTCCGGCTCGAGCAGGTGCGCTCGATCAACGTCTCAGGCCACAAGTTCGGGCTCGTCTACCCGGGGATCGGCTGGCTGATCTTCCGCGAAAAATCGGACCTCGCCGAGCACCTCGTCTTCTACGAGAACTACCTGGGAGAGGTCGACGCGACCTTCACCCTCAACTTCTCCACCGGCGCCTCGATGGTCCTGGCCCAGTACTACAACTTCGTCCGCTACGGGCGCGACGGCTACGCCTACGTGATGCAGGCGATGCAGAAGAACGCCGAATCGTTGGTCGAAAAGCTCGATCAGTGTGGGCACTTCGACCTCATCGGCGCGAACGAGGAGTCGCTTCCGCTGGCCGCGTTCAAACTGAAGGCGGGCAAGAACTACGACGAGTTCGACGTCTCCTGGCAGCTCGCCGCCGAGCGCGGTTGGATGCTGCCCGCGTACACGATGCCGCCGGACGCGCAGGAGGTGAAAGTCCTCCGGGCCCTGGTCAAGCACACCCTCAGCCGCGCCCAGATCGACCGCCTCGCGCTCGACATCGAACACGCCTGCGACACGCTGGAGAAGAAGGGCGGCGCCCACAAGAGCGAGCGCCATAAAGCCAAACGGAGCCCGAACGTCTAGGTCCGCCCCGGACGAGTTCGCACTTAGCCACAACAGTCGGGGCTAAGTGCGAACTCACTCGCTGTGGCGGGGCCACCAGGCGCGCTCGCCGAGGCGGTAGGTGATCGCCGGGATCAGCAGGGCGCGGACGACGAAGGTGTCGAGCAGGACGCCGATCGCGACCGTCGCGCCGATCTGGATCAGCTCCTCGAGCGGGAGCAGGGTCAGGGTGGCGAAGGTGCCGGCGAGGATCAGGCCGGCGCCGGTGACGACGCCGCCGGTCGCGACGAGGGCGCGCAGGGTCCCCTCGCGGGTGCCGTGGACGCGGGTCTCCTCGCGCACCCGCGTCATCAGGAAGATGTTGTAGTCGACGCCGAGGGCGACGAGGAAGATGAAGGCAAGCAGGGTGAGGTCGAAGGTGACGCCTTCGGAGCCGAGGTGGGAGAAGGCGAAGGTCGCCAGCCCGAGGCTGCCGGCGAAGCTGAGCACGACGGTCGCGATCAGGTAGAGCGGCGCCGCCAGCGCCCACAGCACCGCCGCCAGGATCGCCCCGACGACGAGCAGGACCAGCGGCACGATCAGCCGCGTGTCGCGGGCGTTGGTCAGCTCGATGTCCCAGTTCTCCGCCGGGATGCCGCCGAGCAGCGCCCGCGGCGAGATCGCGTGGAGGCCTTCGCGGATCCGTTCGACCGCTTCCGCCGCTTCGCCCGAGTAGGGGTCGCCCTCGAGGACCAGCACCACCGCCGCCGACTTGAACTGCTCGCTGGCCGGGACCGGCAGCGCCAGCCGGACCGAGTCGAGGTTCCGCA
>DAIQOT010000199.1:5322-7431 GCA_036787695.1 Solirubrobacterales bacterium | reverse complement strand
CGGCGAGGCGGGCGAGGAGAGCTGATCGTGGATCGCGCCGAGGAACTTCTGCTGCAGGATCGAGGAGGAGTTGTTGGTGAACGCGTTGGTGGCGAACGACATCATGATCAGCCCGGGGATGACGAAGACGATGTATTCGATCCCGTGCAGTTCCTTGATCCGCGAGCCGAGCGCCGCGCCGAAGATCGTGATGTAGAGGAACGTTTCCAGCAGCGGCCCGCCGAGGGTCTGTTTCTTGATCTTCATGAAGCGCGAGATCTCGCGCCGCCAGAGGCTGAAGAAACGAATCTGCGCGGCGGTCATCGTCGGTCGCTCCGCGGTGTCAAGCGATGAGGGTGTCGTCGACGAACGAGCGGGAGAGCTCGCGCCGCCCGACCAGAGCCAGGTAGGCGTCCTCGAGGTTGACCACGTCGTAGCGCCGGGCGAGGTCCTCGCTCGTCCCTTGCGCGGCGATTTCGCCGTTGGCGATGAAGGCGATCCGCCCGCAGAGCTGGTCGGCCTCCTCGAGGTAATGCGTCGTCAGCAGGATCGTCACGCCTTCGGCGTTGATTTTCTGGACGTAGTGCCAGAGCTCCAGCCGCAGCTCGATGTCGACGCCGGCGGTCGGCTCGTCGAGGATCAGGAGGCGCGGGCGGTGCATCAGCGCGCGGGCGAGGATCAGCCGCCGTTTCATCCCGCCGGAGAGGGCGCGGGTGCGCTCGCGCGCTTTCGAGGTCAGGGAGAAGGTCTCGAGCAGCTCCTCGGTCCGTTCCTTGCGGTCCTGCTTCTGCATGCCGAAGTAGCCGCCGTGGAACTCGAGCGTCTCCTCGCAGGTCAGGAACTGGTCGAGGTTGACCTCCTGCGGGGCGAGCCCGACCGCGGCGCGCGCCTTGCCGTAGTCGTTGATCGCGTCGTGGCCGAAGACCTTGATCGAGCCGCCGGTCGGCTGCGCGAGCCCCGTCGTGCAGTGGATCAGCGTCGACTTCCCCGCACCGTTGGGGCCGAGCAGGCCGTAGAAGTCCCCCGGCTCGATCGTGATCGACACTCCCCGCAGCGCCTCGACCCCGGTCGGGTAGCGTTTTTTCAGGTCGACGATCTCAAGCGCTTTCGCGCTCGGGTCGCTGGTTGCCGGGTCCCCAGAGGCCATACGGGCGCCCACGCTACCTGGCCGCTGCCCTCGGCCGGTCCCGGGCGCATTAGGCTGGGCGCGTGGCCGGTCCGCTCCTCGTCGTCGACGCGCCCTCGATGCTCTTCCGCGCCTTCTACGCGCTGCCGAAGACGATCACCGGGAACGAGGGGCAGCCGGTCAACGCGCTGCTGGGGACGGCGAACCTGGTGCTGCGCGAGGTCGAGATCCACGAGCCGCGCGCCGTCGTCATGTGCTTCGGGCCCGACGCCGCCGCCTACCGGACCGAGCTCTACCCGCCCTACCACGCCGAGCGCGACGAGGCGATGCCCGACGAGCTGCCGGACCAGTTCACCGCCGCGGGCCCCTTCTTCGAGGCGTTCGGCTGGACCGTGGCGACGAGCGCCGACCTCGAGGCCGACGACCTGCTCGGCACGCTGGCGCGGCGCGAGGCGGCGGCCGGCGGCGAGGCGCTGATCATGACCGGGGACCGCGACATGTACCAGTGCGCGGCGCCCGGGATCACCGTCCTCTACGTGCGGACCGGCGGCAAAGGCGCCGAAGAAGTCGACCCCGACGGGGTGCGCGAGCGCTACGGCGTCGACCCCGGGCAGGTCCCCGACTTCATCGCCCTGCGCGGCGACCCGGCCGACGGACTGCCGGGAGCGAAAGGCGTCGGGCCGAAGAAAGCCGCCGAGCTGCTGGCCGAGCACGGCACCCTGGAGGCGATCCTCGACGCGGCGATCCGCGAGCGGCGGCCGAAACTACGGGCGGCGCTGCTCGAAGGGCGCGAGGAACTGCTGGCGTTCAAAGACATCGCGACGCTCCGCGACGCCGGCGTCGACCCGCCCCCGGACGGCCCGACCGACTGGGAAGGGGCGGCGAAAGCGGCGCTCGAACTGGGGATGAGGAAACTCGCCGAACGCCTGATCGAATCCCGGGACTAGTCCCCCCGGTCGCGTTCGCACTTTCCCGCGCTATCCGCGGGTTTCTGCGAACTCAGG
>DAIQOT010000199.1:0-5312 GCA_036787695.1 Solirubrobacterales bacterium | reverse complement strand
AACTGGGGATGCGGAAACTCGCCGAACAGCTGATCGAGACCGGCGCCTGAGCCGCGGCGCTAGGCGCCGCGGTCCTCGGCTTCTTCGCCGAGGATGACGAAGAGGCTCCAGCCGGAGACGATCGCCCAGACGCCCTCGAGCAGGATGAAGCCGATCTGGCCTTCGACCACGGCAAGGATGCAGAGGATCACCGAGCCGACCACGTTCGCGATCAGGTAGAGCCGCGAGTCGGTCGGCAGCTCGCCGAGCTGGTTGGCGGCGAACGCTCCGAGGATGATGAGCGCGCCGATGATCTGGATCGCCTGGGCCATGCGCCGACTGTAGAGCGCGCGGCTGAATTCGGCCGGCCGGTTAGGTTGCGGCAATGGCAGTCAGCGGAATTCCGTGGCGCGGCCCCGGCCCGGGGCGCCCCGACCTGCCCCTGCCGCCGGGCCCGATGCCGCTCTGGCGCGACGGCGGCCTGCGCAAGCGCTGGCGCTACGTCGGCTTCTACGGCGAGGGGCTGATGCTCTGCGCCGCGCGCGCCGAGGTCGGGCCGACGGGCCAGTGCTTCTGGGCGCTCTGGGACCGCGAGGAGGGCCGAGAGCTCGACCACACCTCGCTGCGACCGGGCAGTCGCGAGGTCGTCCTCGACGGTCCCCGCCTCACGATCGACGCTCCCGGCCTCCACGCCGACCTATACCTGGGAGAGGCGAGCCCGATCGAATCGATCTGCCCGAGCGGCGACGGCTGGGGCTGGACCCGCAAGCGCGCCGGGGTGCCGATGAGCGGCCGGGTCGAACTACCGGGACGGCGGATCGAGCTCGAAGGCTTCGGCGTCGACGACGAATCGGCCGGCTACCAGGCCCGTCACACGAGCTGGCACTGGTCGGCCGGGGTCGGGACGGCGACCGACGGCCGCGCCCTCGCCTGGAACCTGGTCGAGGGCATCAACGACCCGCCCGAGCACAGCGAGCGCGCCGTCTGGGTCGACGGCGTCCCCCACGAGCCGGCCCCGGTCGCCTTCGACGGCCTCGACGCCGTCCGGTTCGCCGAAGGCTCACGCCTCGACTTCGAGCCCGGCGCCGAGCGCGCCCGCGACGACAACTTCCTCCTCGTCCGCTCCACCTACCGCCACCGCTTCGGCACCTTCACCGGTCGGCTCGACGGGATCGAGCTGACCGAGGGCCGCGGCGTCATGGAGTCCCACGCCGCCCTCTGGTGACCGACCGCGAAGTGAGTTCGCAGTTGGCTACGACAGTTGTGGCTAAGTGCGAACTCGCCGCCAGCGCCCGGTGAGTTCGCAGTTTCCCGCGCTATCCGCGGGTTTCTGCGAACGCGCCGCCGGGGCGGTGCTCGCTACCAGGTGTCCACGGGGCGGGGACGGTCGGCGGGGGCGATGTCGCCGGCGGCGCGGAGGGTCCTCGCGATCACGTCGCGCGTGTCGGCCGGGTCGATCACGTCGTCGATCTCGAACAGCGCCGCCGCGTTGAGCGCCTTGGCGTTCTCTTCCGCCGCCGCGGTCAGCTCCTTCACCCGCGACTCGCGCTCCGCCTCATCCTCGATCTCCGCCAGCTCCTTGCGCAGCGCCAGCCGCACCGCGCCTTCCAGCCCCATCGGCCCAAGGTGCGCGCCCGGCCACGCCACCGTCAGCAGCGGCTCGTGCATGCTGCCGCCGGCCATCGCCTGCGCGCCCAGCCCGTAGCCGCGCCGCAGCACCACCGCGATCAGCGGCACCCGCAACGCCGCGCCGCCCACCAGCAGCCGCGAGGCGTGCCGGACCAGTCCCGTCGCCTCGGCGTCGGGGCCGACCATGAAGCCCGGCGTGTCGAGCAGCGAGACCACCGGCAGCCCGAAGGCGTCGCAGAGCGAGAGGAAGCGGGCCGCCTTGTCGGAGGCGTCGCTGGTCAGCGCGCCCGCGACGTGGCGCGAGTCGTTGGCCATGAAGCCGACCGGCCGCCCCTCGATCCGTCCCAGCGCCGTCACCAGCTCCGGCGCGAAGCGCTCGCGCAGGAAGGTGACCGAGCCGACGTCGGCGAGAGTCTCGATCAGCGGCCCGACCGCGAAGGCGCGCCGCGCCCGCTCCGGCACCAGCTCACGCAGCGCCGTCTGGTCGGGCGCCTCACCGGGCGGCGTCGCCCCCTGGAAGTAGCCGAGCAGCCGCTTCGCCGTCGCCGTCGCCTCGGCCTCGTCGGCGGCGACCACGTCGACGACCCCGTTGCGCGCCTGCGTCTCCAGCGGCCCGACCTCGTCGGGGTCGACCCGGCCGAGGCCGCCGCCCTCGATCATCGCCGGCCCGCCCATCCCCAGCGAGGAGCCCTCGGTGGCGACGATCAAGTCCGAGCAGCCGGCCAGCACCGCGTTGCCGGCGAAGCAGCGGCCGTGGACGATCGCGATCCGCGGCACCAGCCCCGAGAGCCGCGCCCAGAGCGCGAAGGCGCGCGTGTCGAGCGCCGAGACGACCGGGTAGTCGGTGTCCCCGGGTCGCCCGCCGCCACCCTCGGCGAAGAGCACCGCGGGCAGCCGCATCCGCTCGATCAGCTCGAAGAGCCGGTCCTTCTTGCGGTGGCCGAGCGCCCCCTGCGTCCCGGCCAGCACGGTGTAGTCGTAGGAGAGGATCGCGCAGGCGGCGCCCTCACCGAAGAGCTCGCCGTTGACCGTCGCGGTGCCGCCGATGAAGCCGTCGGCGGGCGTCTTCCGGATCAGGTCATCGACCTCCCGTCGCCCGCGCTGGGCGGCGATCGCGTAGCGGCCGTACTCGACGAAGCTGCCGGCGTCGATCAGGTCGGCGAGGTTCTCGCGCGCCGTCCGCCCGCCGGCGGCGTGGCGCCGCTCCACCGCCTCGGGCCGCGCCGCGTCATCGGTCAGCGCCCGCCGCGCTCGCAACTCCGCGAGGTCGGCGCGCTCGGTCACCCTTTTTCGAGCTGTGCCGCGAGCAGCTTCAGGCTTTTACCCTGGGCGCGCGCCATGAACGCCCGCGAGACGAACGGCACGATCCGTTCGCTTTTCGGCACCGTGCCCCAGGCGACCTCCAACTCGATCCGCGTGCGGCCCTCGCCGACCTCGGTGAAGCGATAGGTCTCGGTCGTCTGGCGCTTGCCGTGGGCGCTTTCGATCTCCTCGACGATCTCCTCCGGCGCCCGCGAGGCGACCACCTTGATCTCGATCCGCTCGTTGGAGGTCGGCGCGTCGGGCGTCGCCCGGGCGATCGCCCCCACCCCGCGCTTCGGCCCCTCGAAGCGCCAGTCTTTGTAGAGGTTCTTGCGCCAGACCTCTTGGTTGGCGACGACGTCGACGTAGTCGAAGGCCTGCTGCCTGGGTCGGGCGACCTCGACCGACACTGTCACGGGATCCGGCATCGGGCCGGATCCTAGGTGGTCGAGGCGCCGTTCCCGTTGCCGACGCCGTCGGCCGCTTCGCCGGCGGCGGCCGGGTCGGGCGTCCAGTCCTCGGGCGCGGGCTCGAAGGCGGCCATCCCGACGACCAGCGGGATCGCCTCCTCGTCGCTCTTGTCGATCCGTTTGCGGCAGAGCGCGTGGATCGCCTCGAGTCGGTTCGCCGCCGCCTCGAAGACCGCCGCGACTTCGGCCCAGCCGGCCTGGTCGACCGCCATCGGCATCCAGTTCAACGTGGTGTCCTCGCGGCCGTCCATCGTGCCCGACTCGAGCGCGTCGGCGGCGCGGTCGAAGAACGTCCCCAGCGAGGCGCCGGTGACCGCGTCGCGCAAGCTCTGCGGGACCTTGCGCCAGTCCTGGTGGCCGATGTAGGAGCGCGGCCGGGCGCGGAAGTAGTGCTCGACCGCGCCGCGACGGCGCGCCGTCGCCACCTGCTCGATGCAGCCGCATTTCTCCAGCACGCGCACGTGGTAGGCAACGTTGCCGAGCGGCGCCGAGAGCATCTCGGTCAGCTCGCTCGGGCTGGCGTTGCGAACTTGGACGATTTCGAGGATCTTGACTCGGAGCGGATGTCCGAGCGCCCGCACCAGGCGCTGATCGATGCGGTTGGGTCGAGGCGCGTTCATTGATCGGGCAGTTTTGCGTTTTTGAGTGGCTTCGATCCAACAATCGCCCGTTTGAATCAACCGATTCCACCAAAAGGTTTGGCGGCAGTAAAAAGGCGGCGCGCCTTCCCCAGTCGACGCACCGCCTCGGCCACGCGTTCGCGCGCCTAGTTGCCCTTGGCGACTCCCGTCATCGGGATGGTTGCTGCTGCCTCCTCGATCCGCATCTGTTTCACCCCCTCTCCCTGCGCTTTTGAATGGAGGAGGAAGTTTGATGGGTTCCGATCAATCAATCAAAATTATTCTGTGTTTTCTAAGAGTTTTTTCGCCAATTAGCGACCTGAATCACGCAATCCGGTTTAATGCAGGCGGGTCGCTAACTCAATTTTTTTTAAGGGAGGTTGAGAGCGCGTGGCAGGGAGTTCAAGCAACGCCGAACGGGTCGCTTCGCGGCCTGATTTCGTCAGCCCGCAACTGGCCGCGGCGATGTCCCACCCGACTCGCGTCCGGGTGATGAGCATCCTCACCGACCGCATCGCCTCGCCGCGCCAGATGGCGGCCGAGATGGACGAGCCGCTGAACAACGTGACCTACCACGTGAACCAGCTGCGCGACCTCGGCTGCATCGAGCTCGCCCGGACCGAGCCGGTCCGCGGTGGCCGCGTCGTCGAGCACTTCTACCGACCCTGCCGCCGCGTCTATTTCGACGCCGACGCCTGGGACTCGCTGACCGAAAAGGAACGCTACGGCGTGATCGCCGCGATCCTGAAGATGGTCTCCAAGGACATCGCCACGGCGATGGCGGCCGGCACCTTCTTCGAGCACGGCGACGCGCACGCCAGCCGCTCGGTGATGCACCTCGACACCGACGGCTGGCAGGAAGTCGTCGAGCTGACCGAACGCACGATCGAGGGGCTGTTCGAGATCGAAGAGCGGGTGGCCGAGCGCGCCGTCGACGGCGAGGCCCCGACGATCAACGCCAAGCTCGACATCCTCCAGTACCGGATGCCGCCGCGCCCGCCCGAGCGCGGGCCCGCCGACTAGCCCCGGATCGCCTTGCCGACGATGTCCCGGACCCGAGTCCGGTCGCGAGCGGTGAGGTTGCCCGCTTTCCCGCGTGACTTTTTCAGCAGGCCCCAGAACTCGGTCTGCTCGTCCGGGGTGAGGTTGGTGCGGACCCGCTCGCGCCCTTTCTGGGCGAGCCAGAGGGTCACGGTCCAGACCGTTTTCCAGGAGACCCGTCGCCAGATCCAGGGGGCTGCTTTTCGCGCTATCCAAAGGGGCATGGGGGTAAGGTACCCAGCGTGATCGCCGCTCTCGCCGCCGCGGTGAC
>DAIQOT010000198.1:0-7464 GCA_036787695.1 Solirubrobacterales bacterium | reverse complement strand
TCCCGGCGGTGATCAGGGCGATCGAGAGGATGTGTCCAAGGCGGCGCATCGGAATTACACGCATTGTTCACGAAAGGCGGGCGCCCGGCCGTGTATCTTCCCCCGCCAATTGTGAGTAGACGATCATCAGCCGCTGTCGAAACGGCAAAGCTCCGTTGCGGCCTCTTCGCGGCGCTCCTGACGCTGGTCGCGCTGGGCGTGGCGCTGCTGCCCTCGGCGAGCGTCGCGGCCCGCACCCCGTGCGGGAACGCGGCAGCGGCGCCGGCGCGGCTGACCTTGCACCAGATGCGCAGCTCGGAGCTCTGCCTGATCAACCGGGCGCGGGCCCACTACGGCCTCGTCGCGCTCGAGTACAACCCCGATCTGCGCGATTCGGCGACCGGCCACTCGGACTCGATGGTCGTCCACCGCTACTTCGCCCACGAAGGCCCCGGCGGGTCGGTCGACAGCCGCATCTCCCGCACCGGCTACCTCGACAAAGGCGTCCAGGACTTCTCGATCGGCGAGAACATCGCCGCCGGCTCAGGGCACGACGGCTCCCCTTTGCAGATCTTCATCGACTGGATGCACAGCCCGCCGCACCGGGCCAACATCCTCGATCCGAGCTTCCGCGACGCCGGGGTCGGCGTCGCCCGCGGCTTCCCGCTCGGCAGGGCGGGCGCGGCGGCGACCTACACGGTCGATTTCGGCGCCCGCAAGCTCTGAGCTGCAAGCTTTCATACTGACTTCTCGTACACCCGTCCAGAAAATCGGGTAACCGCGAAGCCTGAGGGGTGGTCCTGGCGAGTCAGTAGGCATGGCTCGAAAGCTCCCGATCGCGATCGCGGTCCTCACCCTGATCGCCGCCCTCTTCGCCGGCTCCGCCCAGGCCCGTCGGCTCAGCACCCTGGTCGCGCCGCCCTCGGCGTGCCCGCACCAGACTGACCTCGGGGACGCGCCCGGCGTCCAGGAGCGGGCAATGCGCTGCATGACCGACTACGCCCGCGACCACGACGGCCTCGGCACGCTCGCCGACGCCGCCGACCTCGACCGCTCGGCGGGCAAAAAGTCCGGCGACATCATCCGGTGCGACAGCTTCAGCCACGAGGCCTGCGGCCGCCAGTTCACCTTCTGGATGCAGCGCAGCGGCTACCTCGCGGCGCGCTGCTGGCGGGCGGGGGAGAACATCGCCTGGGGCACCGGCAGCTACGCCAGCGTCCGCTCGATCTTCGTCGCCTGGCTGCACTCGCCCGAGCACCGGGCCAACCTCCTCGGCCGCTACTCCTCGATCGGGATCTCCCTGCGGATCGGCAACCTCGAAGGCCACCGCGGCGCCCACGTCTGGACCCAGGACTTCGGATCCCACTGCGGCGCCACCCCGAGCCGCCACCACCGCACCCCTCACATCAAGGTGCCCCACATCGGCCTGCGTACCTCCTTCCGCGCCCGCTGAGCGCAGCCGGTCAGCCTTTGGGGAAGGCGATCTTTTCGTGCAGCACCTTGGAGACGAGGCGGGCGTAGACGCCGGCGCCCTTCGGGGTCAGGTGGATGCCGTCCCAGAAGAGGGTTTCGCCGCCTTCTTCGGCCGCCTTGGCCCAGGGGATTTCGGTCGTGTCGTGCCAGAGCTTCGAGGCTTCGGCGATCGCTTCGTTGGACTCGTCCTGCCAGGAGACCGGCGCGTGGTCTGAGATCAGGAAGAGCTGGCCGACGTTGGTGGTCGCCTTGCGGAGCGCCTCCATGTCTTCGCTGTAGAGCGGGCCGTTGTTGCCCCACTGGATCACCATCGCCTGCGGGTGGTGGCCGCCCTTCTTGATCTTTTCGATGATCGCGATGAATTCGTCGGCCTGGCGCCCGACCTTGGCGTCCATCGAGAAGCCCGGGCCGAGCCGCTTCTGGAGGTCGTCCTCGGCGCCGATCATCACCGAGTCGCCGAGCATGACGATGCGCGGCCAGTGCTTCGAGGGGCGGAGCTTGCGCTCGCGCGCTTCGCCGGCTTCCTTGGCGGCGCCGGCCTTCCCGCCCGCGTCGGCGCCTTTGGGGGCGGGAGGATCGACCTTCGCTTCCGGCTGCTTCGCGCTGACGTGGGCGGAGGTCTTCATCGACGCCGCCGCCAGTCCGGGGCTGGTGCTGCCGGCCTTGACGATGCCGCTCCAGCCGACCACCAGGATCACCGCGAGGACGCCGAGGATCAGCGCGGGACGAAGGACGCGGAGCCGGCGGTCGGACATCCGCGGCAGCTTAGCCTTGCCGTTGAAGGGGAGCTCGACGAAGCGGTAGGAGAGGTCGGCGAGGATCAGGCAGGCGATCAGCTGCAGCGGGATCAGGATCCCGCGCGGGAGGTCGATGTCGACGCCGGGGCGGGTCATCACCAGGACCGGCCAGTGCCAGAGGTAGAAGCTGTAGCTCCGCAGCCCGAGCCAGAGCAGCGCCGGCCGGCCGATGATGTTGCCGAGGCGCGCCGCCGGATGGGCGAGGGCGGCGAGCAGGATCGCGGTGGCGATCGCGACCCAGGCGTAGCCGCCGTGCCAGAGCGCCAGGTCGTAGTCGTGGACGTGGAGGAAACTGAGGATCAGGTAGCCGAGCGCGACCACCCCGAGCGCGTCGAGGATCGGGCCGACCAGCGGGCCGAAGGATTTGTGGGTGCGGATCTCCACCGGGCTCCAGACCAGCGCCAGGGCGACGCCCGCGAGTAGGCCGACGGCGTGGGTGTCGGTCCCGTAGTAGACGCGGGAGGCGTCGTGGCCGGGGTCGAAGAGGATCCAGGCGAGGACGACCGAGGCGATCGCCCCGGCGAGCACGCCGAGCAGCAGCCGACCACGGCCGAAGAGCTTCATCCCGGCGGCGAAGACGATCGGCCAGAAGAGGTAGAACTGCTCCTCCACCGAGAGCGACCAGAGGTGGGTGAAGAGGCTCGGCCGCCCGAACTGTTCGAAGTACGAGGTGTGGGCGAAGATGAAGTGCCAGTTGGCGAAGTAGAAGAGCGAGGCGAGGGCGTCGCCGCGGGTCTGGTCGATCTTGTTCGGGTCGGCGATCGCCGAGACGATCATCGCCACCGCGATCAGCACGCCGACCGCGGGGAGGAGGCGGCGGGCGCGGCGGATCCAGAAGCGGGCGAGCTCGATGCGGCCGGTGCCGCGGAACTCGCGCAGCAGCAGCGAGGTGATCAGGTAGCCGCTGATGACGAAAAAGACGTCGACGCCGAGGAAGCCGCCCGGCAGCCAGCCGAGGCCCGCGTGGTAGCCGAAGACGGCGAGCACGGCGAGCGCGCGCATCGCGTCGATTCCCGGCATGTAGGGGAAGTGGCTGTCCTTGGGCCTGCTCATCCGTCGTTCCCGTTCATAATCGCGGACGTGTCGCCATCGACGATCGAGAAACCCCGCAGCGCAGGACCCGATTCAGGCCTGGGCGGAAACTGGCGCGTGATCGTCCGCAACGACAACCACAACACCTTCGATCACGTCGCCCAGACGCTGTCGCGGGTGCTGCCGGGAGTGAGCCTCGAGCAGGGCCACCGGATCGCCGAACAGATCCACAACACCGGCCAGGCGATCGTCTGGACCGGGCCGCGCGAGCCCGCCGAGCACTACTGGGAGCTCCTCGACGGCGCGGGGCTCACGATGGCCCCGCTCGAGCGGGGCTAGGGCCGAGCGCTCAGACGACGGCGGGGGTGGCGCCGACTGACTGGGCGGCGATCAGGGTGTGCCACTCGGGCAGCATCGGGATGTCGTACCAGGCGACGACGGACTGACGGGCCTGCTCGATCTCGGGCGAGTACCAATACCGTTCGAAATCGGCTTTGTCCTCCCAGACCATGGTCTGCTCGTAGGCGAGGGTGTCGTTGTCGTCGCGGGTCAGCGACCAGCTCTTGGCGCCGTAGGCAGTGCACTTCTCCGCCGCCGGCTCCCAGAGCTCCAGCCACCGCATGCCGCGCAGGGGGGAGATGTGCCAGTGGAGCTTGCAGACGTAGAGCATCGCCTAATCCTTTCGCATCGTCGTCGCGGGCGACTTACGCCCCGACCTCGGCCCGGATCGCGCCGGGGCCATCCTCGGTCTTGCCCGCGTCCTCGGAGTCGGCGCCGACCAGGATGGCGATCTTGCCGAGGTGCTTGTTTTCGTGCATCAGCTGGTGGGCGTCGGGGACGCCGTCGAAGTCCATCGTCTGCCAGAGGACGGGGCGGACCTTGCCCTCGGCCATCAGCTGGTTCGCCCGCATGCACTCGTACGCGTTGGCGAAGTGGGAGCCGATGATCTGCTTCTGGCGCATCCACAGGTAGCGGACGTCGAAGTCGAGCTGGAAGCCGGAGGTGGCGCCGCAGATGACGACTTTGCCGAACGGCTTCACGGTGTAGACCGAGGTCGGGAAGGTGGCGCGGCCGACGTGCTCGAAGACGATGTCGGGGGAGTCGCCGAGGATCTCTTTGACCCGGTTGGCGAAGCCGCGCGAGGCGCGGAAGCGCTCCTTGTCGGCGACCGGGTCGGTGAGGTTGGCGTCGGTCCGCATCATCTCGCCGAATTCGCCGCGGTTGATGTAGCCGACGGCGCCCAGTTTCTTGACCAGCTCGCCCTTCTCGTCGTTGGAGACGACGCCGACCGCGTTGGCGCCCGCCGCCGCGCAGAGCTGCGTGGCGAAGACGCCGAGGCCGCCCGCCGCGCCCCAGATCAGGACGTTGTGGCCGGGCTGGAGCTTGCACTGGTCGATCAGCATTCGGTAGGCGGTGAAGTAGGTGAGCCCGTAGGAGCAGGCCTCGGCCCAAGTCAGGTTCTGGGGGCGCGGCAGCAGCTGCTGCGCCTGCACTTTGGTGAACTCGGCGAACGAGCCCCAGGTCGTCTCGTAGCCCCAGATCCGCTGGCTCGGCGCGGCGAGCGGGTCGAGCCCGTGGACCTCGACGTCCTCGTAGGAGGCCTGGTTGCAGTGGATCACGACCTCGTCGCCCGGTTTCCAGCGGGTGACGCCCTCGCCGACTTTCCAGACGATGCCGGAGGCGTCGGAGCCGCCGATGTGGTGGCCGTACTCGGGATGGTCGCCGTAGCCGAAGACCGAGACCGGCTTGCCGAGCGACGCCCAGACGTTGTTGAAGTTGACCCCGGCCGCCATCACCCGGACGATGACCTCGAAGGCGCCCGGCTCGGGAACCTCGATCTGCTCGAGCTGGAAGGCGTCCTTCGGCTCGCCCTCGCGCTCTTTACGGATGACCCATGCCGCCATCGTCTCCGGGAGCGTCCCCGGCTCGACGTCGAGTTGGGTCAGGTTGCTGGTGTCGACCGACAAGTTTCTAAGCCTCCGTTTTGGTTTCCCGCCTGCCGGGAGGATCCTAGATGTTGTTACGGAACCGGCGGCGGCTCACGCCGCGTCGCGCTCGCTCGCGGGGTCCGCGCCTTCGGCGGCGTCGCGAAGCTCCGGCGCCGCGATCGAGCGGACCGTGATGTGGGTCGGTTCGGGCGGCTGGATCTCTTTGCCGGGCGCGACTCCCATGCTCTCGACCTTGCGCAGCTGGGGGAGAAGGCGCCCTTCCATCGACCCGACCGCTTTGTCGTAGGCCTTCGCCGCGGTGGTCAGGCCTTTGCCGACGCCCTCGAGGTCGGCGAGGAACTTGACGAAGCGCGCGTGCAGGGTGCCCGCGGCGTCGGCGATCTGGGCCGCCTCGGCGACCATCCGCTCCTGGCGCCAGCCGAGCTCCATCGTCCGCAGCAGGCCGATCAGCGAGGTCGGGCTGACCAGCAGGACGTTGCGCTCCAGCGCGTAGTCGAAGAGCTCCGGGTCGGCGGCGAAGGCGGCGTGCAGGGCGGGCTCGTTGGGGATGAAGCAGACGACCAGGTCGGGCATCTCGCCGGCCTTGAACTGGCCTTGGTAGTCCTTCGAGCTGAGGCTGCGTATGTGCTCGCGCGCCTGCCGCGCGTGGCGTGCCATGTGGACCAGGCGGGTGCTCTCGTCCTCGGCCTCCTGGGCGTCGAGGAAGGCGTCGAGCGGCACTTTCGAGTCGGCGACGAAGCTGCGGCCCTCGGGGAGCAGGAAGCGAGCGTCGGGGCGTAGCTGCCCGTCGTCGGTCCGCAAGGTTTCCTGGAGCTCGAAGTCGACGTGCTCGGTCATCCCGGCGATCTCGATGCAGCGGCGTAGCTGCATCTCGCCCCACTGACCGCGCGTCTGCGGCTGGCGCAGGGCCTTCTTCAGCCCGGCGGTCTCGGAGTTCAGGTTGCCCACGGTCTGGCCCATCTGCTCGAGCAGGGTGCGGGTCTGCAGGTCGGCTTCGCCGCGTTTGCGGACCTCGTGCTCGATTTTCACCTGGCCTTCGGCGATCCGGTCGGCCAGCACTTTCATCTCCTGCTGGCGCTTGTCGATCTCGGTCTGGCGCCGCTGCAGCACCGCCTCGGCGTTGGCGACGTCGACTTTGCGCGCCTCCTCGTTGGCCTGCAGCAGGTTGGACATCATCTGCGAGGCGACCTGTGAGGTCGCTTCCTGGATCGCCGGGCCGAGGTCGGGCTCGACCACGGGCGCCTCTTCCTTCGGCCTCAAGACGACGTAGAGGAGGGCGGCGACGAGGGCCAGGACGGCTATGGCGAGGACGACGGTCATCGGACTGACGATGTTTGCGCGAGGGCCGGACGGGAACCGCGCGAACGGACGTTCGCAAAGTGCGGGGAGATCGCCCGCGGCGGCTCGTGGAGCGGCATCCCGGGGCGCCGGCGGCCCGCAAGGGATCTTGCGCCACCATGGACGGCGTGAGCGAACGACTCAACACGGCGCTCGGCGCGCTGGTCGCGGCGGCGCTGGTGGTCGGCGCCTTCGTGCTCCTGATCCACGTGCTCGACTCGGGCGGCAGTGACGCGCCCCCGGCGACGATCGTCCGCGTCCAGGTCCCGGCCGGGACGACCCCGACCGGGAAGAAGGCGCAGCCCGGCCACGCCGCGCTCGGGACGAAGGCGCCGCAAAGTGGGGCTGCGCCACAACAGGCGGCAGCGGCCCCGGCCTCCTCCGGCCCGAACCCCGCCGAGCCCGCGAGCCTGCTCGCCCGCCCGACCCGCGGCCCCGCCTTCGAGATCGTCCGCATCCGCGAAGGCGCCCGCGTCGACCTCGAGACCACCCCGAACGGCCCGGTCCTCGCCAAGCTCGGCGACCAGACCGAATTCGGCTCGCCCGCCAGCTTCTCGGTGGTCGAGACGAAGCCCGGCTGGCTCGGCATCACGGCGCCGGAACTGCCCGACGGCGAGATCGGCTGGATCGCCCGCGACCCGAACGAGGTGGCGGTCTTCTGGACGCGCTACTCGCTGCACGCCGATCTGGCCGGACGCAGCCTCGAACTCCGCTACGGCCACAAGCTCGTCGGCCGCTGGCCGGTGACCGTCGGCGGCCCGGGGACCGAAACGCCGCCCGGCCGCTACGGCGTGACCGACGGCGTCGCCTTCCACGAAAGCCCCTACTACGGCTGCTGCGCCCTGGCCCTCAGCGGCCACCAGGACCACGAACTCCCGGCGGGTTGGATCGGCGGC
>DAIQOT010000197.1:0-7465 GCA_036787695.1 Solirubrobacterales bacterium | reverse complement strand
CGACCTCCTCACCAACGAGCAGGTCCACGTCTGGGACGTCGACAACGGCGAGCGCTTCGTCACCTATGTGATCGAGGGCGAGCCTGGGTCGGGGGCGATGCAGGTGAACGGCGCCGCCGCCCACCTGGTCGAGCCCGGCCACAAGATCATCGTCGCCTCTTTCGGCGCCTACGACGAGGCCGACCTGGAGCGCTACGCGCCGATCGTCGTCCACGTCGATGCCGACAACAAGCCACTCGCAATCGACAATCACCCGGAGGTGCTGGTCGCATGAGCTCTGGAGTCCGTTCCCACACCGTTCCCGCCGCCGATCGCGTCGCGATGTCCCTGCCGCGCCTCCAGGAGATGAAGGAGAACGGCGAGCCGATCGTGATGGTCACCGCCTACGACTACCCCTCGGCGACGGTCGCCGAGGCAGCGGGGGTCGACCTCGTCCTGGTCGGCGACTCGGCCGCCAACGTGGTGCTCGGCTACGACCGCACCGACCTCGTCTCAATGGAGGAGATGATCGTCCTCGGCAAAGCGGTGCGGCGCGGGCTGCGCACGCCGCTGATGATCGGCGACATGCCGATGGGCAGCTACGAGGCCAGCGATGAACTCGCGGTGACGATGGCCCAGCGGCTGATCAAGGAGACCGGCTGCCAGGCGGTGAAGCTCGAGGCGGGCGGCGTCTCGGTGCAGCGCGCCCGGGCGATCGTCCAGGCCGGCATCCCGGTGATGGGCCACCTCGGCCTCACCCCGCAGACCGCGACCGCGCTCGGCGGCTACAAAGCCCAGGGCAAGTCGGCGCGGGCGGCGATCCAGATGCACGAAGACGCGATGGCCCTGGAGCGCGCCGGTTGCTTCGCGGTCGTCTTCGAGGCGGTCCCGGCGGAGATCGCGGCGACGATCGCCGAGCGTCTCGAGATCGTCTCGATCGGCATCGGCGCGGGGGCGGCGACCTCCGGCCAGGTGCTCGTCTTCCACGACCTCCTTGGCATCACCACCGGCCACATGGCGAAGTTCGTCAAGCAGTACGCCGACGTCCACGCGACGATGGTCGACGCGGTCGGCCGCTACGCCGACGAGGTCCGCGGCGGCTCCTTCCCCGGCCCCGAGCACGTCTACGCGATCGACGACGAGGAGCTCGCCGACTTCCGCCGCCACGTCGATGACCGTGCGCTCGCCTCGGCCAAGGCGTGGGAGTGGGAGCCGCTCAGCTAGCGGCTTCGCCTTCGCCTTCGTAGAAGTAGCTGACCTTGAATTTGCTCTTGCCGCTCCCGGTTCGTGGGCGGAGCGACTTGGGCAGCGTCGGCGAACAGGCTTTCGTTTCGCAGAGCCCGGCGTCGATCTTCGGCCCGGTCAGCGGGACGCGCCCGTAGCCGGGGAGCTCGACCGCGAGGTCGCCGCTCCATTCGCCGTGCCGGGACGGGGTGAGCGCAAAGCTCGCCGAGCCGGAGAACGGCGCCGACGGAGAGACTTCGGCGGCGGCCAGCGGCTCCTTCGGTTCCGGACTGACGAAACTGCCCTGCGAGCCGCCACCGAACGCCGAGCTGGTCGCGGTGAAGCCGGGCCGGACCCGCTCGATCGAGGCGAGGAAAATATCGGTCGGCGGCGTCGGGTCCTCTTCTTCGTACCGGAAGCCGGTGAACTGGAGCATGCCGTCGGCGGTGCCGGCGATCAGCTCGAGGGCGCCTTTCGGCACTCCCTGCGTGCCGGTCCCGACACCGACGCTGAACGACTGTCCGTCCGAGGATTTCTCCCGACGGCACCGGTGCGGTGGGGTCCGCGTCACGAAACCATGGACTCGGTGCGCGGCGACGTGGGTGAAGTCCTGGCGGCCCCGGAAGCGGATCGTGCCGACGAAGTGACCGTGTTCGGTGATTTCCGGGCCTCCGGTGCAGTTCGGGTATTCGTGTTCGACGACCCGGTCGGGGACGAAGCGCAGATCGATATCGCCTTCCCTGCCGAGCTGGAACCGGATGTCGGGGCCCGCCGGCAGCCGCCGGTGCAGCTCGTAGTAAGTCGAGATGAACCCCTGATGGCCGACCCGCTTGCCGACGTTCAGCTGGGCTTGGCGATCGAAGACCTCCAGCGACACTCCGTAGCCATTGGTACCGCGCAACTGGATCCCCTCGGAGGTCAAGCCTCGAGTGTTGTAGAAGCGCGGCTTGGCGACCGCGCCGCCGGGCAACCCGAGCGCGACCGCGACGCCGAGCGCCACGACGATCGCGACCGCCCGCGTCCTCATCCGGCCGGCCCACCCGTCGCGCGCCTGAGCGAGAAGAGTTCTTTGGCGCATTCGGAAACGCAGAGCGTGGCCTGGGGCCCGTGTCCGGTGAGCGGGATCGTGCCGAAGCCCGGCAGATCGACCTTCAAGTCGCCGCTCCACTTCGATCCCGTCGGCGAGTCGCGACGGAAGGTCGCCGAGCCGCTGAACGGAGAGGGGAGGTCGACGATCGCTTCGCTCGCGGGGTCGCTCGGATCGGGGAGCGTGAGCGGATCGCCCTTCATGTCGAAGCTGTTGAGGAACGAGGTGACGGTCAGGCGTCCGCGCTTGCCGACTCCGATGACCGACGAGTCGGTCAGCGAGACTTCCTTCTTGCCGAACTTGAAGGACGAATGGGAGATGGAGAAGCTGCCTTTGCCCCCGCCGAGCTCGACGGTCAGCAGCCCTTCGTTGCCGACGTCTTCGAAGGCTTCGGTCACGACTTTTTCGGTCTTCTTTTCCTTCTTCGACTTTTCGGCGTTGCCCTTCTTCGTCGGTTCCTTCGGCGTTTCCGCCGGGCACGACTTGAGCCTTTCGCGTTCCACCGTCCCTCTGACCCGATGGGCGGTGGCCCGGGTGAAGCCGTCCTCGCCGTGGAAGGAGATCGATCCGACGTAGTGACCGGTCTCGGTGACGAGATGGCCGCCTTTGCAGATCGGATCGCCGACCTTGGTCTTTTCCGGGACGAAGTGGAGGTCGATCCGTCCGAGGTTGCCGATCCGCGCCCGGATGTCATCGGAACCGGGCCGCTGCGGCGCCTTCAGGTGGTAGGTGACGTGTCCGGAGGAGTGGTTCTTGAGGTTCGAGTTGATCGCTTCGATCGACAGGTCCTGCCGGTCTTCCAGTTCGACCTCGATCGCGTAGCCGTTGCTGCCGTGGAGTTCGAATTCCTGGGTGACGATCGTGAACGTGCTCGCCGACCCGCGCTGAGCGGGACCCTTGGCCGAGCCGCCGTCTGCCGCGGCGCCGCCGGGCACCGACAGACCCACGATCGCGGCCGCCGCCAGCAATGCCGCGATCGACTTTGCCCTCACGCGGGCAGAGTATTTCCTATCTGGCTGCCTGGCTCCTTGCCGGCGGCTCCCCGTTGCGGATCGGGGAGAGCCCGGCGACCCTGATCGCCGAGGGCTCGAAGAGGCGGAAGCGGAGGGGGACCGAGATGGCCTCTTTCTCCTTGCAGCGGGGGCAGTCACCGGAGGCGGCGGCGACGGTGGCGTTGAATTGGCTTTCGCAGCGCTCGCAGAAGAACATCGGGGGAGTCCTTTGGTCGGGGCGGTGGGGCGTTGACGGCTTGTCCGTCGTGTCGAACAACACTAACCCTCCTGCTCCGGGGAGGAGTGACTTTTTAGGCGCCCCGTTCGCGGCGATCTATAGGCGCTTTTTAGAACCGTCGAATAGAAACGCGACCCGCGTATGAGCCTCGATCTCACGTGGGACCTCAGCCTCGAATGGAGCACGATCACCTCGATCACGCTCCCGATCCTCATCGGCGTCGCGTACTTCTACCGCGTCGGCCAATTGCGGGATCGCGGCCGCCAGCCGAAGCTCTGGCGCCAGGCCAGCTTCACGGTCGGCCTGGCGGCGATCGTCCTGGTCACCGTCGGCCCGATGGACGACCTCGCTGACAACTTCGTCTTCGGCCACATGATCCAGCACACGATCCTGCTCGAGGAGGTCTCGCTGCTGCTGGTGTTCGGGCTGACCGGGCCGGTGCTCGGGCCGCTCCTGACCAAGCCCGGGCTGCGCCGCCTCCGCGGGCTGACCTACCCGACGATCGCCTTCGGGGTCTGGGCCCTGGTGATGTTCGGCTGGCACGCGCCGCCCGCCTACCAGCTCGCCGCCGAAAACGAGGTCGTCCACCTCTGCGAGCACGCGAGCTTCGTCGGCGCGGGCGTCCTGATGTGGCTGGCGCTGATCGGGCCCTTCCCGAAGCCGGACTGGTTCGGCAACGGCCCGCGCGCGCTCTACGCCGCGAGCGTCCACTTCTCCAGCATGGTCCTCGCCAACGTCCTGATGTGGTCGGGGACGGTCTTCTACACCTTCTACGAAGCGAGCGACCGCGCCCACGGGATCAGCCCGATCACCGACCAGAGCCTCTCCGGCGTCGTCCTGATGATCCAGAGCGCCTCGACGATGTTCGCGATCCTCGCCTGGCTGGTCCTGCGCTGGGCGAGGCAGGACACCGAACGCCAGGAGCTCGTCGACCTGGCGATCGAACGCGGCATCGAGCTCGACGAGCGGCGGGCCGGTCGCGCGGTCGCCGCCGGCCGCGCGGCGGAACTGCGTACGCGTCTCCTGGACCAGAGTTGAAGAAGGCGGCCGCGTTCCTGACCCTGCTGGCGGTGGTCGTCGGCGCGGCCATCGCCGGCTGCGGCGGCTCGTCGGGTGGATCCGGACAGCCGTCGCGCGAGTCGGCCCCGAACTACGGGACGGTGATCGATCAACCCGTGCCGGCGTCGCTCGACAAGCTGCCGATGACCAACCAGCACGGCGAAAAGACCAGCCTCGGCGCCTTCAAGGGGAAGACCGTGGTGTTGGTCCCGTTCCTCACCCTCTGCGCCGACATCTGCCCGTTCACCACCGGCATCCTTCTGCAGGTCGAAAAGGCGCTGAAGGCCGCTCACGCCACCTCCAAGGTGGAGGTCGTCGAGCTCTCGGTCGATCCGCACCGTGACACCGTGAAGCGCCTCGCCGCCTACGCGAAGCTCACCCACGCGGGCTGGCAGCTGGTCCGGATGAGCCCCCACGACCTGGCCAAGTTCCAGCGCTTCTTCAAGTTCACCTACATCAAAACCAAAGAGGACAACCCGCCTGACATCGACTGGATGACGGGCAAGCCGCTGACCTACGACATCGACCATTCCGACGACTACTTCGTGATCGACCCGGAAGGCAAGGAGCGGATCGTCGAGGACGCGGCACCGGACTACACCGGCAAGCTGAACCCCAAGCTCCAGAAGTTCCTGAGCCCCGAAGGGCTGAAGCACCAAAAGCATCCGCCGCAGCCCGATTGGACCACGGGCGATCTGCTCGAAGCGATAGAACACGTGACCGGCGAAAAGCTGTCCTCCGCCGCCTGACACCGCGCCGATCTTTCCGCGCGTTTTGGGGCCGCTCAGCGGAAGCGTTCGCGGGTGTCGCGGTGAGGGTTCGACCGCATCACGACCCGGCCGATCGGATCGGCGAGGACGAGCGTCTTGCCGCGCAGTCGCCAGCGCGGGTCGGCTTTGAAGAACCTCACCAGCCACGAGTCTTCTCGGCCGTCCCGGCCGAAGCACCCGACCAAGGTGCTCCCTCCGCCGCTGAGCCGGAAGCGGTGCCTCCTGGTCACCCGCACCGAGTAGTTGTATTCGTTGCAGGTGTGTTCCCAGAAGAGCGCCGGGCTGCTGGTTTCCCGCTTCCCGTCTTCGCTGACGGCGCCGATCGACCCGAACGACAGCCAGAGCCAGCGGAGTTCTCGGATCGGGTGGCCACCGTGCGCACCGGTGACCGACCTCGCCCAGAAGGCGCTGAGGTGGTCGAGCTTCCGCAGGGGCGTCCCGGTGGCCGCCGAGGCGGAAGGCACGATCACGATCGCGCAGGCGACGAATATCGCGAGGGCACGCTTGATCACTCGCGAGAAGATCGCGCAGGCGGCGATTCCTTGCGTTGTCCGCTTGTGAAGGGGACGAAGCGCCGCGGCGTCGCGTCATAGGATCGGCGGGTGCCGATATACGAGTTCGAGTGTGAGGAGTGCGGGGAGCGCTTCGAGGAGCTGGTCGCGGCCTCGGTTGGGGCGGCGGACTGTCCGGCCTGTGGGTCGGGGGCGACGCGGCGGCTGATCTCGACGGTGTCGCCGCCGGGGCGGATGCCGCGGGGCGCCGGGGTGCGGTCGGATGAATCGCGTAGGCGGGAGAAAGTGGCGGCGCGGACGGATCGGATCACCGAGTCGCGGAAGCGGCGGGCGGCGGGGGAGAAACCTTGAGCGCGACCGGGGCGGAGGCGCGGCGCGAGGAGCTCGTCGCCCTCTACAAAGAAGTCTCGAAATGCACCAAATGCGCGCTGCACGAGACGCGCGCCAAGACCGTCTTCGGGGCGGGGAACGCGGACGCCGACCTGATGTTCGTCGGCGAGGCTCCGGGCGCCGAAGAGGACCGCCAGGGTCTGCCGTTCGTCGGCCGCGCCGGGCAGCTGCTGAACGAGATGCTGGTCGAGATCGGGCTCTCGCGCGAGGACGTCTTCATCTGCAACGTGCTCAAGTCGCGCCCGCCGAACAACCGCGACCCGCTGCCGGGCGAGATCGCCGCCTGCGAGCCGTGGCTCTTCGAGCAGGTGCGGCTGATCGAGCCGCGCGTCGTCTGCACGCTCGGCAACTTCGCCACCAAGCTCCTGACCGCCAACCCGACCGGCATCACCCGTGTCCGCGGCGTCCCGCAGACGCACGAGCTCGGCGGCCGCACCGTCTTCATGCTGCCGCTCTTCCACCCGGCCGCGGCCCTCCGCACGCCCGCCGTCAAAGAACAGCTGCGGGCGGATTTCGCGACGATCCCGGCGCTGCTCGAGCAGGCGCTGCCGGCGCCGATGCCGAGCGCCGCCGAAGTCGACGAGGCCGAAAACCGCGTCACCGAGGCGCCGTCGCCGCCGGAGTCGCCGCCCGCCGACCAGCTCGGCTTCTTCGGCGAGCCCGGCTCCTGATGAGCGACCGCCGCACCGAAACCCGCACCGCCGCCGAGACCGAAGCGGTCGGCGCCCGCCTCGCCGAACGGCTCACCCCCGGCGACCTGGTCGTCGTCTCCGGTGAGGTCGGGGCGGGGAAGACGACGCTGATCCGCGGCGCCGCCCGCGCCCTCGGCGTCACCGAACCGGTCACCTCGCCGACCTTCACGATCGGGCAGCGCTACGGCGGTGGCCGCCTGCCGATCTCCCACCTCGACCTCTACCGCCTGGAGAACCTCGACGGCGAGGACCCGGCCCTGCTCGACGACTACCTCGGCGGCGACGGTGTCGCCTTCGTCGAGTGGCCTGCCGCCGGCGCCGAGCGCCTCGGTCGCCCGGCGCTGGAGGTCCGCCTCGAGCACGTCAGCGAGGAGCGCCGCTCGATCGAGATCGTCGACTGAGCCGCGGCGCTTCGTATGCTGGGTCGATGTGCGAGTGGTACGTGATCCGGATGACGGTCGAGGAGCGGGCGCGCTCTATACGCTCCGCACCGCACCGGCAGGCCCCGGCAGGGGTTACGGG
>DAIQOT010000196.1:0-7481 GCA_036787695.1 Solirubrobacterales bacterium | reverse complement strand
GATCCAGACCTTCGGACCCGACCAGGTCTACATGGAGGTGCAGAAGAACGGCATCGACGATCAGGACAAGGCCAACGAGGGGATCGTCCGCTTCGCGAAGGAGATCGGCCGGCCGCTGGTCGCCACCGCCGACGTCCACTACCTGACCCGCGACGACTTCGACAACCACGCCGCGCTGCTCTGCGTGCAGACGAAGTCGACCCTGGCGGCGCCGAAGATGAGCTTCGACACCAACGAGTTCTACATAAAAACCTCCGAGGAAATGCACGAGGCGTTCGCCGAGTGGCCGGAGGCGGTGCCGAACTCGCTCGAGATCGCCGAGCGCTGCTCGCTGCACATCGAGCTGGGCGGCATCCTGCTCCCGACGTATCCGACCGACACCGGCGAGGAGCCGAAGGACATGCTGCGCCGGATCGCCGACGAGGGGCTGCGCGCCCGCTTCGGTGACCCGCCGCCCGCCGAGGCGGTCGAGCGGCTCGACTTCGAGCTCGGGGTGATCGAGGAGATGGGCTTCTCCTCCTACTTCCTGATCGTGTGGGACTTCATCAACTGGGCGAAGCAGAACGGCATCGCGGTCGGCCCGGGCCGTGGCTCGGCGGCCGGCTCGATCGTCTCCTACGTCCTCCGCATCACCGACCTCGACCCGCTCGCCGAAGGCCTGATCTTCGAGCGCTTCCTCAACCCCGGTCGTAAGTCGATGCCGGATATCGACATCGACTTCTCGGTCCGCGGCCGCGAGCGGATGATCCGCTACGTCGCCGACAAATACGGGCGTGAGTCGGTCGCCCAGATCATCACCTTCGGCAAGATGGCGCCGCGCGCCGCGACCCGCGACGCCGCCCGCGTGCTCGGCTACGACTACGGCACCGGCGACCGCCTGGCGAAGCTCATCCCCGAGCCGATCATGGGCCGCAGCCCGTCCTTCGCCGAATGCCTGAAGTCCGGGGAAGACCTCAAATCGACCTACGACGCCGAGCCCGACGCGAAAAAGATCATCGACGTCGCCCAGGGCCTCGAGGGGATCATCCGCAACAACTCGATCCACGCCGCCGCAGTGGTGATCTCCGGCGTGCCGCTGCACGAGGTGGTGCCGCTGCAGCTGGCCGAGGACAAGACCGCGCCGCCGCCGGTCAACGCCGAAGGCAAGACGGGCAAAGCGGAGCGCCAGTACAAGATCGTGACCCAGTACTCGATGGGCCCGGTCGAGGAGCTCGGCCTGCTCAAGATGGACTTCCTCGGCCTGCGAAACCTCGACGTGATCGAGGACGCGATCGACATCATCCGTCGCTCGCGCGGCGAGGAGGTCCAGATGGACTCGATCCCGCTCGACGACGCGAAGACCTACAAGATGCTCGCCCGCGGCGACTCGACCGGCGTCTTCCAGTTCGAGTCCGACGGCATGCGCGACGCGCTGAAACGGGTTGGCCCGACCGAGTTCCGCGACCTGGTCGCGCTCGGTGCCCTCTACCGACCGGGCGCGATGGCCTACATCCCCGCCTACGCAAAGGGGAAGAAAGACCCCTCGACCGTGCGCTACCCGGACCCGCGCCTGCGCCGGATCACCGAGGAGACGCACGGCTGCGTGATCTACCAGGAGCAGTTGATGGACATCTCGCGGTCGATGGCGGGCTTCTCCGGTACCGAGGCGGACGATCTGCGCAAGGCGATCGGCAAGAAGAAGCGCGACCTGATGGCGACCATGAAAGACAAATTCATGGAAGGGCTGGCGAAATCCAACACGGCCCCGAAAGTCGCCGCCGACCTCTGGAAACTGAACGAAGCCGCCGCCGACTACTCCTTCAACAAGTCGCACGCCGCCTGCTACGGGCTGATCTCCTACCGCACCGCCTACCTGAAGGCCAATTACCCGGCCGAGTACATGGCGGCGGTTATCTCCTCGGTGATGAGCACCAAAGACAAGGTGCCCTTCTTCGTCAACCGCTGCGCGGAAATGGACATCGACGTCCTGCCGCCGGACGTCAACACCTCCGACCACAGCTTCGTCGTCTCCGACAACGCGATCCGCTTCGGCCTCGACGCGGTGAAGAACGTCGGCCACGCGGCGGTCGAGGCGATCCTGCGCACCCGCGACGACGGCCCGATCACCTCGATCTACGACTTCTGCGAACGGGTCGACTCGCGCGCGGTCAACAAACGGGCGATCGAATGCCTGATCAAGTGCGGCGCCCTCGACTCGACCCAGGCGACCCGCAAAGGGATGCTCGAGGCGCTGCCCGCGGCGCAGGCATCGGGGCAGAAGGCGCAGGAAGACGCGCAGCTCGGGCAGGGCTCGATCTTCGACTTCGGCGATCTCGGTGACGGCGATGCCGGCGGCGGCCAGGCCCAGGCCCAGGCGCGCCCGCCGATCTCGGCGGCCGAGTTCGAGCGGACCGAGCTGCTGGCGATGGAGAAAGAGACGCTCGGCACCTATCTCTCCTCGCACCCCCTGACCGAGGTCGGCCCGGCGCTGCGGGCGAAGGTCGACTGCAGCCTCTCGGAGCTCGACCGCAAGCAGGACGGCTCCTGGGTCACGGTCGGCGGCATCGTCGTCGAGTGCAAAAAGATCCGCACCAAGAGCGGCAGCCAGATGATGTTCGCGACGCTCGACGACGTCGAGGGCCAGATCGAGATGCTCGTCTTCAAGGCCGACGAGGCCGAGAGCGCCCAGGTCATCGCCCCCGACGCGATCGTCATCGTCCGCGGCCGCATCGACCACAAGGACCGTGGCGAGACCAAGCTGGTCGTGCAGGAAGCGCAGCGCTTCGAACCCGATGCGTGGGAGATCGAGCGCGCCGCCAAGAACGCGCCGCCGGCCGGCAGCTCGCGGGGCTCGGGCGGGATGTCGGGGGGCGGCATGTCCGGCGGCCCGTTCCAGTTCAATCTGCCCGTCGCGAAAGCCGCCGACCCCGCCGTCGTCGAGGAGCTGAAGGCGCTCTTCCAGGACCACAAAGGCGAGTCCGACGTCCACCTCGTCGTGCAGACCTCGAACGGGCCGAAGAAGATCGTCTTCGGCGATGGCTTCAAGGTGCAGCCGTCGCCGAACCTCCGCTACGAGATCGGCCAGTTGCTGGGCGCCGACGCATTGGCGGCCTGAGCGGCGCATTCCGCTTGGTGCCGCGGTCCGACCTCCCTAGACTTACCCAATGTCCGTAACTCGCACCGAGGTAGGGGAGTGCCGCCAATGTCGCTCCTTCTGCGACAAGATGATCGAGCCCCGCGCTTGCATCGAGATCGGCTGCCGCTTCGTCTACAGCTACGTCGACCGACTCGACGGCCGTCAGTACGTCGGCTGCATGCAGGAAGTGTTCGGCGCCCAGGTGGACCTCGCGGCGGTGCAGGAGAAGGGCGGCTTCGGCGGTGTCAAGATGACCGGCTCGCCGCTGCCCCATTGCCCCTTCGAGGTCGAGCAGGCCTATAACGGCGAGGGCGAGTCGTACGGCTGCGTCAACCACCGCTTCTTCGACTGCAACGACGACGGTCCCGAGGGCCTGCGCGCCTTCGACCTCCGCGACGCGGTCTGACGTCAGTTCGGGAGACCCCGTCACAAATGCGTGTTCGACGACACGGATTTGTGTAACATCCTCCGCCGTGAGTGACGTCACCACCACGGCTCCCGACTCGGAGTCCGAGGATGTCCCCGCCGGGATCGCAGGCGAGCCTCCCGCGACCGCGGAGGGCAAGGCCTTCACCCTCGAGCTCACCCAGGACCAGGAGGACATCCGCGACTGGGTGCACGGTTTCGCCGAGGGAGTCGTCCGGCCCGCCGCCCACGAATGGGACGAGCGCGAGGAAACGCCCTGGCCGGTGATCCAGGAGGCCGCCAAGATCGGCCTCTACAGCTTTGAAGGACTGGCCCAGTTCTGGGCCGACGAGACCGGCCTGACGCTGCCGATCGCCAACGAAGAGCTCTTCTGGGGGGATGCCGGGATCGGCATGGCGATCATGGGCACCTCGCTCGCGGTTGCCGCGATCTTCGGGCAGGGGACGCCGGAGCAGATGGGGGAGTGGATCCCGCAGTGCTTCGGCACGCCCGACGACGTCAAGGTCGCCGCCTTCTGCGCCTCAGAGCCCGACGCCGGCTCCGACGTCTCGGCGATCCGCACCACCGCCAAGTACGACGAGGCGAAGGACGAATGGGTGCTGAACGGCCAGAAGGCCTGGGCGACCAACGGCGGCATCGCCAACGTCCACGTGGTGATCGCGACGGTCGACCGTGAGCTCGGCTCGCGTGGCCACGCCGCCTTCGTGATCCCGCCGGGGACGCCGGGCTGCGAGCAGGGCGCCAAGGTGAAGAAGCACGGCCTGCGCGCCTCGCACACCGCCGACGTCCACCTCGACGACTGCCGCGTCCCGGGCGCCTGCCTGCTCGGCGGCAAAGAGAAGCTCGACGAACGCCTGGCGCGCGTGCGCGAAGGCAAGAAATCGAAATCGCAGGCGGCGATGCAGACCTTCGAGTCGAGCCGGCCGGTGGTCGGCGCGCAGGCGCTCGGGATCGCCCGGGCGGCCTACGAGTTCGCCCTCGAGTACGCCAAAGAGCGTCGCCAGTTCGGCCGCGCGATCATCGAGAACCAGGCGATCGGCTTCACTCTCGCCGACATGAAGATGGAGATCGACGCGGCCCGGCTGCTCGTCTGGCGGGCGGCCTGGATGGGGCGCACCGGCAAGCGGTTCGAGAACGCCGAGGGCTCGATGTCGAAGCTCAAGTCCGGTGAGGTCGCCGTCTGGGCGACCGAGCGGGCGATCCAGATCCTCGGCGGCAACGGCTACACCCGCGAGTTCCCGGTCGAGCGGATGCACCGCGACGCCAAGATCTACACCATCTTCGAGGGCACCTCCGAGATCCAGCGCCTGGTCATCGCCCGCGCGATCTCCGGCGTCCACATCCAGTAGTCCCGAATTTACGGCGGGAGAGCGAGGGTCGAGCTGGGGGGCTCGGCCCTTGTCGCCTGCCCGCGTTTCGGCGGCCCGAGCCGCCTCGGGCGCGCGCCTGGCGGCGGCGGACGCGGCGCGATTCTGCGTCCTCGGTCTCCCAAATAGCTCTGCTATTCGGGCTCCCTGCGTCCTTGCCTCGCTTGGTCCGGCGCTCGCCAGCCACACACCCGCGACGTCTCGGTCCACCTCAACGCGGGTGCCACGCCAGGTGCGTTCGCAGTTCTCCGGGATATTTACGGGAAGCGCGAACGCGCACCGGGATGTCCGGTGAGTTCGCACTTGGCCACGCATGTTGTGGCCAAGTGCGAACGCGCTCTAGGTGCTTGTGTGAGCGTTCGCAGTTTGCCGCGCTATTCGCGGGTTTCTGCGAACGCGCCGGGGCGCGGTTACTTCGCGCGGCGTTTGAGGCCTTCGCGGCGGAGGCGCTTGGCGAGGGTCACTTCGGACTTGCTGGTGCCTTTCTTGTCCGGGCCGGGGGTCTCCATCGTGGCGGGGAGGCCCTCAAAGCGGGGCTCGGAGAGGAAGGCGGCCAAGCCTTTGCGGCCCATCTCGCCTTTGCCGATGTTGGCGTGGCGGTCGAGGTGGGAGCCGAGCGGGGCGGCGGCGTCGTTGACGTGGACCGCGCCGAGGCGCTCGATGCCGATCTTCTCGTCGGCTTCGTCGAGGACCGCCGCCAGGTGCTCTTCGTCGGTGACGTCGTAACCCTGCACGAACATGTGGCAGGAGTCGAGGCAGAGGCCGAGCCGATCGCCGCCGCCCGAGAGCTCGATCAGCTCCGCGGTCTCGTCGAAGTTGCGGCCGATCAGGCCTTTGTGGCCCGCCGTCTGCTCGAGCAGCAACTTGCAGCTGTCGGTTTCTTTCAGCGAAGCGGCGATCACTTTCCCGGCCCGTTTCAACGCCGGCCCGAGCGCTTCGCCTTTGGTCGAGCCGGGGTGGAGGACGACGCCCTTGGCCCCGATCCCGTCACCGATCCGCAGCGCGTTGGTGAGCGTGTCGCGGGACTTTTTGCGCAGGTCTTTGTCCGTCGTCGCGCAGTTGATCAGGTAGATCGCGTGGATGATCACGACTTCGACCTTGGAGGCGTCCATCGCCTCTTTGAAGGCGGCGAAGTCCTCCTCGCCGTATTTCGTCGGCCGCCACATGCGCGGGCTCTGGTTGAAGATCTGGATCGATTCGCAGCCGCGTTCCTGACCGCGCTCGACGGCTTTCTCGAGGCCTCCTGCGGTGGAGACGTGGGCGCCGACAAACATGGTCGCCATCCTAGGTGACCTAGCTGTGGAAACATCACCGCCGATGACCGACGCCGACACCGCCCACCGTTACCGCTTCGCCCCCTCGCCGACCGGCGCCCTCCACATCGGCGGCGCCCGCACGGCCCTCTACAACTGGCTCGCCGCCCGCCACGCGCCCGACGGCCGGCTGATCCTGCGGATCGAGGACACCGACCGCGAGCGCTCGACCACCGAGAACGTCGACCAGATCCTCGACGCGATGGAGTGGCTCGGCCTCACCTACGACGAGGGGCCGATCTCCCAGGCCGGTCGCGCCGACCGCCACGGCGCCGCCCTCGAGCAGCTGCTGGCCTCCGGCGACGCCTACCGCGACGCCGCCACCGCCAAAGACGTCGAGGCGTGGAAGAAGGAGCACGGCTCCGGCCGCGGCTACCGCGGCACGCCGACCGAGGAGCCCGGCGCGGCGATCCGCCTGCGCGTCCCCGACGACGGCGAGACGATCGTCGAGGACGTCATCCACGGCCCGGTCGCCTTCCCCAACGGCTCCTACGACGATTTCGTCATCGCCCGTGCCGACGGCTCGGTCCTCTACAACTTCGCGGTCGCCGTCGACGACGCCGAGATGGGCGTCACCGAAGTGGTCCGCGGCGACGACCACCTCTCCAACACGCCGAAGCAGCTGCTCGTCCTCAAGGCGCTCGACCACGTGCCGCCCCGCTACGCCCACCTGCCGCTGCTCCACGGCTCCGACGGCAAGAAGCTCTCCAAGCGCCACGGCGCCGCCTCGGTGCAGGAGCTGCGCGACGCCGGCTACCTGCCCGCCGCGGTCCGCAACTACCTGGCGCTGCTCGGCTGGGGCACCGACGACGACACGACGCTGATGTCGACCGAGGAGCTGATCCGCCGCTTCGAGGTCGCCGACGTCGGCAGGTCGGCGGCGATCTTCGACGAGAAGAAGCTGCGCTGGCTGAACGGCCGCTTCATGCGCGAGATGCCGCTCGACGAATACACCGTGGCGGTGGCCCGTCACCTTCACCGCGAGCCCGACGAGCGCCTCCGCGAAGCCTGCGCGATCACCCAGGACAAAGCGCAGACGCTGGAGGAGGTCTGGCCGCTGATCCGCTTCCTCTACGAGCCTCCGGTCGACGACGAGAAGGCCTGGGCCAAGGTGATGAAAGAGGGGACGGGGGAGATGCTCGACGCCGCCGCCGAGGTGCTGGGCGCGCTCGAGCCCTTCACGCCGGACGCGATCGAGGGCGCGCTGGCGCCGCTGCTCGCCCGTTTCGACGTCAAACCGGGCCGTCTCTACCAGCCGCT
>DAIQOT010000356.1:0-2107 GCA_036787695.1 Solirubrobacterales bacterium | reverse complement strand
CCGCCGAGGCGATCAAGAAGTACGGCGTCGGCGTCAAGTGCGCGACGATCACGCCCGACGAGGCGCGGGTCGAGGAGTTCGGCCTGAAGGAGATGTACCGCTCGCCGAACGGGACGATCCGCAACATCCTCGGCGGGGTCATCTTCCGCGAGCCGATCGTGATCGCCAACGTGCCGCGCCTGGTGCCCGGCTGGACGAAGCCAATCGTGATCGGCCGCCACGCCTTCGGCGACCAGTACCGCGCCACCGACCTGGTGGTCCCTGGCGAGGGGACGCTGACCATGACCTTCACCCCGAAGGACGGCTCCGAGCCGGTCGAGCTCGACGTCTACGACTTCCCCGGCGGCGGCATCGCGATGTCGATGTACAACCTCGACGAGTCGATCCGGGACTTCGCCCGCGCCTCGCTGCGCTACGGCCTCGACCGCAAATTCCCGGTCTACATGTCGACCAAGAACACGATCCTGAAGCGCTACGACGGCCGCTTCAAAGACCTCTTCCAGGCGATCTACGAGAACGAGTTCCAAGAGGACTTCGAAGCCGCCGGGATCACCTACGAACACCGCCTGATCGACGACATGGTCGCCGCCGCCCTGAAGTGGGAAGGCGGTTACGTGTGGGCCTGCAAAAACTACGACGGCGACGTCCAGTCCGACACCGTCGCGCAGGGCTTCGGCTCGCTCGGCCTGATGACCAGCGTGCTGATGACCGCCGACGGCAAGACGGTCGAGGCGGAGGCCGCGCACGGCACCGTCACCCGTCACTACCGTCAGCACCAGCAGGGCAACCCGACCTCGACCAACCCGGTCGCCTCGATCTTCGCCTGGACGCGCGGCCTCTCGGCCCGTGGCCGGATGGACGACACGCCTGCGGTCACCGAATTTGCCGAGACCCTCGAGCGCGTCTGCATCGAGACGGTCGAAGAAGGCAAGATGACCAAAGACCTGGCGCTGCTGGTCGGCGCCGACCAGGCCTACCAGACCACGCAGGAGTTCCTGGCGTCGATCGACGACAACCTGCAGCGGGCGATGGCTTAGCCGTCGCCGAACCACCTATCCCGAGGAGAACATTCGTGAGCACCCCCGTGAAGGTCACCGTTACGGGCGCCGCCGGCCAGATCGGCTACGCCCTCCTGTTCCGCATCGCCAGCGGTCAGATGCTCGGCCCCGACACCCCGGTCGAGCTGAGCCTGCTGGAGATCCCGCAAGCGATCAAAGCGGCCGAGGGGACCGCGATGGAGCTCGACGACTGCGCCTTCCCGCTGCTCAGTCGGATCGACATCACCGATGACCCGAAGGCCGCCTTCGAGGGCACCAACATCGCTCTCCTCGTCGGCGCCCGTCCGCGCGGTCCCGGCATGGAGCGCGCCGATCTGCTCGAGGCCAACGGTGGCATCTTCAAGCCGCAGGGCGAGGCGATCAACGCCGGCGCCGCCGACGACATCAAGGTGCTGGTGGTCGGTAACCCGGCCAACACCAACTGCCTGATCGCGATGTCGAACGCGCCCGACGTACCGCGTGAGCGCTTCACCGCGATGATGCGCCTCGACCACAACCGGGCCAAGATCCAGCTCGCCAACAAGCTCGGCAAGCCGGTCACCTCGGTCACCAACATGACGGTGTGGGGCAACCACTCCACCACCCAGTACCCCGACCTTGTGAACGCCAAGGTCGACGGCGGCAGCGCCTGGGAGCAGGTCGACGACCAGGCCTTCATCACCGACGACTACATCCCGCGGGTGGCGAAACGCGGCGCCGAGATCATCGACGCGCGCGGTGCCTCCAGCGCCGCCTCGGCGGCCAACGCCGCGATCGACCACGTCCACGACTGGGTGCTGGGCACGCCGGACGGTGACTGGGTGTCGATGGGCGTCCCGTCCGACGGTTCCTACGGGATCGCCGAGGGCATCATCTGTGGTCACCCCGTCCAGTGCAGCGGTGGCGACTGGACCATCGTCGAGGGACTCGAGGTCCCCGACTTCTCGCGCGAGCGGATCGAGAAAAGCGTGTTCGAGCTCCAGGAGGAGCGCGACGCGGTCTCGAATCTCGGCTTGATCTAAGCGGTATGAAAACGGGCCCGGGCGGGCCCCTCCAAAACGCGCTTCGCG
>DAIQOT010000195.1:0-7541 GCA_036787695.1 Solirubrobacterales bacterium | reverse complement strand
CGCCTTCGTCGAGCGCGCCGCCCCGCTCGGCGAGCGCGCCGCCGTCGGCCAGCTCCTCCTCAAACTCACGACCCCCGGCGTCCCCGACATCTACCAGGGCGACGAGCTCTGGCGCCTCTCGATGGTCGACCCCGACAACCGCCGCCCCGTCGACTTCGACGCCCGCCGCACCGCGCTTGCCGCCCTCGACTCCGGCGCCCCCATCGACCGCACCACCATCAAGCTCCACATAATCCGCCGAGCCCTCGCCCTCCGCGCGAGCCGCCCCGAGCCCTTCGCCGGCGCCTACAACCCCCTGCCCGCAGACGACCGCCTCTGCGCCTTCACTCGCGGCGCCCACGAGATCCTCGCCGTCATCGCCCTCCGCGAGGACGTCACTGACGCCACCTTCACTCTCCCCGCCGACGCGACCGGCGAGTGGCGCAACGTCCTCGCCGGAAGCGGAGCCGCCGTCGGCGACGCTCCCCCGCTCACGCTGGGGGAGCGCGTCGCCTTCGACGACGTCCGCTTCGGCGACTGGCCCGTCGCCCTGCTCGAGCGCGTGTAGCGCCGTCGCCGCGCCTGCGGTGTGCGAAATGTTCGCCTTACGGACATAACGCACACCGCAACGAGCAGACCTGAGTGAATTAGGCTCGCGCCATGGGAGCGATGCGGGTGACGATGCTGGACGGCGGGGCGTTCACCTCGCCTGCTGGGTTCTGGCGGAAAGGCGAGGACATGGAGCGGCAGGTCCGGTTTCCGGTGCCCGTCTACCTGATCGAGGTGGGGGAGGAGCGGATCCTCGTCGACACCGGGCTAAATCCCGATGCCGCCGCCGACGCCGCGAGCCACTACGAGGGCGCCGACTCGATCGGCTTCTTCCAGTTGGAGCAGGAGGTGCCACTGGAGAGTCAGGTCGACCTCGATTTGCTCACCGGGGTCATCCTCACCCACCTTCACTTCGATCACGCCGGCGGCCTCGCCCTGTTGCCCGATTCACTGCCGATCTACGTGCAGCGGCGCGAGTGGGAGGCGGGGCAGGACCCCGATGTGGTGGCCCGCAACTTCTTCTTGCCACGCGACTACGAAGGGATCGAGGATCGGGTGGTCCTCGTCGACGGCGATCACGACCTGCCCGGCGACGGCTCGATCGAACTCCTCTTCACCCCCGGCCACACTCCGGGCCATCAGTCGGTGAGGGTGGGGGAGCGATTCGTGATCGGCGGGGACGTCACTCACTTCGCCGCCGGTCTCGATGATCACCGTCTGCCGATCTTCGGTGACGACCTGGACGTGCAACTCGCCTCCGCCGAACGGCTCCGTGCGCTGCGCGACGCCGGCGCCGAGGTTCGTCCCGGCCACGATCCCGACGTGCTCACCCCGGGCCCGGTCCTCGTCGACTAGTTCGCGGTCCGACTTTTCCGTCCCCTGCACGGAGAAGTCGGAGCGCTAGTCGTCGCCTTGCGGGGGGTCTTCGTGCGAGTGCTGGCGGACGCTGGTGACGACCTCGCGGCGGAGCCCGATCTGCGGCCCGCCGATCAGCTCCCAGGAGCGGGCGATGCCGCCGAGCGCACAGACGACGACGAGGATCGCCAGCGTGCGGACGTCGCCGACGCTTTCGGGATGGTTGATGAGCTCGATTCCGGCCACCAGTTGGAAGGCGAAGACGATCGCGATGCCGATCAGGAAGAGCGATTCCCGATATTGCCCGGGCTGCTCCTCCCGCAGTCGCCAGAGCGACAGCAGCGAGGCGAAGACGAAGACCTCCCCGAGCACCGCCGTGATCAGCGCCGGCCACCCCAGGTGGAGTCCCGGGATCAGCGCGAACATCGACACCGTCAGCGCGTTCGTGAACACGGTCAGCGCCGCCGACGCCCGGATCCGGTGCGACTGACTGCCGCCCTGCTCCGCGAGCCGGCCCTGCGACACCGAGATCGCCACGAACAGCAGCCCGATCAGCGCGCCGACGACTGCCGCCGCGGCGGCGAAGAAGTCATGGAACATGTCGTCAGTCATCGCGCCACCCTATGGGTGCCCGCGGTTCGCGGCCCCTTGCTCTGCGAGCGGAAGGGTTTCGCGTGACGTCCGTCGGCAAGGTCTCGATTTAAACAACAAGGTTCACTAATGGACGCTTCCTGACTGTATATTGCCCGCGAATCGGCGTCCGGCGGGGGCGCCTCTCGAGCAGGGGGAAATTGTGTTCAAGAAGCTGATGGCGGCCGTACTTGCAGTCCTGTGCATCGCCTCTTTGATCGCCGCTAGTGGAGCGAGCGCGGCCGAATCCGAAGACACCACGCCCCCCGAAATCGTCGGCCTCTCCTTCTCACCCAAAGAAGTCGACGTCACCGAATCGAGCGCCGAAGTGACCGTGACCGCCCACCTCGAGGACGACCTCTCCGGGGCGACGGAAATCTACATGGCCTTCTCGAGGCCAGGTTCCAGTCAGCAGGTCTACGCCTTCCCGACCTTGATCGAAGGGACCACCCGCGACGGCGTCTTCCGCGGCTCGATGACGATCCCCCGCTTTGCTCAGGCCGGCGAATGGCAGATCGACTGGGTGCACCTGCGCGACGCCGCCGGCAACCGCGGCGAACTCGGGGTCCAGCAGCTCAAAGAAGCCGGCCTGCCGTACTCGTTCGAGGTCGAAAGCACGCCCGACACCACGCCTCCTGAAATCGTCGGCCTCTCCTTCTCACCCAAAGAAGTCGACGTCACCGAATCGAGCGCCGAAGTGACCGTGACCGCCCACCTCGAGGACGACCTCTCCGGGGCGACGGAAATCTACATGGCCTTCTCGAGGCCAGGTTCCAGTCAGCAGGTCTACGCCTTCCCGACCTTGATCGAAGGGACCACCCGCGACGGCGTCTTCCGCGGCTCGATGACGATCCCCCGCTTTGCTCAGGCCGGCGAATGGCAGATCGACTGGGTGCACCTGCGCGACGCCGCCGGCAACCGCGGCGAACTCGGGGTCCAGCAGCTCAAAGAAGCCGGCCTGCCGTACTCGTTCGAGGTGCGCGAGCGCGAATTTGAAGAAGAACCGGTCGAAAGCGCGCCGCCGCAGCTCTCGGAAATCTCGTTCGAACCCTCCGAAATCAACGTCACCGAAAACGAAGCGGCGGTGCTGGTTGACGCGCACATCAAAGCCGAAGCTGGTCTTAAACAGGGCTACGTCGTCTTCCGTTCGCCTTCTGGCGAAGGGCAGCAGATGGAGTACTTCGAACGCCTCTCGGGGACTGAATTCGATGGCGAATATGAAGCCAAAGTGCTCTTCCCGCAGGGGGCCGAAGCCGGGAAATGGAGGGCTGAAGTCTGGCTCGGTGACCACGCCGGCCACGAAAGCCGGATCGGGCCCGAAGGGTTGGACGAACGAGGGTTGCCCTCGTCCGTGTTCGTGGTCGATGGCGCCGAAGAGCCAATTCTCGAAGCCAACGAACTGCTGTTCTCGCCGTCGGAAATCGACACCTCCGAAACGGAAGTCGGGGTCGGGGTCTTCGCGCATATCGACGCTGAAGCAGGATTCGCCAGTGGTTACGCCAGCTTCCGCTCGCCGAGCGGTGAATCGACCATCGTCGCGCCCCTCGAACTCGAGGCAGGAACTGAATTCAGCGGCGCCTACAACGGAGTGGCGGCGTTCCCGCAGGGCAGTGAACCGGGCGAGTGGTTCGCGGAACTCCATCTCTCCGACAGCGCCGGGCACGAAGTGGTGCTCGGCCCCGAACAGCTGAACGAACGCGGCATGCCCTATGAGGTGACGGTGCTGAAACCGACCCCACCGCCGGTGGTGGACGGAATCTCGCCGAGCTCCGGTCCGGAATCCGGGGGCACGCCGGTTCACCTGGTCGGCTCGGGATTCGGTGGCGTGACCGCCGTCCACTTCGGCGAACACCTCGCCGAATTCGTCTACGAATCGCCGGAATCGATCACCGCGTACGCGCCGCCTGGAACCGGGAATGTCGGCGTTGCCGTGACGACGCCGGGTGGGATCAGCGGAGAAGTCAACTACGCCTACACGCCATCAGCGGCGGTGTCGTTGAGCAGCTCGCCGAATCCCTCGGTTCACGGGCAGAAAGTCACGTTTACCTCGATCGTCGAACCGGCGGTCAAAGGTGGATCGACGCCGCTCGGGACCGTGACCTTCCGCGAGGGGACGACGACGCTCGGGGTCGCCAACCTCAGCAAAGGCAAAGCGACGTTGAGCACGACGACCCTCGGGGCGGGCGGGCATCCCGTCGTCGCCGAATACAGCGGCGACTCGCACTACGGGACCGCCGTCTCGTCGTCACTGACTCAGGTGGTCGCGAAGGCGACGACCGAAGTGACCCTGACCAGCAGCCTCAACCCGGCTCCGTTCGGCTCGAGCGGAACCCTGAAAGCGCACGTCGCCGCGGTCGCTCCGGGGGCGGGCACGCCAGCCGGGACGGTCACCTTCCGTGAAGGTGAAACGGTCCTTGGCACCGTGCAGCTGAGCGGCGGCAACGCCAGCCTGTCATTGAAATCACTGGCGCCGGGCGAACACGCGATCACCGCCGCCTACAGCGGCGACGCCAATGACAAAGCGAGCGAAGCCGCGCCGGTCAAACAGGCGGTGGTGAAATCGAGCACCGAACTCGCCCTGATCAGCACGCTGAACCCCGCTCCGTTCGGCTCCTCCGCGACGCTCAAAGCGACCGTGAAAGCGGTCACGCCGGGCGGCGGCACGCCGTCCGGCACGGTCACCTTCCGCGAAGGCGAAACCGTGCTGGCGTCGGTGCCGCTCTCCGCGGGCACCGCCAAATACGCGCTGAAAACGATGGCGCCGGGCGAACACGAAATCACCGCCACGTACAGCGGCGAAGCCGACTACGAATCGAGTTCCGGCGGGATCGCCCAGGCAATCGTCGTCGCGAGCACGGAACTAACCCTGACGAGCTCGAAAAATCCGGCTCCCCACGGGTCCACCGGAACGCTGAAAGCGACGGTGAAAACGATCGCGCCTGGCGGCGGAACTCCCGCAGGCACGGTCACCTTCCGCGAAGGCGAAACGGTGCTGGCGATCATCCCGCTCTCCTCGGGGTCCGCCACCTATCCGCTGAAATCGCTCTCGATCGGAGAACACAAAATCACCGCCACCTACTCGGGCAACGCGGACTACGGCACGAGCGAATCGACGATCGGGCAGGTGATCACCTCGTAGCCGCTCGGGCGGGCGAGCCATGTGGTTCGCCCGCCCTGATCGCTCGATGCCCCTTGCCCCAAATGGGTAGGGGGACCGAGTGTTCAGGGGGATAGGCAGCGGGATCGGTATGCGCCCGAGGACCAAAGTGATCCTTTGGGCTACGGCCCTCGCGGTGGTCGGGATGCTCTACGTGTTCAGTCGCGAACCGAGCCGGCCGGATACCTTCGACAACTGCGCCGCGAAGGGCATCGACCCGGAACAGATGGTCGAGGGCTTCTGCCGTGTCGGGAATACGACGACAGTGGTCGTCGACAAGGGCCATCTCCTCAAGCTCGAAACGCTCGACGCCCGGCTCGAAGGGATGCGCGAGGGGACCACGATGTCGGGTCCCGAAGGGACGAAGCTTGCCGGGGACGGGCACGAGTTCGTGACCTTCGACCTCGCGATCACGAACCACACCGATTCGCCGCAGTCGGTCGGCGAATCCCAGCTCGCCATACCTGACACCTGGGGCGAGGACACCACGGTCGAGCGAGGCTACGAACCCCACTCCTTCCTCAGCCGCCCGACCCCGATCGCCCCCGGCGAAACGGCACACGGCACCGTCACCTTCCAGATGAGCGCCGCGGCGGTCGAAGACCTGGCGAAGGAGGGCAACCTCGACATCGACAACTTCGGCCCCGGCAACAGCGAGTACGACCCCGAAGAAGTCTTCAATCAGCCCGAACTAGGCGTGATGCGCACCTACGGACCCCACTAGGGCCCGCTCGGCGCTATTTGCCGAGCAGGTCGCAGACCGCGGTCGTCTGGACGCGGCGGAGCTGGGCGAGCAGCTTGCCGGTGGGGGCGGGGATGTTCAGGGACATCGTGATTCCGCGGGAGCCGTCGGCGGTGGCGGCGGCGAACTGGGTGTAGCCGGGGAAGTTGCCGGTGTGGCCGTAGACCGTGCCGCACTTGGTCTGGTAGCGGAAGAGGGCGAGGCCCGCTGAGTTCTTGCCGGGGCCGGGAGGGCTCGATTCGCCGCCGACCCACCACTTCATCTGCTGTTCCTGCTCGGCGCGGTCGAAGAACTTGAGGCCGAGGTCGGCGCGGATGAAGGCGTTCAGGTTCTGCGGGGTCGAGACGATCCCGCCCGAGGCCCACGCGCCTGAGGGGCTGAGGAATTCGGATTGGTCGACGGCTTCGCCTTCGTCGTCGAATCCGTAGCCGTGGATGAAGGGAGTCGGCATCTTGACCTTGGTCGCGAGTTCGGTCTGGGTCAGGCCGGTCGGGCCGAAGACGATCTTCTGCAGCTCGTTCGAGTAGCTGTCGCTGGTCACCGCTTCGACCATCAGCCCGACGACGATGTTGTCGGTGTTCGAGTACTCGTACTTCGTCCCCGGCTTGAAGTTGACGGGCGAGTTGCGCACCCAGCTGATGACCTTGGTCGGCGACACGAAGCCGCGCGGATCGGTAGTCGCCTGCTTGATGAAGCCGTCGGATTTCGTGTAGTCCGGGAGGCCGCTGGTGTGGTCCAGCAACTCGCCGAGGGTCACCGCGCTCCACGCTTTCGGCATCGTCGTCAGCACTTCGCCGACCGTGCTGTCGACTTCGAGCTTCCCCGCCTGGACGAGGTTGAGCGCGACGGCGCCGCTGAACGCCTTGGCGACCGAGGCGATTCGCATGTGGTCGGTGGCGCGCGGCTTGGCCGCCTTCTTGATGTCCGAGCGGCCGGCGCTGAGCGTGGTCAGTTTGCCGTCGCGGTAGAGCGTCGCGATCGCCCCGGGAGGCCCGCCCGGGGAGGCGACCAGGCCTTCGAGGCCCTTCTGGACTTCGGCGTCGGTCGATTTCGCCGAGGCGACGCCGGCGCTGAGCGCGAGTCCGAGGCAGAGGAGGGCAAGGGCGGCGGCGAGCGGGCGGAGAAGGCGCATCCGCGCACCCTATCCCGCGAAAGCCCGCCCGTCAGGGGACCTGAGTCCCTTCCTCAGCTGTCGAAGCCGAGGCCGAGGCGATCGAGCAGAGCGAGCCAGACCCCGCGGCGGCCCTCGCGGCCGTCGGCGGCGGCGAGGCGGTTGCGGGTCAGCTGGATCACGCCGCTGCGCAGCGGCTCGGGCGGGAACGGCAGCGGCTTGCGGCGTACGTAGCGACTGCGGGTCGCCTCGGTCTCGCGCCCGTCGACCAGGTCGAGCGCCACCCGCGCCCCGAAGCGGGTCGAGACGACGCCGAGCCCGGTGTACCCGGCGGCGTAGGCGACGCGCCCGCCGAGCGTCGTCCCGAAGAAGACCGAGAAGCGGCTGCAGGTGTCGATCGCGCCGCCCCAGCGGTGGGTGAACCGCAGGCTCTCGAGCTGGGGGAAGGTGACGCGGAAGTTCTGGGCGAGGCGGGCGAAGGTCTCGTCGTGGTCATCGAGCCCCGGGTTCACCGGGCC
>DAIQOT010000194.1:0-7559 GCA_036787695.1 Solirubrobacterales bacterium | reverse complement strand
GATAGTGCGGCATGCGATAGGGTCCCGAGGCATGCACCGGCACGCGATTGGCGACAGTCGGGCCCCAGGAGGCATAGGCGCCGGTGTTGAAATCCGCCGAGAAATCCATCGCCGTCAGCCGCCCGTCGCGCGTCACGCCGATTTTCGCGTGGATGCGGGCGGGATGGCGCTTGGTCGTGGTCATTATCGATTCGGGGCGCGAATAGACCATTCGGACCGGCCGATCGAGCCGCCGACGCTGGCGCTCGAGCTGAGCGCGGCCCAGCGCCGCGGCGGCGCCGCCGTCACCCTCGAAGGGGCCGAGGTGCGTCGCGGCGACTGGCGCCTCGGCCCGCTCGACCTCGCGGTCGAATACGGCGACCGCCTCCGCCTCGCCGGCCCGAACGGGTCCGGCAAGTCGACGGTGCTCGGGGCGCTGGAGGGAACGCTGGACCTGACCGCGGGCCGGCGACGCGTCGCGCCCGGAGCGGTCATCGCCACCCTCGGCCAGGACCGCTCGGCGATCAGCGGCGAGCACTCGGCGACCGCCTGCCTCCGCACCGCGACCGGCCTCGTCGAGACCGACGCCCGCACCGCGCTGGCCGCCTTCGGGCTCACCGCCGAGCAGGTCGAGCGGCCCGCCTCGACCCTCTCCCCCGGCGAGCGCACCCGCACCGAACTGGCGCTCGTCGCCCACCGCGAGGCGACCTGCCTGCTCCTCGACGAGCCGACCAACCACCTCGATGTCGAGTCGCTCGAAGTCCTCGAGGCGGCGCTCGTCGACTGGCCGGGCGCCCTCGTCGTCGCCACCCACGACGCGACCTTCGCCACGGCGCTCCGCCTCGACCAGGAGGTCGAGCTGCCGATTCCCGAGCGCTAGGCTCAAGAAAGATGTCCACGGTCGCCTCAGCCCCGCGAACGCGCCGCCCGCGCACCGCCGATCCCTGGCGCGAAACCGCCGTCATCGACGCCCGCGCGCCGCGCTTCAACCAGGCCGTCGTCGGGATCGTCGCGCTCGCCGGCGTCCTGCTCGGCTGGCCGGTCCTCTGGGCGCTGATGGGGCTGCAGCTCTTCCTCGGGCTGACCCTCGGCCGCCGCTTCTGCCTCACCTGCCTCGCCTACTACGAGCTGATCCAGCCGCGCCTCGGCGAGGGCGAGCTCGAGGACTCCCGCCCGCCGCGCCTCGCCAACATGATGGGCACCGCCTTCCTCGGCGCGGCGGCGCTCGCCTGGTGGCTGGGATCGCCGACCGTGGGCACAGTGCTCGGGGCGCTCGTCGCCGCGCTGGCGCTGCTCGCCGCGGTGACCAACTTCTGCACGGGGTGCGAGATCTACCGACTCTCCGCTCGGCTGCGGGGGATCTCGCCGCGGCACCACGACCGGATCGACACGGCCGACCTCCCCGGCGACTCGGTGGCCGAGAAGATCTTCGTCGAGTTCACCCACCCGCTCTGCTCCGAATGCCAGGAGTGGGAGCGGCGGCTGTCGGGGGAGCCGGAGCCGCTGGTGAAGGTCGACGTGCGGGAGCGCCCGGACCTCGCTCGCAAGTACGGGATCGCCGTCGTCCCCACGGTCCTCGCCGTCGCCGCCGACGGCGAGGTGCTCGAGCGGCTCGCGCCGTAGGCTCCCTTCTTATGGACCTTGGGATCGAGGGACGCGTCGCCCTGGTGATGGGCGCCTCGAAGGGGATCGGGCGCGGCATCGCCGAATCGCTCGCCCGCGAAGGCGCGAAGGTGGCGATCGCCAGTCGCAGCCGTGAGCAGCTCGACGCGACGGCCGAAGAGGTCCACGGGCACGTGACGGCGTACGTCGCCGACGCCGGCGACCTCGACGGGCTGAATCAACTTGTCGCCGATGTGGAAGCGGAGCTCGGGCCGATCGACATCCTCGTCGCCAACACCGGCGGGCCACCGAAAGGCGGGCCGCTCGACAACTCGATCGAGGAGTGGGAAACCGCCTACCGTTCGCTGGTGCTCGGGGTGCGGGTGCTCGTCGAAGCGGTGCTGCCGGGGATGCGGGAGCGCGGCTGGGGGCGGATCGTCAACGTCGGCTCGAGCTCGACGGTCGAGCCGATCCCGACGCTTGCGATCTCCAACTCGGTCCGCCAGGCGGCGGTCGGATTCCTGAAGACGCTCTCGCGCGAGGTGGCCGCCGACGGGGTCACCGTGAACACCGTCGTCACCGGCAAATTCGCCACCGACCGGCTCGTCGAAAACGAGGGGTCCCTGGAGAACGCGGAACGCTCAGCGCGCGAGACCGTCCCAGCGGGCCGGCTCGGCCTCCCGGAAGAGTTCGGCGACCTGGTGGCGTTCCTCGCCTCCGGCCGCGCCGCCTACATCACCGGCGTCGCCATCCCGATCGACGGCGGCCTACTGAAGTCGGTCTGACTTCCGCCAGCCGCGTCTTTCGACGGGCCGAAAACTAAAGCCCTACTGGAGTTTTCGGCCCATCAACATCGGGGCTACTGCTCGCCGGGGAGCTCCCTCATGGCCGGATAAATAATGACGTCGCGGAGAGTTTTCGCCCCGGTCATGATCATCAGCAGGCGGTCGATTCCGAGGCCGACGCCGCTCGCCGGGGGCATGCCGTATTCCAGCGCCCGCACGAACTCGAGGTCGGTCGGGTGCGGGTCCTCCTCCGCCCCGGTCTCCTGGCGGGCGCGCTGACCGGCGAACCGTTCGCGCTGTTCGACCGGGTCGTTGATGTCGGTCCCGCCGCCGAGGATCTCGAGGCCGGCGACGATCCCGTCGAACGCCTCGCACACCTTCGGGTCGGCCGGGTGCTTCTTGACCAGCGGCCAGATGTCGATCGGCAGCACGGTGATGAAGGTCGGCTGGATCAGCTTCGGCTCGACCACCTTGCCCTGCAGCGTGTCGACGAGCCCGGCCCAGTCGTCATCGGGGGAGGCGTCGGAGCCGACCACCTCGGCCAGCTCGTCGCGGCTCGCCTCGTAGATGTCGATGCCGGCCTCCTTGAGGATCTCGTCGCGCAGGATGACCCGCGGCCAAGGCGTCTTGAAGTCGATCTCGACTCCGTCGCGCTCGACCACTGTCGTGCCCATCACCTTCTCGACCACGGTCGAGACGAGGTTCTCCTGGAACTCCATCACGCCGATCCAGTCGGCCCCGCCGACGAACATCTCGAGCATCGTGAACTCGGGGTTGTGGTTCGGTGACATCCCCTCGTTGCGGAACATCTTGCCGAACTCGTAGACGTCCTCGAAGCCGCCGACGATCGCCCGCTTCAGGTAGAGCTCGGTCGCCGTGCGCAGGAAGAGGTCGCGGTCGAGCGCGTTGTGGTGGGTGACGAACGGGCGCGCCGCGGCGCCGCCGGTCAGCCGCTGGAGGATCGGCGTTTCGAGCTCGGTCCAGCCGTGTCCGTGCATGTACTCGCGGATCGCGTAGGTCAGCTCGGAGCGCTTCTTGAAGATGTTTCGTGACTCTTCGTTGGCGATCAGATCCAACTCGCGCTGCCGGTAGCGCACCTCCGGGTCTTTGATCCCGTGGAAGAGGTCCGGCGGGTCTTTCAGCGCCGGCGCCAGCAGCGTGCAGGTCTCGACCGCGACCGCGAGTTCGCCGCGTTTCGTCACGTAGAGGACGCCCTCGATGCCGACGATGTCGGCCAGGTCGAGCGCTTCGATCCGCTCGAAGGCCTCCTCGCCGAGCTTGTCGCGTTTGGCGACCGCCTGGATCGTGCCGCTGACGTCGCGGATGTCGAGGAAGACGAGTTTGCCGTGGCCGCGCTTGCCGGTGACCCGGCCCATCAGCCGGTAGCGGAACTCCGGATACTCACCCTCGCCGAGCGCCGCCGGATCGTGCGCGGCGATGATGTCGGCGGCGTGGTCGCGCGGCAGGAAGCTGTGCGGGTAGGGATCGATCCCTTCCTCGCGCAGCCGCTCCACCTTGGCGCGGCGTTTTGCCTCGCTCGCGCCCGAGGTATCGGCGGAGCGATCGCCGCTCGCGACGCGCTCCTCGTTCGAGGCGCCCGCGTCTCCCCCGGACGCGCCCTCTCCGGCGGCCGTCTCAGCCGCCGCGTCCTGCCCCGACGGCTCGTCCGTCACGGCGCCAGGCCGGTGCTGACCCGCTCGTTGCCCTCGTAGTCGCGCAGGGTTTCCGCCTCGTTCAGCAGTTCCTGCATCGCCGGGCCGTGGTGGGTGTCGTGCTCGAGCGCCATCCGCGTCCCCGACGGGGTTTCCGCGATCAGCCCGCGGATCACACCGAGGCCATCGGCACCGCAGTCGGCGGTGATCGCGATCAGCGGCTCGGCGTGGATCTCCGGCGAGCGCTGGTCGATCGTCTCGTCTGAGATGTACGGCAGGTTGGCGATCACCAGGTCGACGTCACCGATGTCGTCGGGCAGCCCTTTGGCGACCCGCACGTCGAGGTCGAGGCCCAGTCGCTCGGCGTTCTCACGCGCCGCTTCGACCGCCTCCTCGGAGAGGTCCGAGGCGGTGATGACCAGGTCGGGACGCTCCGACATCAGCGCCAGCGCGATCGCGCCGGAGCCGGTGCCGACCTCGTGGACGCGGGCGCCCTCGGGCAGGGTCGTCCCCACCTCGACCAGCAGCTCGGTCTCCCGGCGCGGCCACAGCACCCGCGAGTCGACGGCGATGTCGAGGTTGCGGAACGGCGCCTTGCCGAGCACGTAGGCGAGCGGCTGGCGTTCGAGCCGGACCTTCACCTTCGCCTCGATGTCGGCGGCGGCCTCGTCGGAGATGACGGCGTCGTCGGAGAGGTCCTCGCGTTTCAGCCCGAGCACATCCGCCACGATCGCTTCGGCGTCCTCGCGCGGGGTATCGATCCCCGCCGCGGCCAGCCGCTCCGTCGCATCGTCGACCAGCGCGCTCACAGTGCGCGCCGAAGGTCCGTCCTGCTGCTCAGTCTCTACAGGCGACATCCCGCCAGTTCCTCTCTCGTGGTTAACCGCTCCAAAACTCTTGCGTATGCCCCATGGTACCGATTTCCGCTCAGTGAGCGGGCTGCAGGGCATCGCCGGGCTCGCTCGCCGTGGGACGACCGATGCCACCGTGGCGCTGCACCACGATAGCGATCCAGATTCCCCCGATGATCACCATCAGCAGGGACTCCAGCTGGGCGGCGGTGAGTCCCAGCGAATCGCGCGTGTTTCGGCGCAGAAACTCGACCAGGAAGCGCTCCGTCCCGGCGTAGAGGAGGTAGAGCGCGAAGAGGCAGCCGGCCCGCACGCGGTCGCGCAGGTGCCAGAGGAGCCAGGCGCCGAAGCCCATCGCCAGCGTCTCGTAGATCGGCGTCGGTTGGACCGTCACCTTGGTCGGCACGGTTCCGTTGGGATAGGCCATCGCCCAAGGGCCGTTCCAGGGCTTGCCGTAGTCGCCGTCCCCCGACATCTGGCAGCCGATCCGCCCGATCGCGTAGCCGAGCGCCAGCGCCGGGGCGGCGACGTCGAGCAGCGTCAGGTTGAGGAAGCCGCGCCAGTAGGCCCAACCGAGCACCGCCAGCGCGCCGCCGATCGCCCCTCCGTACCAGACCAGCCCCGAGCCGCTGAACAGGTGGCCGAGCAGGTCGCCCTTCACTTCCGAGTAGTTCTGCACCAGGTAATAGACCCGCGAGCCGACCAGCCCGCCGACGAGCGCCGCGAAGCCCATCTCGTAGCCCCACTCGGCCGGCTTGCCGAGCTCGACGAAGCGCTTCCACACCAGCGCGCCGGCGCCGATGAAGGCGAGCGCGAAGCAGATGCCGAAGGTCTGCAGCGTGACCGGCCCGAGGTGGAGCTCCGGGTACATCGGCGTACCTTCTCAGGTAGCGCCGCGGGAGGCAGGCGCCGGAATTAGCGGCACCCCTGCGGGCAGCGGGGGGAGAACTCCGGAGCCCCGGGCCCTTGGAGGTCTCGGTCATGCCGATCAGGGTCTCCCACCTCGATGCCTCCGACGTCGCACGGATGAAGCTCGGCGCGCGCGGGATCTCCGTCGAGGAAGCGAGGCAACTGCCGCACAACCGTCACCAACTGGAGCCCAATCCGCGAGCGCCGAAGGGCGATGAACACCGCTCGCTGCTGATCGGTCGAACCGACGGGGGCCGAATCCTTACCCTGGTCGTCGAACCCACTTCCGACCCCATTTCATGGGTAATTGTCACGGGTTGGACGGCCAGCCCTCGCGAGCGTAAGGTGGTTGCTTGAAGTGAAAGAAGAGATGAAAAAGAGAGATCCCTGGACGGACCCCGACCCGCAACCCGGCGATTTCGACGAGTACCTCGACGAAATGGAACCGGTCGAGGTTATCTTCGATCCCAACCTGGAGATCCGCCTCGTGAGCGACGCGGAGTTGGCTAAGCGCGTCGGCCCCGAGCAAGCCAAACGGCTCGGCATCGACTATGCATTGGAGCCCGCCGAGTCGACGCAGCCGGCGAGGGGCTAGTCCGCGAGCAGCATCTCCAGCAGCGCCTTCTGGGCGTGCAGGCGATTCTCGGCCTGGTCCCAGACCGCCGACTGCGGGCCGTAGAGGGCGTCGGCGGTGATCTCGTCGCCGGGGTGCGCCGGCAGGCAGTGCATGACGATCGCGGTGTCCTTGGCCGCCGCGACGAGGTCGCCGTCGAGCCGGAACGGGGCCAGGTCCTTGCGCCGCCGCTCCTCGTCTTCGTCGCCCATGCTGACCCAGACGTCGGTGTAGAGGACGTCGGCGTCGGCGGCCGCGGCGCGCGGGTCGCCGGTCAGCTTCACCCCGTGCGCCTCCTCCAGCTGGTAGTCGGCAGGCGCCGCGACGACGACTTCGACCCCGGCCAGCTCACCCAGCACCGCCAGCGAGCGGGCGACGTTGTTGCCGTCGCCGACGTAGGCGAGGCGGAGGCCGGCGAGATCGCCGAAACGCTCCCTCATCGTCAGCAGATCGGCGATCGCCTGGCACGGATGGTGGAGCGGGGTCAGCGCGTTGACGACCGGGACGTCGGCGGCCGCGGCCAGCTCGACCACCCGGGCGTGGGACCCGGAGCGGATCACGACCGCGTCGAGCATCCGCGAGAGGATCCGCGCCGTGTCGGCGACCGACTCGCCGCGCGAGAGCTGCATTTCGTCACCGCGCAGGACGACCGGGTGGGCGCCGAGCTCGTGCACGCCGACGTCGAAGGAGATCCGGGTGCGGGTCGAGGGGCGCTCGAAGACGAGGCCGACGCTGCGCCCGGCGAGGCTCTCCGCGCCGAGCCGTCCGCCGCTGCGCCGGTGGTCGTGGCCCGCTTTCAGATCGGCCGCCCGATCGAGCAGCCGCTCGAGCTCGAACGCGCCGAGCTCTTCGCCGGTGAGAAAGTCCCGCTTCACGGCGCTCGATACTACGGGCATGGAGATCACGGTCCTCTGCTGGAACATCTTCCACGGGCGTGACTTCCCACCCGACCCCGAGCTGCGCAGCTGGCGCTCCCGCCTCCTGCGCCTCGACGAGTCGAACGCGACCCACGTCCAGGTCAACCGCGACCTGACCCCGGAGTTCGGGACGCTGCTCGCCTCCGCCGCCTGGGACATCGCGATGCTGCAGGAGTGCCCGCCGCGCTTCGCCGGCCCGCTGGCGCGGGCGAGCGGCGCCGAGTACCACCGGGTCTTCACCTCGCGCAACG
>DAIQOT010000040.1:0-21907 GCA_036787695.1 Solirubrobacterales bacterium | reverse complement strand
ACTCAACTATGTCTTGAGTTTTCGGCCCGTCAACATCGGGGTGCGCTCGGTTAGGGTCGTCGGCGATGCCTGCTGAGCGGAACTTGCCGACGGCCGAGGCCGAAGAGATCGTCGGGCTCGCGCGGGCGGTCGCGCGGGAGCAGCTGGCGCCGCGGGTCGCGGCGGCGGAGGAAGACGCGGCGTTTCCGCGTGACGTGTTTCGCACCCTCGGGGAGCTCGGGTTCCTCGGGATGCCGTACCCGGAGGAGGTCGGTGGGGCGGGGCAGCCTTATGAGGTCTACCTGCAGGCGCTCGAGGAGATCGCCGCGGTCTGGGCCTCGGTCGGCGTCGGCCTCTCGGTCCACGTCATGTCCTGCTATCCGCTCGCCACCTTCGGTTCGGCCGCGCAGCAGGAGCGGTGGCTGGGGGAGATGCTCGCCGGCGACCTGCTCGGCGGCTACGCGCTCTCGGAGGCCGAGGCGGGATCCGACCCCGGCGCGATGCGCACGCGCGCGGTCCCCGCCGACGACGGCTACCGGGTCAGCGGCTCGAAGGCCTGGGTCACCCACGGCGGCGAGGCCGACTTCTACACGCTCTTCGCCCGCACCTCCGAGGACCGCTCGGGCGGCGTCTCGTGCTTCCTCGCCCCGGGCCGCGCCGACGGCCTCACCGTCGCGGCCCCCGAGCGCAAGATGGGCCTGACCGGCTCGACCACCGCGACGCTCGACTTCGACGGCGTCGCCCTCGAGCCCGAGCGCCTCGTCGGCGCCGAGGGCCAGGGCCTGCCGATCGCCCTGCAGGCGCTCGACTCGGGCCGGCTCGGGATCGCCGCCGTCGCCACCGGCCTCGCCCAGGGCTCGCTCGACGCCGCCGTCGCCTACGCCAAGGAGCGCGAAACGTTCGGGCAGCCGATCATCGACCACCAGGGCCTCGGCTTCCTGCTCGCCGACATGGCCGCCGCGGTCGAGTCGGCCCGCGCGGTGACGCTCGAAGCGGCGCGCCGACGCGACCGCGGCCTGCCCTTCGCCCGCCAGGCGTCGATCGCCAAGCTCGTCGCCACCGACGCGGCGATGAAGGTGACGACCGACGCGGTCCAGGTCCTGGGAGGCTTCGGCTACACGAAGGAGTTCCCGGTCGAGCGCCACATGCGCGAGGCGAAGGTGATGCAGATCTTCGAGGGGACCAACCAGATCCAGCGCCTGGTGATCGCCAGGCACCTCGCCCGCTCGGGCTGACACGGAAGGGAAGGGACGAGATGCAGATCGACGGTTCGGTCGCCGCGGTGTTCGGCGGTGCCTCGGGGCTGGGGGAGGCGACGGCGCGCAAGCTCGCGGCGGGCGGGGCGAAGGTGCTGGTCGCAGACCTGGCGGCGGAGCGCGCCGCGGCGATCGCCGACGAGATCGGCGGCGCCTGGGTCGCCTGCGACGTCACCGACGACGGCTCGGTCGAGGACGCGATCGCCGCCGCGACCGAGCTCGGCGACCTCCGCATCGCCGTCGACTGCGCCGGGATCGGCACCCCGACCAAACTGGTGCGCAAGGGGAAACCGACGCCGCTCGAGGACTTCGCCAAGGTTCTCGCGGTCAACCTCCTGGGGACGATCAACGTGCTGCGCTGCGCCGCCGCCGCGATGGTCGCCACCGAGCCGGTCGCCGACGGCGACCGCGGGGTCTGCGTCGCCACCGCCTCGATCGCCGCCTTCGAGGGCCAGATCGGCCAGGTCGCCTACGCCGCCTCGAAGGCCGGCGTCGCCGGACTGACCCTGCCGGTCGCGCGGGAGCTCGCCGACCGCGCCGTGCGCGTCGTCTCGATCGCCCCGGGCCTCTTCGACACGCCGATGCTCGCCGGCCTGCCCGCCGCCGCGCGCGAATCGCTGGGAGCGTCGGTCCCCTATCCGGCCCGCCTCGGCGACCCCGCCGAGTACGCGGCGCTGGTCGAGCACATCGTCCTCAACACGATGATCAACGGCGAGACGATCCGCCTCGACGGCGCCCTGCGGATGGCGCCGCGGTAGGAACGCCGGGCCGCAATCGGCTTGGCACCGGTTCAAAAGTCACTGATACTCATAGGTCTGTAGACACATCAGTAGCAATGCAGCAGCGTCTCGCCTCGGAATGGAGGGGGAACTGCAGAACGCGCTGGGCCGGAATCTCCGCAACTTCAGGGAAGCGGAAGAGCTGAGCCAGGAGGCGTTCGCCGAGCGCCTCGGCTTCCACCGGACCTACATGGCCGGAATCGAGCGCGGCGAGCGCAACCTGACCCTGCGCTCGGTCGAGAAGATCGCCGACAAACTGAAGATCGAGCCGCTGCTGCTCCTCGCGGGCCCGATCCCCCGCGGCTAGGCCGAGGCCGCGCGCCGCTAGGCCGGGCGCGGCGCTTCGACGCCGTTCAGCAGCAGCGCCAGCACGCGGTGGGCGACGGCGGAACGGGCCGCCGCGTCGGGGAGGCCCTCCATCGCGCCGCGTCCCATCGCCATGATCAGGAGAACGTCCTCGGCGGCGAGGTCGCGGCGGACCAGGCCGGCCCCCTTGGCGTCGCTGAGTGGGCCCTTGAGCAGTTCCCGCAGTCGCCGGCGGGCGCGCTGGAGGTGCGAGTCGGTCTCGGCGTCGCTGCGCGCCAGCACCGCCAGCGCGTACAACGAGACGAGGCCGTCGATCAGGCTCCGCAGGATGACGAAGAAGGCGTCGGGGTCGCCCTCGTGCTCCGCCGCCAGGGCCGAGATCCGCTCGAAGTGCTCGTCGATGATCTCCGCCGCCAGCGCGCTGCGGTTGGGGAAGTTGCGGTAGAGCGTCGCCTGGCCGACCCCGGCGCGCTTGGCGATCGTCGACATCGCGACGTCGGTCGAGTCGGCGAAGAGCTCCCGCGCTGCCTCGAGGATCGCGTTGCGGTTCTCGTCCGCGTCCTTCCGACGCTGTGGCTGGGTCGCCGCTCCCATGCGCGAGAAGGTAGCAAGTGGACACAGCACTCCGGTTCGGCTGAGGCCGTTCGGGGGGATCTCCGGACGCTTGTGTGAGCAACAAGCGGAGTTCGGCTCCGCTTTGTGGTAGAAATCGATAACCCCCTGCGGACAAGGTTGTCCGCTTCGCTTAACCCCCGTCCACTTCCCGCTCTTCCCGAAAGGATTCGCCGATGCGCCAGGGCCCCCTCGCAGGCCGTTACCCCGCCGTCGCCGCGATGGTCCTCCTTGCCCTGATCCCGTATCTGGCACTGTCGGCCGCGCTCGAGCCACTCACCACGATCATCGGCCACGACATCGGCGCCGGCACGCAGGCGATGGCGCTCAGCTCCGGCCTCGCCAACGCCGCCTACGCGGTCGGCACGGTCCTCGCCGTCCAGCTCGCGCAGCTTCTGCCACAGCGCCGCGTGATGCTCGTCTACGTCGTCTTCCTGGTGCTCGCCTGCATCGTCACCGCCTCGGCGCAGAGCATCCTCATGTTCGACATCGGCCGCATCGTCCAGGGCTTCTGCACCAGCCTCCTGCTGATCGCCGCGGTGCCGCCGCTGGCGCTCGGCTACCCGATCGCCAAACTGAAAACAACGGCAGTGATCATGAGCATGTGCATCTTCGGCGCGGTCGCCGCCGGCCCCGCGATCGGCGGGCTGCAGGCCCAGGCCGACGCCTGGCGTCCGCTCTTCTGGATCGTCGCCGGCATCGCCGTCGCCGCCTTCTCGCTCGCCCTCCTCACCTTCGAGGACGTGCCGCCCGCCGATCCGACCTCGCCGGTCGACATCCCGGCGATCGGGCTCGCCGCGGTCGGCTGCGTCGCCGCCTTCTTCGGCTCCTCGATGCTCGCCACGCACGCCTTCCTCGACCCGATCGCGATCGTCCCGCTGATCGGCGGCCTCGTCGTGATCGTGATCTTGATCGTCTACCAGGCGACGGCGAAGAACCCGCTGCTGACGATCCGCACCATGCTGACCTCCTCGATCCCGGTCGCCGGCATCGTCCTCGCCCTGCTCGCGGCGGCGGCCTCGGTCTCGGCGACGGCGCTGACCGCGGAGTCGCTGGCGAGCGAATACTCGCCGCTGCACCTCGGCCTGCTCTACCTGCCCGAGCTCGGCGGCGCGTTCCTGACCGCGGTCATCCTCGGCCAGGTGATCTCGACCAAGGCGCTGCACTGGCTGCCGCTGGTCGGCATGGGCTTCCTCGCCCTCGGGATCCTGCTCTTCCGGATCGAAGTGCCGTCGAGCGAAGGCATGACCTTGGTCGCCTCGTTCATCACCGGCATCGGCCTCGGCGCCACCGTCGCGCCGGCGCTGTTCGTCTCCGGCTTCGCCCTGCGGGCGACGAACCTGCAGCGGGTCTTCGCGATCGTCGAGCTCCTGCGCGCGGTCGCCGCCTTCCTGATCGCGCCGATCTTCGCCCACTTCGCCCTGAACGTCAGCGGCGGACTGAACGAAGGCGTCGGCATCGCGCTCTGGATCGGCTTCGCCCTGGCGATCCTCGGCGGCATCGTCCCGGTCATCATCTACCTGGCCTCGGGCGCCCGGCCGAATACCCCGGACCTCGAGGGCTTCCTCGGCGGCGAGGGACCGGCCTATCCGTCGCCGCCCCTGCTTGCGCGAGTGCGCTCCGGAGTGGGTAGTGGAACTGGACAGGGACAGGCAGTGACCGAGGGAGCTGAGTGATGGCAACTGACACGCAAACGACCACCGACACGCAGGGCGGCGCGCCCTGCCCGGAGCCGGGCCCGGCGATCTTCGCCTACGACGGCTCCGACCTCGCCGGCTACGCGATCGAGCAGGCCGGCTTCCAGCTCGCGCCGAACCGTGAGGCGCTCGTCGTCTGCGTCTGGCAGCCCGCCGACGTCGGCTTCAAGCCGCCGAAAGGCAAGGAGCTGCACTCGGCGGCGGCCAACGAGGTCGAGGCGGCGGCGAAGGAAACCGCCGCCCACGGCGCCGAGCTGGCCGAGAAGGCGGGCTTCCGCGCCCAGCCGCTGACGGTCCAGGCGGCGCCGACCTGGAAGGGCCTCGTCCAAGTCGCCGAGGATCACACCTGCGGCCTGATCGTGATCGGCTCCCACCAGCGCAACGGCCTCCTCGGCCACCTCGCCGGCTCCGTTGCCTCCGCGACGATCTCCCACTTCCAGAGCTCGGTCCTGGTCATCCACAAACCGGAGTAAGCCCCGAGCGTTCGCACTTTCCCGCGCATAGCGCGGGTTTCTGCGAACTCATATGGGGAGCAGCGACGCTCCGGCCGTCCTTGACGGCCGCTGCGCCCGTCCGAGTTGCGTCCCGGGCGTCTCGTGACGGCCCGGGCAGGCTGTGGCCGCCACGAGACGCCCGGGACGTGAGGGGTCCGTTTCACTTCTGTCGCTGTGGAGCTTTACCGTCGCATAGGGACGGTTTCTCTCCACAGCAAAGCGCTGACCGATGGAGGACGTGACGAAGATGGCGGCAACGTCACAGATCTTCCGCTCGTTTCATACCCGGCCGTCTCGGCCACGGCCACAGCCTGCCAGGGCCGTGACCGAGACGGCCGCGTCCCGTTCAGCTTCGGCCGCCAGCTTTCCGCCCGTGGGTGGCGCTTTTCATACCCCCGCCGGGGTTGCGGCCGATGTACGCTGTGGCCGGGTGGCGGATACGAGGTTTGGCCACAGGGCCATGCCCGTCCCGCCGGGTATAGGAGAGTCTTGGCTCATGCGAACTTCAGTGGTCGCATCGATGGGAACCACGATTGCGCACCGTGACGACGTGCGAGCGCCGTCCGTGCAGGTGAACCCGAGGGCCGAGCGGCGTGAAGCGCCGCTGGCGACGCGGGTCAGCGTGAAGCGCGTGATGCGCGCCTTCAAGCGCCTCTAGCGCGCGTGGCATATCCCGAGATCAGGCCGGCCGACCCCGGCGAGTCGGGAGTACGCGCGCTGATCCTGGCCCAGCTGGAGTACGGGCGCGCGGTGAGCCCGCCCGAGGACGCTCACGCGTTCGAACCGGAGGCGTTCGCCGGGCCAGACGTCGCGCTCTTCGCCGCCCGCGAGGGCGAGGCGGTCCTGGCGATCGGCGCGCTGGTCCGCCTCGACGACGAGCACGGCGAGTTGAAGGGGATGCACACCGCCGCCGCGGCGCGGGGGAGGGGACTCGGGCGAGCGATGCTGACGCGCCTGCTGGCCGAGGCGCGGGGGCGCGGCTACCGGCGGGTCAGCCTCGAGACCGGCGCGATGGATGCCTTCGCCCGGCCCGGTCGCTCTACGAAAGCGCCGGCTTCGTTCCCTGTGCGCCCTTCGCCGACTACGTCGGCAGCGAGAACAGCGTGTACCTGACGCTGCCATTCACCGGATAGGAAAACCGCATCAAAATAATGATGAGACTGACGCTCAAGGACGCGACCATCGCGGCCGATGAAGCGGCGGTATGCGTGATGGCGGTTCCCTTCGTTGACGGCTCGTCCCCGCGTTCTCGGTCGGACGATCCCCTTCCTCCTGCTGCTCCTCGCCCTCTTGGCGACGGGGTCGGCGTCGGCTGCCCGCGCGGCGGCGGCGCCCGATCCGCTCGGTGACGTCTCCCGCCACGCCGCCTTCACCGAAGAGTCGCGGCAGGCGAGCGCGGTCGAGATGCCGGGACGGCGGGCGGCCCTGCTCGGCGCGCTCGGGATCGGCGCGGACGGCGAACTGAGGCTGCGCTCCGGCGGCAGCGGGGTCCTGACGATCTCGCTCGCGCGCCAGATCGAGACGACCGCCCCGGTGACGGGCCTGCGGGTGCGGGCGACCGTGCCGCGCGAGTACCGGGCGGGGGCGGTGACGGCACCCGGCTGGCGCTGCGGACACCGCGGCGCGGTAGTGAGCTGCCGGGCGGCGGGGACGGTCGCCGCCGGCTCGACCGCGCCGATCGAGCTCGGCCTCCGCGCCCACGGCTCCGGCCCCGCCGCGATCGCGATCGACGCGACCTGGCGCCAGCACGGCCACCGCTACTCCGCTTCCGACACGGCTCGCTTCCGCGTCCGCCGGCCGCTGCGCCTGCGGGCGAGCAGCGCTACCTCGCGCGTCCTCTCCCCGGCGCCCGGCCTGCCCGCCTCGCCGATCGTCCTCAGCGCCCGCCTCGGCGCCTCGGCACGCGGCGTCCCGGTCGAATATCGCTGGCGCCAGCTCGGCGCCCGTGGCCGCGGCGTCCGCTGGCTGACCGCGACGAGCGGGCGGGCGAGCGGCCGGACCGTCACCGCCCAGGTCCGCGTCCCGCGGGTCAAGCGCCCGACCCACCTGCGCTTCGCGGTCACCGCCCGAAGCTGGCGCGGCACCGCGACCGCGATGACGACCGTCACCGTCCTCCCCCAATCCGCCGTCCGCCTCCGCTCCCCCCACAAGCTCCACGTCGTCCGCCGCCCGCGCGCATCCCGTGCGAAAGCCGCGACCCTTTCCCGACCCCTCCGTGTTGACGGGCCGAAAACTCAAGCCAGGGTTGAGTTTTCGGCCCGTCAACACGGAGGGCGCACGGAATACGCGCGGCGGGAGAAGGGTCCGGTGGTGGCTCGGGCCTCGGCGGTGGACGGGGACGACGATTCGTTCTGCTCGCTCTGGGCCGCGGTGGACGGCGGGGGCGATGGGGATCCGATCGTGCTCGAAGACGGGAGCGAATTCGTGCTCGGCGGGGCGAGCGTCGAGGGGGACGGGTGTGGTGACGAAGGCGCGGCGATCGAGTTTGACGACGGGACGCTGGTCGTCGGCGGGGTGAAGTTCGGGGACGTCGTCGGGTCGCTCGACGAGGACGGTCTTCGCCTCCGCTCCGCCGACCTGATGCGCCCGGCCGGATGGTCGGAGCTGCTGCCGGCGCAGCTTCACGTCGACCTCGGCTCCTCCGGTGTCTGGGGCGCGAGCCACGCAGACGCGGGGTGGGGTCCGCTGCGGGCGCGGATCGAACTCGACGAAGGCCTCGAACTGCTGCCGCTGCCCGATGGCTGGAGCTTCCCGCGGGGGAATTCGACACTCGAATACGTCCCGCTCAAGGGAGCGTTCGACCTCCAGGGCCTCGCCCGCGCGCCGGAAGGCTCGGGCGGCGAAGTGACCTTCGAAGGCGCGCTCGGCGCCGACGGGACGACGACCGCGAAGGTCGAGGCGACCGACCTCGCCGTCCTCGAAGGCGACGACGGCGAACCGGTCGGGCTCTCCGGCGAAGGGGAAATCACGGCCAAGCCGGGCAAGGACGGCGGCACGGTCACCGGCTCGGTGTCGCTCGCGACCGACGCCGGCAAGGCGATCCCGCTCGTCTCCGGTGTCGAGATCGAAAACGGCGTCGGCAAGTGGGACGAGGACGGGATCGAACTCGGCGGCGACGTCCGGGTCGAAACCAGGAACGGCGCCTTCGAAGCCCACGTCGCCGGCAGCTTCGCCTCGCGCTCGGAATGGAAGCTCGAGGTCACCCAGTCGGAAGCGCTGCCGCTGACCGAAGGGATCACCCTCGCCGGGGTCCACGGTCTGCTCGAGCGCGCGCCTGTTGCGGGGGCGGAGGCTGCGGGGACGGAGGGCGATGCTCCGCAGGACGACGCCGCGACCGCGAGCCGCGTCGACGATGCGGCGACGGCAGGCGAGACGGAGCCCACCGAGACCGAGGACGCGAAAGGGCCGCACCTCTCGGTCGACCTCTCCGGCTCGGTCCGCGGCTGGAGCCCGTCCTCGCAGCTCTCCGACGTCAACGTCACCGGCCACATCACCAACGTCTGCGCCGACGGTGCCACGGGCTGCGACCCCGACGCGGTGCGCCTGGCGATGGAAGTCGAAGGCAGCGCCCACCTGCTCGGCCAGACGATCCCCTGGGAAGGGCAGGCGTCGGTCAACCTGAAGACGCTCGCGCTGCGGTTCTCCGCCGGGGCCCGACTGGCGGAATTCGGACCGTCGGCGTTGACCCTGACGAACGTCGAGCTGCGCCTCACCAACGAAGGCCCGCAGTGGTGCACCGCGCCCGGCGCGAAGGCGTCGAGCGCCGCCCCGACGGCGACGCCCAATGCCGCCGCGACGGGGAGCGTTTCCCCGGCCACCGATCCGGCCTCGACCGCAGTCGCCCCCTCGGCGGCGGGCGAACTGTCCGCCGACCAGGAACTCTCGTTCTCGGTCTCCGGCGAGGGGAGCATCCTCGGGCAGCCGTTCCGCGCCCAGGCCGAGCTGACCGGGGCCGGCTACTGCCTCGCGGGCACCTTCGGCAGCTTCGATCCGTCGGGCCTCTCCTCCGGCGGCCGCCCCCTCATCGACAACGCCCGCCTCCTCTACGCGACCCGCGACGCGCAGGTGTCGCTCGCCGGCCAGACCGTCGCCGTCAAGGCCAACCAGCTGAAGGTGACCGGCGAACTGAACCTGCCGACCAAGGACCTCCCGCCGGCGCTGCAGAACATGCTCGGCGGCCGCAACGAGCTGTCGCTGACGATCGGCCGCTCCGACGGCGCCTTCTCGCTCGACGGCAGCGCCACCTTTACCTTCGTCCGGCCGATCTACCTGATCGGCGACGCCGCCCACGCCGACGCGGCCCGCCTCGGCGCCAAGTCCGCCCAGCTCGCCGTCTCCTTCTCCAGCGCCGGCGGCCTGCGTCTCGGGCTCAGCGCCCGCGCCGACCTGACGACTCCCGCCAACGCGGCGAAAGGGATCGCTGCCTCGACCACGCCCCTCTTCGTCGCCGCGGGCGTCGACCTCGGCAAGCCCTCGGTCGCGATCTCGGCCGGGGTCGACACCGACGACCCGTCGCTCGTGAACGGCACCGTCGTCAACGCCTTCGGCCAGCCCGAGCTCGACGTCCGCAAGCTGGTCGCCTCGATCTCGGTCGGCGCCGACACGTCCTTCGGCCTCTCCGCCGACGCGACCCTGCCGACCGCCTGGACGACCTCCCTCGGCATGGCCTCGCGCGCCCGCGCCGCGGTCAGCTTCAGCATCTCCGAAACGTCGCCGTGCATCGACCTCGCGGTCGGCAACCCGCCGCCGGCCGACGGCGGCACCGCGCAGGCGCCGACGGTGATGCGGCTCGGCGCGCTGAGCGCCTCCTACGCCCAGATCGTCGTCGCGCCGACCGGCTGCAAGATCGGCGGCGCCGCCCCGGGCACCCCGGAAACGAGGATCGACCCCGGCTTCGCGCTCGGCTTCGACGGCCAGATCGGCAGCGCGCCGGTCACCTTCGAGGCCGCCCTCAAACTCGAAAAGGCGGCGTTCGCGATCCGCGCCAAGGTGCGCGTCGGCGCCTTCGACGCGGGCTCGGTCCGCCTCCGCCGCACCGCCCTCGATCTCGACATCGACACCGTCGCGCGCCGGGCCGACATCGCCTTCAGTGGCGGCCTCGACGTCGGCGAATCGAACGTCGACGTCGACGGCCGCTTCACCGCCAACGAAGACCTGATCGCCGCCTCGCTGAAGGGCCGCGGCAAGCTCCGCCTCGCCGAACGGACCTTCGCCGAAGGCGCGATCGACGCCGGCTTCCGCTTCCAGAAGCAGGGCGGGACCTGGAAGGCGCAGGCCGCCGATGTGAAGGCGCAGACCAGCGTGCTCGGCGCCAACGTCGGCGTCATCTTCGCCTACAAGGACGGCACCGTCGCCACCGCGGCCGGGGCCTTCGAGTACTCGGCCTCGCTCGGCCCGGCGGGGCTGCGCGGCGGCGTCCTCTTCGCCTATGCGCCGGACGGCGTGAGCCTGCGCGGCGACGGCTGCAACGTCGGCCAGCTCGCCGCGACCGGCGACCGCCAGCTGCTCCTGCGGGTCTGCGGCGGGATCACCGCGGGGTCGCTGCGGCGCGACCTGCAGATGACCGTCTCGCTGCCGCAGCGCTTCGACTTCGACTTCGCCATCCCGCGCACCGAGGTCGGCATCTACGTCGCCTCGGTCTACTTCCAGGGGTCGCTGCAGGCCTCGCTCCAGCTCGGGCTCTCGGCGCCGCGCTTCTGGGTCCGCGGCGGCGACGCGCGGGCGGGCGGGTGCGTTTCGATGGTCTTCTGGAAGAAGTGCGCCGACGGCGTCAACGTCGCCTTCAACCCGGCGAGCGGGCGTTTCGAGGGCCACTTCCTCGGCATCCCGGTCAGTTGGGGATCCGACGACTGGCGCGCCGCGCCCGCGCCCGCCGGGGAGGACACCGCGCAGCAGATCGGGGCGGGCGACCGCGTCTTCACGCAGACGGCCTCGAAGGTGACGTTCGACGGGCGGGCCGTCGCGGGCGGCCCCTGGAAGCGGAGCGCCTACGCGCCGAGCCGCGGCCTCGAGGTCCCGGCGAGCGCCGTCTACGACCCCGACCGCGGACAGATCACGATGCTGGTGCCGTTGCCGGCCGACCTCCGCAAAGCGGCGGCGAAGCCCGCGCTCGGCTACCTGGTGACCTTCTCCGGCGTCGCCTTCGACGGCAGCGCGCCGCGCTCGACCCCCGCGCCCGGTGGCGTCCGCCAGATCGCCTACAGCTCCGCCAGCCTGGCCCGCGTAACCGGCGGCGACCTCGCCACGACCTTCGCGCTCGAACGCCCCGGGTCCCTGACCCTGGGCGCCGACGGGCTCTCGCTGAGCTGGAACGCCGAAGCCGCCGAACCGCCCAGCGCGGCCGAGACGGCGCTCGCCGCGAGCGTCCCGAAGCTCGCCGGCGACGGCCTCCCTTACGGCGTGACCCTGCGCTTCGGCAGCGCCGAGCGCACCCCGGAATCGCGCCAGGCGCTGACCCGGAGGCTCGATTGACCGCCCTCTTCCGCCGCCGTCTGGACCGAATCCAATTCAAGACCCGGTCTCAATCGGCCGATCTCTTTGACCGAAGTCAATTCCCAGAAAGAAATGGTGACCCCCACATGATCAAGCTTCGAGCAGGGCGACTGGCCCTGTGTCTCAGCGCTCTCCTCGCGCTCCTCGCCCTCTCGGCCGGCGTGGCCGCCGCCGCGACGCCCGGCACCGCGACGCCCGGCACCACGACGCCCGGTACCGCGGACAACGACACGCCGTCGTTCGGCGGCCCGACGACCCCGGAACTGCAGAACAAAGTGACCTTCATCGGTGACTCCGTCACCGCGGGCTTCGGCTACTGCGGCTACGTCGAGCACAAGAAGGACACGACCAAGTGCAAGACCAACCAGGAAATGGACAACTCCTGGGGGGTCACCGGCGAAAACGGTCTCGGCGACTGCGCACCCAAGGACGAAGCGCTCGCCAGCGACGCCTGCAGCAACAACAACTACAAAGGCAAACCGTGGCTGCACGCGGCCTGGGAGGCCGGCGACAACGCGCCGAACGTCGCCTACCCGTTCCAGATCGCCGCGCGTCAGAAGGGTGACGAAAAGGCTGAAGTGTCCGATTGGGCGATGACCGGATCGACCCCCGACAACTGGGACCCGGTCGAGAGCGGCGCCTTCTCCGGCGTCGTCGGCAAACTGAAGAACCAGTACGTCGGCATGACGCTGGGCGCGAACCCGCTGCTCGCCTACTTCACCAAGATCAAAACCAACGTCCCGACCACCAACGTCGAAGGCAAATGCGTCTTCTCGACCTTCAAGGTCGAAAGCGCCTGGAGTTGGCTCGGCTACGGTCCCGAGGAGTACGCCGGACCGATCAGCAACGCGGTCGAGTGCCTGAAGCAGCAATGGAACGCCGAAGACCAGACGCAGCACCTGGTCAATCTCTACACGACGCTGCTGGAACAGAACGACAAGGTCGTCGTGATGGGCTACTACCGCGACTGCTCCTGGTCGTTCGGCAACTGGCAGCCGAACGCGAACTTCTACAGCGGCCCGGCCTCGGGCAAGGACTGCAAAAGCCAGACCCGCGAGATCTCGAAGAACGATTCGAAGAAGGTCTCCCAGTGGGAGCAGGCGATCGCCGTCGGCTCCGAACTGAACAACCTGATCCATGATGCCGTCGACAAGGCCAAGGCCGAGGCGGACAAGCGCTGGGGCCCGAAGGTCGCCGACGACCTCGTCTACACCCAGCCGAACGAGGCCGACTGGGAAAAGCACCAGCCCACCTCGAACGACTCGTGGATCTTCAAGAACGACACCTGGATCCACCCGAGCAAGGCCGGCGACACGAACCTCGCCGACACGATGACCGCGGCGATGTGCGAGCACTTCGACCGTTGGTGCGACTCGGGCGCGACCTGGGCGAAGTAGTCACTCGACCAGGACGGTCTTGATCGCGTTGCCCCTGGCGTGCTCGCCGAGCGCGCCGGGGGCGGCGTCGATCGAGCCGACGGTCGAGTTCACCCGCTCCGGGGCGATCCGGCCGGAGGCGATCAGGTCGAGCACCGCGGGCACTTCGGCGCGGGCGTGGGAGCGGCCGATCTTCAGCGTCGCGTTGCGGCCGAACATCAGGCCGTAGGGGATCTTGGCGGTGCCGTGGAGCCCGCCGGCGCTGGTGCAGATGCCGTCGGGAGCGGTGAGCTCGAGCCCGCGGCGCAGGCCCGCGGGGGTGGTGGTCAGCTCGAGCACCAGCGAGGCCGGGTCGAGGCCGCCGAGCTCCGAGGGCGGGATCGCCTCGAGGCCGAGCTCGATCGCGCGGAGGCGGACCGGGGGACGGGCGTCGACGAGGACGACGCGGCCGGCGCCGAGGGCGAGCGCGATCTGGCCGCAGTAGAGCGGGAGGGACGCGCCGAAGGGGAGGTCGCGGGTCTGCGCGGAGAGGATCAGGACCGTCGCGCCGGGTTCGCGTTCGAGGATCTGCGGCAGGTGCGGCGCCAGGTGCCGGTGGGCGTCGCAGACGTTGTCGCTGACGCTGACCGCCGCGGCCGGGTCGACTCCCTTGGGCGGCGCCACGAGCATCGCGTCGGCGAAGGGGACCTTGAAGAGGTCGGCGACGTGCCCGCCCCAGTGGCCGCCCGCGACCCCGAACCCGTACATCGAGAGCGGCGGCACCGCGAGGCAGTTGCCGGTCAGCCCGGCGCGGCAGGCGGCGCACTCGCCGCAGTTGATCTGGAAGGGGACGACGACCCGTTCGCCGACCTTCACCCGCTCCACCTCGGAGCCGACCTCGACCACCTCGGCGATCGATTCGTGGCCGTAGTGGAAGGGCATCGGGAACGGCGTGCGGCCGAGCATGATCGCGCGGTCGAGGTCGCAGGTGGCGACGGCGATCGGGTGGACGATCGCTTCCTTCGGCCCGGGCGGCGGCGGCGCCGGCGCGCTCCGCCACTCGATCCGCCCGCCGGGAGCGACCCGCAGCGCCCGCATCTTCGCCCGGCTCGGCCGGCGCCGCTCGGCGGCGAGGTCCCGCGCCGCCGCCCGCAGCCGCGCGATCCGTAGCTCCCGGTCGCGTTCGAACGACACCGAGCTCGCCGTCATCGCGACCGGGCTGAGGCCCTGGCCGAGGGTGCGAAGCCAGCCATGCGGTCGGTGCTCTTCGGGGTTGCTCACGCTGCGACTCCTCCTCGCGGAGATGATTGACGTGGCTCACACTCAAGCTATAGGAACGTGATTAGTATCGCCGGCGATGGCGGCAACGCTCGACATCACGGCGACGATCGGCGAGCGAACCGTCTCCCGCGATGAGGTGCTCGGCTGGGAGGCGGACCGTGCCGCCGCCGTCTACAAGAAGCTGGGGATGGGGGAGCCGCCCGCCGATCTCCGGGCGCGGCGCGAGGCGCTGGTCGCCCACAAGCTGGAGCTGGGACACGCGGAGCTCGAACGGCGATTGCGCCGAGAGATGGCGACGGCGGCGCGCTCGAGCCGGGTGATGACGGCGCTCTCGCGCGGCCGGCGTCGATTCTGCACGGTCGAGCTGCGTGGCCGCGGCGGCTCCGCCGAGGCGATGCCGGCCTTCTACGCGGCGGCGATGGCGAACGGCGACGAGGCGCCCTTGCTGGCCGCGTCACCGGATCACTACGTCCTGCGCCAAGACGACGACGGGGTCCAGCAGGTGATCGAGACGACCGGCGGCTCGCCGCTGGCCTCGCGGATCTTCCTCGGCGACGCCGACTCGGGCCCGGTGACGACCACGGCCGATCCGGACTTTCCGGTCCAGTGGGTGGCGATCGGCCGCGCCGGTCTCGACGCTCCACCTTCCGGCGCGATCCGCCATCAGTTCCGCGACGACCCGGACGGCTTCACGGCGCGGCTGACGATCGAGTTCCCCCGGGTGACCCCCGGTCGGTTCGTCCGCGCCCACCGCTGGCACCTCGCCTGCGAGTTCTCGAACTGGATCGAGGCGGCGAACGCGGCTGGAGGTTAGTTCGCCGGTCGAACCATCTTGCTACCTTGGGAGAGATGGTTCGACGGACGAACGAAAGCAAGGTGCAGGCGGTGCGGGCGATGGCGCGGTTGGCGCGGACGCTCGAACGGTCTTCCGGTGACCTGAACCTGGCGCACTACCGGGTGCTGTCGGCGGTCGCCGACGGCGACGAGCGCGCCTCGCGGGTCGCCGAGCGGCTCGCGCTCGGCAAGCCGACGGTGAGCGCCGCGGTCGAGTCGCTCTGCAAGCGCGGCCTCCTCGCCCGCGAGGTCTCGGGCGACGATCGCCGCGTGGCCACCCTCTCGCCGACCCCGGCCGGGGAAGCAGCGCTGGCCGAGGTCGAGGAGCTGATGGTGGGACGGATCGACGAGATCCTCCGCCGCACCGAGGATCCCGACGCCGTGGTCGAGGCGCTCGGCCAGGTCGGCGTCGCCCTCGACGAGATCGCCGCCGACCGCGCCGCCCACCGCGCCACCAAGCGTGGAAAGGACTCCGCGGGAGCGACGGAAGGGCGGACGAGGTGACCCCTGAACGAACCTCCCCGCAGTTCGTGAGCGAAGGGGTCACCTCGTCCGCCCCCTCGCAAGGCAACGAGGAGGCGGTCACCTCGTCCGCCTCTTCCCAGGGCTGGCTTCGCCGCCTGATCGGCTACGTCATGCGCCGCCGCCGCGACGTCTTGGTCGCCTTCGCCGCCGCCGTCCTCGGCGCCGCCTGCCAGGCCGGCGCGCCGCTGCTCGAGCGCCAGATCGTCGACGGCGTCATCGTCGAAGGCAACGAATCGCTCCTGCCCTGGCTGATTGCCCTCGTGGTCGTCGCCGCGGGCGCCTTCCTCGCCGCCCACCTGCGCCGCTACCGCGGCGGCAAGGTCGCGCTCGGCGTCCAGTACGACCTCCGCAACGAGATGCAGGCGCACCTCCAGCGGATGGACTTCACCAACCTGGACAAGATGCCGACCGGGCAGCTCGTCGCCCGCGCCAGCTCCGACACCACCCTCGTCCAGGGCCTCCTGATGTTCATCCCGATGATGAGCGGCAACGTCCTGCTGATGATCCTGTCGCTCGGCGTGATGCTCTGGCTCTCGCCGCCGCTGGCCCTGGTCAGCCTGATCATCGCCCCGGCGCTGCTCGCCGTCAGCTACCGGATGCGGACGAAAATCTTCCCCGCCACCTGGGACGCCCAGCAGAAGGAAGGCGAGGTCATTCAGATCGTCGACGAGGCGGTCAACGGCGTCCGCGTGGTGAAGGCGTTCGGCCAGGAGCACCGTGAGCTCGAACGCGTCGCCGAATCCTCCGAGGAGCTCTACGGCTCGCAGATGCGCGCCGTCCGGCTGACCTCGCGCTACCAGCCGCTGATGCAGGCGATCCCGAGCTTCGGCCAGGTCGCGATCCTCGCCTTCGGCGGCTGGCTGGCGCTGCACGGCGAAATCAGCCTCGGCACCTTCCTCGCCTTCACCACTTACGTAGGGCAGCTGGTCTCGCCGACGCGGCAGCTCGCCGGGCTGCTGGCGATCGGGCAGCAGGCGCGCGCCGGGGTCGAGCGAATCTTCCAGCTGCTCGACCACGAACCCGACATCCAGGACGCGCCCGACGCGGTCGACCTGCCGCCGGTCGCCGGCGACATCGATTTCGTCGACGTCGGCTTCGGCTACGACGAGCGCCGCGACGTCCTCGAGGGCTTCAACCTCAGCGTCAAGGCGGGCGAGCGGGTGGCGATCGTCGGGCCGAGCGGCAGCGGCAAGACGACCGCGACGCTGCTGGTCTCACGCTTCTACGAGCCCGACCGCGGCGCGGTGCTGGTCGACGGGCGCGACGTCCGCGGGCTGAGGCTGCACTCGCTGCGCTCGCAGATCGGCGTCGTCTTCGAGGAGAGCTTCCTCTTCAGCGACAGCGTCAAGTCGAACATCGCCTACGGGCGGCCGGGGGCGAGCGACGAGGAGATCGAAGCGGCGGCGCGGGTGGCGCAGGCCGACGGCTTCATCGCGGCGTTGCCACGCGGCTACGACAGCGTCGTCGGCGAGCGCGGGCTGACGCTCTCGGGCGGGCAGCGGCAGCGGATCGCGCTGGCGCGGGCGATCCTCGCCGACCCGCGGATCCTGATCCTCGACGACGCGACGAGCGCCGTCGACTCGCGCACCGAGGAGGCGATCAACGAGGGGCTGCGGACGGTGATGGCCGATCGCACGACGCTGCTCGTCGCCCACCGGCGCTCGACCCTCCACCTCGCCGACCGCGTCGTCGTCGTCGACGAGGGACGGGTGATCGACGAAGGCCTCCACGAGGAGCTCTACGAGCGCAGCGCGATCTACCGCGGCCTGCTGACCGGGCTCGACGAGGACGTCGCCGAGGCGGTCGAGGGCCGCGTCGACGCGCTGAGCGAGCGGGTCGGCCAGACGACCGCGGCGGCCTGGAGCGGCAAAGTGGCGCCCGGCGCGCCCGGCGCCACCGCGACCGCGGTGAACAGCTTCAAAGCGCCGAGCCTCGGCGGTGGGCTCGGCAAAGCCGGCGGCGCCCGCGGCGGCCCGATGGCGAAAAGCCTCGCCCCGACGCCGCAGCTGATGGCGCAGGTGGAGAAGCTCGGCCCGATCCGCGACGAGGCGAAGGTCGACCTCGACTTCGAGGCCCGCCACATCCGCGGCTTCACCCTGCGCAAGCTCCTGCGCGAGTTCCGGATGCCGCTCTTCATCGGCCTAGTGCTCGTCATCCTCGACGCGCTCGCCGGCCTCGCCGGCCCGGTCCTGGTCAAGAACGGCATCGACAACGGCGTCGCCGCCGGCTCCCAGTCGGCGCTCTTCGTCGCCTCGGCGATCTTCCTCTTCGTCACCTTCGCGGACCTGATCGACGAGGTCGGGGAGACCTTCGTCACCGGGCGCACGGCGCAGCGGGTGATGCTGTCGCTGCGGATCCGCATCTGGGCGCAGCTGCAGCGGCTCGGCCTCGACTACTACGAGCGCGAAATGGCCGGCCGGATCATGACCCGGATGACGACCGACGTCGACCAGTTCGAAGCGCTGATCGAGAACGGGCTGCTCTCGGCGCTGGTCGCCTTCGCCACCTTCTTCGGGGTCGGCGTCGCGCTGCTGATCCTCAACTTCGAGCTCGGCGCCGCGACCCTCTCGGTGATCATCCCGCTGGCCTTCGCCACGGTCGTCTTCCGCCGCCGCTCGGGCGTCCTCTATGACGAGGCCCGCGACCGCATCGCGATCGTCAACGCCGACTTCCAGGAGAGCCTCTCCGGCGTGCGCGAGGCCCAGGCCTTCACCCATGAGGAGGAGACCGGGCGCCACTTCCGCAAGCTCGGCAACGACTACTACGAGTCGCGGGTCGGGGCCCAGCGGCTGGTCTCGATCTACTTCCCCTTCGTCCAGTTCCTCTCCTCGCTGGCGGACGTGATCGTGCTCGCGGTCGGCGCCCAGATGGTCCACGAAGGGCGGCTCACGACCGGCGTGCTGATCGCCTTCATCCTCTACGTCGACATGTTCTTCAGCCCGATCCAGCAGCTCTCGCAGGTGTTCGACTCCTGGCAGCAGACGCGGATCTCGGTGGCGCGGATCGACGAAGTGATGCAGCTGGAGACGCGGACGCCGGCGGCGGCCGAGCCGCGTGAGCCGGGGCGCCTGCGCGGCGAGGTGACCCTCACCGACGTCAGCTTCTCCTACCCCGAGCCGACCGCGGCGCCGAGCGCGATCGCGGCGACCCAGGGCCCGGCCGACGCCCGCTTCGGCGACGCCGGGATGGCGGTGCCGCTGAAGGCTCCCGAGGCGCTGCGGGACATCGACCTGCGGATCGGCGCCGGGGAGACGGTGGCGTTGGTCGGCGAAACGGGGGCGGGGAAGTCGACGCTGATCAAGCTGCTCTCGCGCTTCTACGACCCCGACGGCGGCAGCGTGCGGGTCGACGGCATCGACCTCCGTGACCTCGACCTTCCCGCCTACCGCCACCAGCTTGGCTACGTGCCCCAAGAGGCCTTCCTCTTCACCGGGACGATCCGCGACAACATCGCCTACGGCCGCTTCGACGCGACCAACGCTGAGGTCGAGGCGGCGGCCCGCGCGGTCGGTGCCCACGACTTCATCGCCGCGCTGCCCGGTGCCTACCACCATGAGGTGGCCGAGCGCGGCCGCTCCCTGTCCGCAGGCGAGCGTCAGCTGATCGCCCTCGCCCGCGCCGAGCTCGTCGACCCCGCGATCCTCCTCCTCGACGAGGCGACCTCGAACCTCGACCTCGCCAACGAGGCCCGCGTCGCCGCCGCGATGCAGCGGCTCTCAAGCGAACGCACCACCATCGTCATCGCCCACCGCCTCCAGACCGCCCAGACCGCCGACCGCATCGTCCTCCTCGACGCCGGTCGCATCGAGGAGGTCGGCACCCACGAGGAGCTCCTCGCGAGGGACGGCCGCTACGCCGCGATGTGGCAAGCCTTCGAGGCCCTAGGCCAACAGCGCGCCGCCTGAGCGCCGACGCCTGATCACTTGTCCCCACTCTGGGGTGGACAAGTGATCAGTCGCGCTAAAAGAAGCCGTTGCGGGGCGGCGGGGTACCGTTGACGAGGAAGTCGCCGACGGCGGAGGCCTTGTTGATGGTGGGGTTGTGGGTCGAGATCGTGCGGATGTTGCGCCAGTGGCGATCGAGGTTGGCGGAGGACTGGGTGGCGCTGGCGCCGCCGACGTCGAAGAGGCGGGACGCGGTGCGGGGGGCGAAGGCGTCGATCGCGACCTTCGCCTCGGCCGCCGCGACCTGGGCGGCTTCGGCGAGGTCGGGGTCGGGGACGCCGTCGACGATCGAGCCGTTCGCCGCGTCGATCCGCTCCGCCGCGGCCAGCACGATCGCCTCGGCGGCGAAGGCGTCGGCGGCGATCTCGCCGACCACCTGGAGGATCTGGCGGTCGTCTGCCGGGCTCTCGGTCGCGGAGTGGCTGAAGGAGCGGCGGCGGCGACGGACCAGGGCGACGGCGTCGTTGCGGACGGCGCGCAGGGCGCCGACGGTGACCGCCTGGAGGTAGAGCTGGAGGAAGGCGCCGTGGAGGTTGGGAGCGGCGACCAGGTCCTCGGGGAGGCCGAAGTCGACGACCTCCTCGGGGGCGACCCGCACGTCCTCGAGGCGCGTCGTGCCGGTGCCGGTGAGACGCTGGCCGAATCCGTCCCAGTCGTCGAGGATCGAGAGGCCCTCGCGGTCGACCGGCAGCGTGACCGCGGCGATCGTCCCCTCCGGCGTCGCCGCGTAGATCTGCGTCCAGTCCGAGTAGAGGCTGCCGGTCGAGTAGAACTTTTCGCCGTTGAGGCGGAAGCCGTCGCCCTCGGGGTCGGGGGTGAGCATCGTCTCGAGCCCGCCCATGCCGACCTGGCGGCCGTTCTGCTCGCTGATCGCGTTGCCGAAGATCTTGCCCTCGTTGACGAGGCCGATCCAGCGGTCGCGGTGGTCGGCGTCGAAGCCGGTGCGGAGGCGCTCGACGAAGGAGAAGTGGACGCGGAGGATGTGGGCGACGTTCGAGTCGGCCTCGGCGAGCGCGATCAGCGTCTCGAAGAGCTGGCGAAGCGACGCGCCGCCACCACCGTCCTCGGCGGGCACCCGGATCGCGCCGAGCCGCGTCTCGCGGACGAGGTCGATCGCGGCGAAAGGAGCCTCGAGCGCGCGCTCCCGCTCGGCGGCCCCGTCGGCGACCTGCTCGAGCAGTCGCGTCAGGGCGGGGGTGCCGGGGAGGGGATGTTCGAGCAGCGTGGTGGTCGCCATCGTGGGGGAGACCGTATAAGCGCAGTAAGTTGACCGAGAAAAACAAGAAATGACGTACCCGGTCGGGGAAGGGTGTACGGTCGGTGCATGCCCGAGCGCGCCTTCAAGTCCGGCTCGCCGAAGCTTCTTTCCGGCGGCAACCCGCAGATCCCGAAGGGGGAGGGGGACGGGCCGGTCCAGGACTACATCGCCGCGATGCCCGAGTGGAAGAGCGAGGTCGGGCGCCAGGTCGACGCGATCGTCACCGCGACCCTCCCCGACGTCCGCAAGGCGGTCAAGTGGAACTCGCCCTTATATGGAGCGGGGGAGGAGAGCCACTGGTTCCTCGGCGTCCACTGCTTCACCAACTACGTGAAGGTCACGTTCTTCGAAGGTGCCGCGCTCGACCCGCCGCCTCCGGGCACCTCCACGCAGGAGACGGTCCGCTCGCTCGACGTCCGTGAGGACGAGGAGATCGACGAGGAGCAGTTCGCCGACTGGGTGCGCCAGGCGGCGCGCCTTCCCGGCCTGAAGATGTAGGGACTCGCGACGGCGGCCCGGCGCGGCGCCTCCCCGGCGCCCCGCTCTCAGCTCGAGAAGGTCTGGTTGCCGACCACCGCGAGCAGCTTCAGCTTCTCGGCGTCCTCGCTGCCCGGCGCGGCGGTGAAGACGATCATGCGCTCGGTGTTGTTCTCGGCGGTGAGGATCTGGCAGTCGAGCTCCAGCGTCCCCACGGTCGGATGGACGACCCGCTTGTGGGTGTCGCGGCGGACGGCGACTTCGTGCTGGTCCCAGAGCCGCGCGAACTCGGGGCTCTCGGCCTGGAGCCGCTCGACCAGCTCATGCGCTTCGGCGTCGCCCGAGTCCCGCCCGTACACCGCCCGCAGGCCCGCGACGTAGGTGCGCGAGTGCTCGTCGTGGTCCTCCGGCGGGTAGTGCTCGCGCTCCTCGGGGTCGGTGAACCAGCGGTAGAAGAGGCTGCGGCTCGGCCCTTCGAACTCGGTCTGCACGCCGAGCAGCGCCACCGCCATCTCGTTCTGCACGAGGGTCACGGCGAGGTCCGAGGTGACCTGGGCGGGCGCGTCGAGGTGGTCGAGGATCCGCAGCAGCGGCGGGCTGACGTGGTCGGAGCGGATG
>DAIQOT010000193.1:0-7624 GCA_036787695.1 Solirubrobacterales bacterium | reverse complement strand
GGCGTCTCGTGGCGGCCACAGCCTGCCCGGGCCGCCACGAGACGCCCGGGACGCAACTCGGCCAGCCGCCACGGCCACCGAATCGCGGATCGTCCCGCGAGAGAGCTACCGGGCGAGGGCGAAGCGGAGGACGACGGTGGTGCCCTCGTCGCGCTGCTCGACCCGCATCGAGTCGCTCACCTCGGCCATCACCCTGAGGCCGAAGCCGAGGCCGCCGGGAGGGCCGGGGCGGAAGCCCTCGCCGCGGTCGGCGACCGCCAGCTCGAGCCAATCGTCGGCGACGTTGCCGCGCAGGGAGGCCGTGCCGTTGGTGGCCATGCCGGGGGGATAGGCGTGGATGACGGCGTTGGTCGCCGCCTCGGAGATCGCCAGGGCGATGTCGGTGACGGCCTCGTCGGTGGCGCCCGCCCCGGTGGCGAACTCGCGGGCGTAGGAGCGCATGTGGCCGATCGAGGCGGGGATCGCCGGGAGGGTCACCTCGAGCGCCTCGACGCCGTCCGCGAGGCGCCGGTCCAGATCGGTCGAGCTCTGCTTGTCGTTCGCGCCGCCAGACATTGAAGGTCCCGCCCTAGAAGGTCCCGATCGAACGGGTCTGACAGCCATGTTCCCGCTGGTCCGACCGCCAAAACCGGACAGGAGACCTAGTGCTTTTCTCGGCTGGCGGCGCGGCGGCGGCGCGTCTATTCTGCCCGCACTGTGCGGCCTGGGTCCCCGAGCTACGTCCGTGTCCTCTGGGTAGTCCTCATGGTCGGGGCGATCTTCGGCCTCTGGCTGGCGATCACCAACAGCGCCCACGGCGGCATCGCCTTCTTCTACGCGGTGCCGATCGGCCTCGCGACCTGGTGGTTCGGCTACCGCGCCGGGATCGTCACGATGGTCCTCTGCCTCGGCCTCTACGGGATCAGCGCGCTGATCCAGCCGGTCGACGAATTCGTCTTCACGCTGCTGGTCCGCGTGGTCGCCTTCGCCCTCGTCGTATTCCTGGTCGGGCTGGTGCGGGAGCGCGTGCTGGCGCTCGAACACTCGACCGAGGACCTCGAGGCGATCCGCAGCGCGTTGACCCCGGCGGCGTTGCCGCACGCGGCGGGCCTCGACGTGGCGGCGGCGTTCGTGCCCTCGATGCACGGGGTCAGCGGCGACTTCTACCTGATCGCCCACCCGCCGGATGGCTCGACCGTGGCGATCGTCGGCGACGTCGTCGGCCACGGCCCGGTGGCGGCGCGCCTCGCGACCTTCGTCCGCACCCAGCTGGCGACCTTCGCCGCCAACACCGGCGACCCGGTCGAAATCCTCGACCTCGCCAACCTGGCGCTGATCGAACAGGCGGGGGAGGGCGGCGAACTCGTGAGCGCCGTCTGCATGCACTTCGACAAGGCGGGGACGACGATGACCGGGGCGATCGCCGGCCACCCGCCGCCGCTGCGGCTGCCGACCCTGACCCAGGTCGAGCCGACCGGCCACACCTCGCTGCTCGGCGTGCACCGGTCGCTTTCGCTGTCGACGGTGGAGCTCGGCCTCGGCCGGGAGGGCGGCGTCCTCGCCTACACCGACGGCGCCACCGACCTCCGCCTCGGCGGCTCGCTGCTCGGCCTCGAGGGCCTCACCCGCGCCCTCGCCCCGTTCGCCCACCTGCCCGCCGACCGCTTCGCCGCCGACGCCAAAGGCCGCCTCCTCGACATGGGCGACCAGCCGCTCCCCGACGACCTCTGCCTGCTGGTGCTGCGCTCGACCTAGCTTGCGCTCCGACTTATCCGTGCATGGGACGGATAGGTCGGAGCGCTAGTCGGTCCACCAGTCGCGGGTGCCTTCGACGTCGCCGCGTGGGTCGTCGCCGAGGTTGGGAGCGCCGACGATGAGGAGCTCGAGGCCCTCCGGCCCCGCCTCGTAACCGCGCCACGATCCGGGCGGCACGCGCACCGCGTCCCATTCGGCGAGGTCGACGATCTCGTCGTCGACCTTCATCCGCCCGCTGCCGCCGACGACCACGTAGATCTCCTCTTGCGTCCGATGGGTGTGGCCGTAGGGGAACCGGTAGTCGGGCGGGACCCGCTGGTAGGTCAGGCCGGACCGCTCGAGGCCGAGCGCTTTGGTCGCGGCGCGGAACTCGAGGTCCGGCGATCCGTCGAAGTTGGAGCCGAGATCGTCGAGGTCCCGCTTCAGGTTCTTACGCGTGAAGGGCATGGAGCGAGCCTAGCCGCGTTAGAAGTCGGCGCTTGTGGGCATTAGGAAGGCGTGCCGAACCTCCCTGACATCCCCGGAAAGAGCCTGATCGGCGGAACCACGAAACGGGCCCGCGTGGTCGCGGCGGCCGGGGCGGGCGCGGCGCTCGCCGTCGGTGGCGTGGTCGCCAAGCGCGTGCTCGGGCACGGCGGGAAGGATGAGGGCGCGAAGGACGGCGCCGCGAAGGACGACCGCGGGTCTGGCGCTGCCGACCTGGCCGGCGCCGAGGCGGATGCCACGGTCGTGCCGATCACGAAAGAGAAAGCGCCGCCGAAACCGAAACCCGCCAAACCCAAAGCGGACAAACCGAAACCGAAAGTCGCGCCGAAACCGAAACCGGTGCCGAAACCCGTCTCGGACCAAGCCAAACCGGCGAAACCGAAAGCCGCGGACAAACCGGATTCCGACGAAGCGAAACCGCCGAAAGCGAAAGCGGACGACGCCAAGCCGTCGAAACCGGGCCCGGACAAAGCGAAACCGGCGAAACCGAAAGATGCCGCGAAACCGAAACCGGCGGCCGGGAAAGCGAAAGCCGCCGCCGAACCCGGGGATCGCTCGCACGACAAAGGTCCTCATCAGGCGCTCAACAACCCGGTCGGCGAGCCGGACGAGACGGAGTACCCGGACCCTTACGAGACGCGGCCGGATCCGCGCGACCCGGTCGACCCCGACGGCGCGCCGTTCGGCGAGGAGCCGCACCCGGCGACGGGCTCGGAGAGCACCAGCGAACCGCCGGTCGAGAACGATCCCGAGCATCCCGAGGGCGGCAGGCCGCCGCGTCGGGAAAACCTCGGCCAGTAGGTCCCGCGGACCGTCGTCGGCGCTCGTGTCGCGCCGATGGTGAGAATCGCCGGCTCGGCGGGGTACCTGCCCGGCGTGACCGGAAAGATCGCACTCACTTTCGACGACGGCCCCAGCTCGGCCTGGACCCCGCGCATGCTCGCCGCCCTCGAGCGGCGGGGCGCGCACGCGACCTTCTTCGTCCAGGCGCGCCGGGCGGTCGAGCATCGCGCCCTGATCGAAACCGCGGTGGCCGCCGGGAATGAGATCGGCTTCCACTGCGTCGACCACGTGCGGCACTCCGAGCGCGAAGCGGACGAAGTCGCCGCGGACCTTGAGATCGGTCTCGAGATGCTCGACGGGATCGGCGTGCGGCCGCGCGCGTGGCGGGCGCCGTGGGGGATCGAGACCGACGCCACCCGGAGCCTCGCCGCCGAGCACGGCCTGCGCCTCTGGGGCTGGAACGTCGATACCCACGACTGGCGCGGCGACGACGTGCGGCGGATGTTCGGCGCGCTCGAGGCGCAGGGCGGGCTGCGCGACGGTGACGTGATCTTGATGCACGACGCGCTCGGCCCCGGCGCGCTGCGGGAGGGCTGCGCCGAGACCGTCGCCTTGACCGAGTTGCTGCTCGCGGGGGCGGAGGCCGAAGGGCTGGAGCCGGCGACGGTGTCCGCCTGCGAGGGGGTCTTGGCGTGAGTGGGGTGGACGTGCCGAGCGACGCGCCCGCACGGACGAACGGCCACGCGCCGGAGGTCGGCCGCTCCGCGATCGTCGCCGAGCCGACGGCGGACGGCACGCGGCTCGACCGGGCGCTCGCCCGGATCGCCGCGGAGGCGGTGGATCTCGACCGGGCGCCGCGCTTCCCCCGTGAGGCCTTCTTCGAGCTCGCCGACGCGGGCGCCTTGGCGACGACGATCGGCGCCGTCCGCGAGGAGCGCTCGGTGCGCGCCGAGTGGGATCTGCTCCGCCGGGTCGCCGCCGCCGACGCCTCGGTCGCGCGCGTGCTCGACGGGCACCTGAACGCGGTCGAGCGTCTAGAAGTCGCCGCCGAGCCCGAGCTGCGCGAGCGCGAGCTCGCCGCGGTCGCGAGGGGGGAGCGGCTGCTCGGGGTATGGGGTGCCGATCCGGGATCCGGCGAGGGCGACCCGGCGCGACTCGCCGAGACCGGCGCCGGCCTCGTCCTCCGCGGCGTCAAGACCTTCTGCTCGGGCGCCGGCGGCGTCGACGCGACGATGGTGATGGTCGGCAACGACGACGGCGAGCCGCCGGCGTTGGTCCTGCTCGACTGCGGCGCCGAGGTCGAGGTCGACCGCGGCTGGTACCGCGCCGCCGGCCTGCGCGCCTCGGAGAGCCACCGCGTCGTCTTCCACGATGCTCCCGTCACCGCCGTCCTCGGCGGCCCCGGCGAGCTCGCCCGCGACCCGTGGTTCTCCCGCGACGCGATGCGCACCGCCGCGACCTGGGCGGGGATGGTCGACGCCGCTGTCGACGCCGCCCTCGACGAACTGGCCGCCCGCCGCGCCGACGAGCCGCTCGCGCAGCTCGCGGCGGGTCGGATCGAGGCGGCGCGGGGCACGGTCGACGCCTGGCTCGAGCAAGCGGCGGTCGTCGCCGACGCTCCTGACGAGGACGGTCTGCGATCGGACCCGGATAGCGGGAACAAACGCAGACGCTCGCCGCGGGCGACGGGCATCGCGATGCGGGCGGAGATCGATCGGGCGGCGAAACTCGTGCTCGCCGAGGCCGCGGCGGCCTGCGGGTCACATCCGTTCGTCACCGGCGGTCGACTCGACCGCGCCCGGCGCGATCTCGAGACGTTCCTGCTCCAGCATCGGCTCGATCCGCTCGTGGCCAAGCTCGGCGTCGAAAGTTTGACGAGGCGATGACGATGGCTGCTCCCGACGAGCGCCGCCCCGGCGACGCGGGCGAAGCGCGCGACCGCGCCCCGGTCGAGCACTTCGAGCGGCTCGCTCGCGAGTCCGACGATCCCTGGGACTACGCGACCAGCGACTACGAGCAGGCGAAGTACCGGCGCACGCTCTCCTACCTGCCCGCCGAGACCGGCCGCACGCTGGAGCTCGGCTGCTCGGTCGGCGTCTTCACCGCGATGCTCGCCCCGCGGGCGTCCCACCTCACCGCCGTCGACTTCAGCCCGACCGCGCTCGCCCGCGCCCGCGAGCGGCTGGACGAGGCGGGCGCGACCAACGTCGAGCTGCTCGAGCGGAAGCTTCCCGAGGGCACTCCCGACGGCCCGTTCGACACGATCGTCTGCGCCGAGGTCTTCTATTACTGGAGCCCCGACCTCGTCGTCGACGGCCTCCGGCGGATGGAGGCGGCGCTCGCTCCGGGCGGCACCTTGCTCGCCGTCCATTGGCGGCACCCCGACCCGCGGCGCGAGCTGACTGGGAACGACGTGCACGCGATCTTCACCGAACGCACCTCGCTCGTCCTCGACGCGAGCCGCACCGAGCCCGACTACCTGCTCGCCCGCTGGTCCGAGCGATGAGCGAGGCGGAGCGGATCGTGATCGTCGGCGGCGGCCCGGCGGCGAAAGCGGCAGCGGAGGCCTACCGCGAGGCGGGCGGCGCCGGCGCGGTCACGATCCTCGCCCGCGAGGCCGACCCGCCCTACGAACGGCCGCCGCTGACCAAGGGCTTCCTGCGCGGCGAGTCGGGCCGGGACGAGCTGCCGCTCGCCGCTCCCGGTTGGTACAAGGACCACGCGATCGAGCTGCGGACCGGGGCGGAGGTGACCGAGCTCGACCTCGGCGCGACCCTCGTCCGCACCGCCGCCGGGGACGAGCACGGCTTCGACCGTCTCCTGCTGGCGACCGGCGCCGACCCGCTGGTCCCGCCGATCCCGGGCGCCGACAGCCCCGGGGTTCAGACCGTGCGCCGGATCGGCGACTCCGAGCGCCTCGCCGAGCTCGGCCGTGGCGGCAGCGCCCTCGTCGCGGGCTCGGGCTTCATCGGCTGCGAGGCGGCCGCCTCGCTGGCGCTGCGCGGGGTCGCGGTGACGATGGCGACGCTCGAGGCCGCGCCGCAGGTCGAACGTCTCGGCGAGGAGGTCGCCGCCGAGATCTCCTACTGGCTCGAATCCCTCGGCATCGAGTTCCTCGGCGAAGCCGAGCTGGCAGAGCTCCGCTCGGGGGGCGACCGCGCGACCCGCGCCCGCTTCACCGACCGCCACGAGGTCGTCGTCGACCGCGTCCTCCTCGCGCTCGGCGTCGAGCGCAACGACGGCCTCGCCGCCGCGGCTGGGTTCGCGGTCGAAGACGGCGTCCAGGTCGATCCCTCAATGGCGACCGCCGACCCTCGCGTGCTCGCCGCCGGCGACGTCGCCTTCGCCTTCAACACCGCCGCCGGCCGCCGACTCCGGGTCGAACACTGGGGCGAGGCGCTGAACATGGGCGAGGTCGCGGGCAAGACGATGGCCGGCGCCGAGGCCGAGTGGAGCGTCGCGCCCGGGTTCTGGTCGACGATCGGCGAGCACACGATCAAGTACGTCGGCTGGGGCGACGGCTGGGAGGATTCGCGCTTCGAACACGGCGACGACGGCGCCTGGGCCTGTTGGTACGGGCGCGGCGGCGAGATCGTCGGCGTCGCCACCCACCGCGAGGACGCGGCCTACGAACGTGGCCGCAAGCTGATCGAGGGGCGGGCGAAGTGGAGCTGAGCGCCGCCACCCAGGGGATGCTGCCCGCGCCCCGCGCGTCGGTGCGCGCCGTGGTCGTCGTCCCCGCTCATAACGAGGAGCGTCGGATCGGCCGCTGCTTGGAGGCGCTCGCCGGCCAGGTCGAGGTGGCGCCGGAGGAATTCGAGGTGATCGTCGTCCTCGACGCGTGCGAGGACGGCACCGCGGCGGAGGTCGAGGCGCGCCGAGGCGGCCCCGACATCCACGCCGTCATCGGTCCTGGCCAGGGCGCCGGACCGGCCCGCGCGACCGGCATGGACATCGGTTGCGCGCGGCTCGAATCTCTCGGCCTGTCGAGCGGGCTGCTCGCCAGCACCGACGCCGACTCGGTCGTCGCGCCGGATTGGATCGCGCGCCAGCTCGAGGCGATCGCGACCGGCGCTGAGGCGATCGGCGGCGAGATCCGCCTCGATCCCGACGAAGCGGCGGCCCTGCCGCCGGGGATCCTCGCCGGCCGCGAGGAGCAGCTCGCCGCCCGCACCCGCGAGGCGGCAGCCCGCGGCCCGGCCGAACACGCCCACTTCTCCGGCGCCAGCCTCGGCGTCACCCCGCGGGCCTACCGGCAGGCGGGCGGCATGGCCTGGATGGCGGCGCTCGAGGACCAGGAGCTGGAGGACCGGCTCGCCGCGGCGGGGATCGCGATCCACCGCCTGCGCCCGGTCTCGGTGGTGACGGCGGCGCGCACCGAGGGACGCGCCGAGCGGGGCCTCGCCCGCGATCTGGAGCTGGCGCGCTGGCTCGGCGAGCGTCGCTACGACGGCCGCGACTTCGACCTGCCCGAGCTGCTCGCGGCTAAGACGACGAGCGTCGCGGTGATCCTCCCGACCCGCGAATGCGCGGCGACGATCGGGCCGATCCTCGACCGGATCGCGCCGCTCGCCGGCGCCGGGCTGCTCGACGAGATCCTCGTCGTCGACGCCGACTCGCC
>DAIQOT010000192.1:7264-7654 GCA_036787695.1 Solirubrobacterales bacterium | reverse complement strand
CGGAGAGAGCGGCCAGGCGGCGGTCGATCTCGCTCCTCCCCAGTTCCGAGTCGGGCACGTGAACCAGCACCTGGTAGGCCCCCAGGCCCGACCAGTCGACCGCCCCCGAGCGAAGCTCCGGCACCCGGTCGGCCACCCGCGCCGCGAGGCAGGCCTGACGATGGGACAGCGATACGTTCGCCGGCTCGACGACGCCTTCGCCGAAGGCCACCGTCGCCTCGTTGCACGGCGATTCGGGTCCCTGGGACATCCGGTCGACCAACCGGCGCACGCGAGCGGCCGCGTCGGCGGCACGCACCCGACCGGCCGCGTCGATCACCGGACGACCCCGCCCTCCCTCGACCACGAGGACCAGCGCCAGATGGGTTCCGAGATTGGCGACGGCGATCG
>DAIQOT010000192.1:0-7254 GCA_036787695.1 Solirubrobacterales bacterium | reverse complement strand
GTGTTGACTGGGAAGCCGCTGCGGAGCCGGCCCGCGAGCTGCCGATGGAGCGAGGCCGAATCGGCTTCGCGCCGCGGCTTCACGACGATCGAGCAGAAGTGCATCGAGGCACCCCCTTCCGCCGAGCCGAACAGCTCCTTCGCGGCCGACTGCCGCTCGGCGATGTCGTCGCCCAGCAACAGTGCCCTGACCGAGTGCCCTTCCCGCGCGTTCCCTTGTTCCCGTGCGAGCCACATCTCCTGCAGCAACACGCTGAGGATCTCCGCCGCGTCGCGGCAACGGTCAAAGCCCTCGGCGGGCAATGTCGCGGCCGGATCGAGGACGGAGAGGAAGCCGATGATCGAGCCGTCGGAGCGGATCGAGGTGGCGACTCGACTGACGGCGCCTAACTCCGGATTGGCGGCGATCCGGACCGGGACCGTTGAACTCAACAACCCTTCGGCCGTGACCCATTCGATCGCCTCCTGCGGCGTCTGGCGGGTGATCACCGTCCGGGCGCGGACGCTGTCGACCTCGCCGGACTGGGGGCTATGAGCGATCAGGGCGTGCTGGCGGTCCTCGACGACGACCGACCGCTCAAGATCCTCGGCGAGCTGCTCCGCGAACCTCTGAACATCGGTGTCGTATTCGTGCATCGGTACCGACCTTCCAGCCGTCTCTAATCGGTATCAGTCAGAGATTCTAACGAGTCACCCCCCTTATCGACGCTACTCGGAGCGCCGCATCTCGCTCGGCTAGAAGACCTCGAAATACTCACGGTGCTCCCAATCGGTCACGTGTGAGAGGAAGCGGCTCCACTCGGATCGCTTCATCGCGACCATGTAGTCGACGAACCCGCTGCCAAATCGCTCCCGGTACAGATCGTCGCGTTCGAGGGCATTGACGGCATCAATGAGGCTGGCCGGGACGTTCGGTTTGTCCGACTCGTACGGCGACTCGTCGAACGGACCCGGATCCAGCTTCCGCTCGATGCCGGCCAGTCCGGCCGCGACCTGAGATCCCATGTAGAGGTAAGGGTTCGCGGCGGGCTCGCCGATCCGATTCTCGATGTGGGTGCCGCTGTCCTCGGGAGCACCGATCACCCGGATCATCGCCCCGCGGTTCTCGTAGGCCCAGGTGGCCTTGGTCGGCGCGAAGGAATTCGGCTGGAAGCGTTTATAACCCGTCACGGTCGGATTGGTGAAGACGGCCGAGGCGTCCGCGTACTGCAGGATGCCCGCCGCAAAGGAGCGCGCCACGGCGCTGATCGGTCCCTCGCCCTCGCCGTATCGAGTGAATGCGTTGCGGTCCTGCCCGACCTCATTGAGGGATTGGTGAAGGTGCCAGCCGCTGGAGAAGAAGTTAGGCAGGCCGGGCCTCGCCATGAAAGTGGCGTGGAGTCCGCGACGACGACAGATCTGCTTAACGGCGGTCCGGAAAAGAAGCAGCGCATCGGCCGCCTCGAGACCGGGTCGAGGGTCGAAGGTGATCTCGACCTGACCCGGACCCCACTCGTCCTCCATGCTCCGCACCGGCACACCGATCCGCTCAAGGGTCTGCGAGAGGTACTGGAGGATGTCGTCGATCTCGTCGCCGCGATTCTCCGTCAGGTACTGGAACCCATGGGCCAACGCGCTCACCCGCGGAGGGTCGGGCGGATATCCACACTGCTCGGCCTCGAGCTTCGCGTCCTCGAGTTTGGTGATGTAGAACTCCACCTCGAGTCCGGCGACGTACTCGTATCCGGCCTCGCGCAGGGAGTCAAGCTGCGTCCGGAACAAACGCCGCGTGCAGAACGGGACCGGGCGTCCATTCGAGAAATACATGTCCGACAGGACCCAACCGGTGTCGCTCGCCCACGGCAGGATCTGGAAGGTAAGCGGGTCGGGGACCAGGACCGCGTCGGGATATCCCTTCAGCTCGTCGATCCCGAAGTTGTCGCTACCGGCGAACAGCGGCACGAAGATGTTGTTCGTCGTGTCCATCGCGAGAACGGCCGACTGGAAGTCGATGCCGTTGCGGAGGGCGCGCACGAAGCTAGGGAGGCTGAGGGTCTTGCCACGGAGGATCCCGTGTTGATCGCCCCAGGACACGCGGATCTGGCGGAGGTCGGAGTCTTCGACCTCTCGGATCAACCGTTTCGCGGCATCCGCTTGCTCCTCCGTCCAAGCGCTATGGGTCGAGATGAAGTCGGCGTTACCCTCTCCGGCACCAGCGAGTGGGTCAATGCTCGTTTCAGTGTTCACGTCAGTGTCCTTCCGTGCTGCGCTGGTCTGGTCTGGTCTTGTCCTGGTCGCTGGTCTGCCGATCGGACTTCCCCTGGTACCGGGTTGGGGAACCCCGAGATGTCGCGAAAAAAGAAGTCGAAGAGCTGCGCCGCCGCCGCCGAGGCCGGAGCGGCGGATTCCGAGGCCTGCTCGCGAAGTTGCTCTGGATCGAACCCGGCGTCGCGCAGGCGCGCGACACCCCAATCGTCGATCCAGCTCTGGAAGATCTCCGGGTCGGCCTCGGGGTGAAACTGGACCCCGAGAGCGCGGCCGTGCAGGAAGGCCTGGCATTCGCGTCCCCGCATCGCCAACGGCACCGCTCCTTCGGGAAGATCGAAGGCATCGTGGTGCCAGTGGGGATAGGGGCCCGGCGGTACCCGCTCCGGATAGAGCGCCTGGACCGGGAGCCAGCCGATCTCGATGTCCGGATTCCTCCAGACGTCCGCCCCCAAGGCACGGCCGAGGAGCTGTCCGCCGAAGCAGATCCCGAGGACCGGGACCGGCGCCGCGCCGTCGTCCCCGACGCACCTCCGCAGCAGTCGCAACTCGTCGTCCAGCCAGGGCGTCGACTCGTCATACACCGAGTTGCTGTAGCCCAGGGAGACCACGAACCCGTAGTCACCGGTATCGACGGGAACTCTGTCCGAGTAGGCCTCGACGACCTCGTATGGGATCCCGTGATCGGAGAGCCAGGTCCCGAGCAGCCCCGCCGGATCGCTCCGCTCGTGCTGAATGATCAGGCCGCGCGGGGTTCCCGATGGGGCTGGCGTTGGCGCGGTGTTTGCCGGAATCGTCATCGATGCAGTTGGGCACGCCGACGGAGTAGCGTGGCCGGGCGGTCCCGCTGTTCGGGGAAAGCGGGACGTAAGAACATCTTCGACGCCTACCAGGCCGGGGACAATGGCCACTTGTCGCAAGTCCGCCGAAGCGCTCTGGACAGGTGTCGTAACGCGACGGGCCGCCGATTATTTCTGGTGACGCTCAAGCCGACGGGTAGCTCTGGGACACGAGGCGGTCGTGCAGGAAAGCGCGGATGCCATCGCGTCCTCCCTCGTAGCCGAGACCACTGGCGGCCATCCCTCCGAGCGGGACGTCCGGTAGCGAGGGAGCCATCTGGTTGATCCCAACGTTGCTCGCCTCCAGGCCGGCGAGGACGCGCTCCACCGTAGAGCCGCGGTCGGTGAAGAGGTAGGCGGCGAATGCGTACGGGGTCGAATTCGCTCTCGCGATCGCGTCGTCGAGGTCATCGAAGGCGGCCACGCACGCCACCGGGCCGAACGGCTCCTCGCTCATTATCTCCGCCGCGTCGGGGACGTCCCTGAGGATGGTCGGAGCCCAGAAGTAGCCTGCCAGGTCCGGGGCCGACCCCCCGCAGGTGACCTTCGCCCCCCGCCGCACGGCATCGTCCGTGAGTCGCTTCATCGCCGCCACGCGACCGGGGTTGATCAATGGGCCGACGTCAACGCCAGGCTCGAGCCGGCGCACCGCCTCGGTGAACTTGGCGACGAATTCCTCGTAGAGGCTCGACTCCACGAAGTAGCGGCTCGGAGCGACGCACGATTGCCCTGCGGACCCGAACTTGGCCGGCAGGGTGGTGGCGATCACGTAGTCGACATCGGCGTCGCCCGCGACGATCACAGGAGCATGGCCGCCGAGCTCAAGCACGGTCCGCTTCAACCCACTCGCCGCGTGTCCGGCCACGATCCTGCCGACCGAGGTCGAGCCGGTGAAGGTGACCGCGCGCACCGCGGGGGCGCAGATCATTCGCTTGGAGACGGCGGCCGGATCGCCGAAGAGGAGGTTGACGACCCCGGCCGGTACACCCGCGTCGACCAGCGTCGCGACGACCGCGGCGGCGGTGGCCGGCGTCGCCTCGGAGCCCTTCAGGACCACGGTGCAGCCCGCCGCCAGGGCGGCCCCGAGCTTCCGCGCCGTGAGGACGGCGGGAAAGTTCCACGGCGTGAAGGCGGCCACCACGCCGAGCGGCGTCGGCAGGGAGAGGCGCCGGCCGGTGACCACGCGACTGTCGAACAGGCGCCCTTCGACCCGGGACGCCTCCGCACCGTTCCAGGCAAGAGTTTCGACCGCCCGCTGCACCTCCGCGGAGGCCTCGCCCGAGGTCTTCCCAGACTCGCCCGCGAGCGTCGCGGCCACCTCGTCGGCCCGCGCGGCCAAGAGCGCGGCGGAGTCGATCAGGAGGTCGCCGCGCGCGGCGGCGGAGAGAGCGGCCCAGGCTGGAAACGAATCCGCCGCTGCGTCGATTGCCGCGTCGACGTCCTCGGCGCTCGCCAGGGCGACCCGAGCCACCGCCTCCGCGCTACGAGGGTCGATCACCGGCTCCCAGCCTTCGCCCCCTTTTCGCCAGTTTCCATCAACGTAAAGGCGTACGTCGAGCCTGACGCCTGACTCCACCACCGCCCCGCTAGCGGACATAGCTGGCGCCGTTCACGTCGATCGTCGTCCCGGTCGCGTGACGTGCCCGACCAGAGGCTAGGAAGACGATCACATTGGCGAGGTCCTCCGGCGCTGCCACTTCCCCAAGTCCCGAGTCCTGCTCGAACATCTCCAGCCCGTATCGCTCCACGAGCGAGTCGTTGAACGACGTGTTGACGAAGCCGGGAGCCACCGCGAAGGCGGTCACCCCTTCGCGGCCGTATTGGCGGGCGATCGTCTTCGTCATCGCCACGACTCCGGCCTTCGCGGCGGCGTAGTGCCAATAGTCCGGGTCCTCTCCCCTCCACGCGGCGCGGCTGGCGAGGTTGACGATGATCCCTCCCTCGGGCTGGTCGCGGAACGTTCGGATCGCAGCCCGACAAAGGGTCGCGGGCGAGACGAGGCAGATCGCGAGCGTCCGCTCCCACGCAGCCAGCCAGTCGGACATGTCACCGTCGACCTCGGCCGGCTCGTAGATGCCCGCGTTGTTGATCAGCACGTCGATGTGCCCCTGCCAGGCCAGTGCCTCTCGCCAGAGGTCGTCGAGTGCCGCAGGCCTGGTGAGATCGGCGGTGACGACCAACGCCTGGTCGCCCAACGCCTCGGCAAGCTCGATGAGGCGGTCGCCGGCGACGAGATCGTGGAGAAGCACCTTCCCACCTGACTCGACCACTCGGGTCGCGCACGCCGTCCCGATTCCCCCGCCGGCCCCGGTGATCAAGGTGACCTTGTCGGCAAATTCCTGCATCGCTCGAACCTCCATCTCAGTAGTGGCCCCCGGAGGCGCCCGCTCCTTGTTTCTCCGCTGAAGGACCTGCGACCCCGAACCGCAAGGCGTAAGCGATCTCGTTGCGCACGATCGAAAGGCCCTCGTCCACTCCCATCCCAGGCTTCGCGACCATCTGGTCAGCGCCCGCGCCGACCGCGACGTGGACGCTGACCCGCGCCGAGCAGTCGGTCTCACAACACGATCCCGCGAGGTAGGCCAGGACCCCCTGCCGGCGGCAATCCAGGATCGCCTCGACCGAGTTGTGGATGGGTCCCAGGTCCGGCATCTTGATCTGCACCATCTGTGCGGCCTCCGCCCGATTGAAGGCCTGGATGTCCTCGAGCGTGTTTGCCCACTCGTCGGCGACGAGCTCAGCGTCGCATCGCTTCGATTCCAGCGCCTCGCGCAAATCCCGCATCTGCTCGATCTGCTCCGCCCTCGAATCGCCATGAAGCGGCTGCTCGACGCGGAGGCGGAAAGGGCGGGCGGCTTCGGTCATTCGCACCACGATGTCCGCGACGCGGTCGACGTCGCGATCGGCGACCGTCCCCAAGAGACCGTAGACGTCGAAATGGAGGGTCGGCGCATAGTTCGGATCGTCGTTCAACGCGTGGACCCGGTCCCGCACCCAACGAACGTAGGAGACGAGGGCATCTCCGTCCTTCCCCACGAGCGCCTGGTCGTTGATCAGCCCATGCGGCATGACCTCCACCCTCTTGAGGATCATCTTGTCGACGTTCGAAGTGCGCTCGTCACCCGACTGCGCCAGGATCGGTACGGGTCGATGCTCACCGGCGACCTTCCATTCGTCGCGCACCACGTCCGCCATCGTGGTCCCACGCGCGTGCGCCACCGCGCTTAGCCACGCCTGGGAAAGCCCGTAGCCGCCGGCGGCGCCGAAACCATCGAACTCTTCGCCGAACCGCTCCAGCGGACCGAGGAACTCGCGGAAAGTCTCCACCGGCGCTCCGCGCAGCGCGGCGGCCACCTCGCCTTCGAACAGGGTGACCAGCGCCTGGGGATCAGGCGGCGGTTCGCGCCCCCCTACCCCGCCGTACTGAACGCTGACACAGTCGCCGTGAGCGAGGAAGCCGTCAGACAGCCGGAGGAACACCGCGACGGCGGTGGCCGGTTGGCGGATCGCCGAAAAACCCTCGGTCCGAGGACTCCCGAGATAGACGAAACCATCCTTTTTCGCCCCTGCCTTGATGGCCGCCTGGTCGTCGAAGAAAAATCCGGCTTCGATCGGCAGAGCGACTAGATCGACAACTCGTAGTGCCGCGTGCCCAACCCGGCCTCCTCGCTCTACGCTCATGGCCCATAGAGTAGCAAACGCAAGGCATTTCTGTCATTACAGCTCAACTAATTGGAAATTCTACGTATTTTGCCTTGCATATGAGGCTTAATATCTCTCTATTACCTTGCGTTTGCATTCTCGCCCTCAAGCGCCTCGACGAGCACGCATAAGGCTCGCGAAAGGATCGATTTGGGAAGATCCTGGGATGAGTGGCAAAGGGGAGCCCCGAAGTCGGAGTAACCAGTCCTCCTCCGCACAGGGCCGTGGCCCCAGGGTGGCAGTGGTCGATGAAACCGATCTCGAGCTGCTTCGCCTCCTGTCTACCGACGCGGCCAGCTCGAAACGAGGGCTGGCCCGAGACCTGGGAATGTCGGGCCCGGCCGTCGGCGAGCGGGTCGCGCGCCTCGAGCGCGAGGGGGTGATCCGGAGATACACGATCGACATCGACTGGGAGCTGCTCGGCTACTCGGTCAACGAATCGGTGGTGATTTTCGACCGGATTCGCGAAA
>DAIQOT010000355.1:0-2144 GCA_036787695.1 Solirubrobacterales bacterium | reverse complement strand
CGATCCCCATGCTGAAGGCAGTGGTCGCGACGATCACCTCGACCTCATCGGCCATGAAGCGGTCTTGGAGCTCGCCGCGGTGCTTCGCCGGCAGCCCCGCGTGATAGGCCTCGGCGTTGACGCCCGCGGCGGAGAGCGCCGCGGCGAGCTCCTCGCTCGCCTTGCGGGTGGCGATGTAGACGATCCCCGGCTTGGCTGCCGCCGCGACCGCCTCGACCAGCGCCTTCTCTTTCGCCGCCGCCTCGGTGAACCGCCGCACCGCGAAGTGGAGGTTGGGACGGTCGAAGCCGCGGATCACCTCGGCCGGGTCCCTCATTCCGAGGCGCTCGACGATCTCGCGGCGGACCGGGGGAGAGGCGGTCGCGGTCAGCGCCAGGATCGTCGGACGGCCGAGCCGCTCGGCGAAGGCGCCCAGCTGCAGGTAGTCGGGGCGGAAGTCGTGGCCCCACTCGCTGATCGTGTGGGCCTCGTCGACGACCAGCAGCGCGGGCTCGGTCGCGGCGAGCTCCGCCAGCACCTCGGGTTTGGCGAGCTGCTCCGGCGCCAGCAGGACGAACTCGTGCTCGCCGCGCTCGAGCGCCTCGATTAGCTCGCGCCGTTTCTTCGCCGAGACGGTCGAGTTCAGCTCCGCCGCCTCGCCGTCGCCGATGCGGTCCTCGATCGCCTCGACCTGGTCGCGCTGCAGGGCGATCAGGGGGGAGACGACGATCGTCGGCTTGCCGAGGATCTCTCCGGCCAGCTGGTAGATCGCCGACTTGCCGTAGCCGGTCGACATCACCGCCAGCGTGTCGCGCCCCGCTAGCACCGCTTCGATCGCCTCCAGCTGCCCGGGATGGAGCTTCTCGATCCCGAGCTTCTCCTTCGCCAGCTTCCCGATCCGCGCCGCGTCGCTCACGTCGCCACCGTACCCGGCCGGCGCGCCGACCCTACGTGAACTTTCCCGCCCAAATGGGCGGGGCGGCAGGAACGGCGGCGCGGCAGCCGAATCGGGCGACATGGTCGAGGCATCGAGAACCCTGATGAAGTCCGAGCCGGAGCTCGCCGAGCTGATCGCCACCGTCGAAGGCGTCGAGGTGACGATGGCCGAAAAAGGCTTCGGGACGCGGGTTCACGTCCGCGCCGACGAGGCGACGGGGCTCGAGCAGTCCGACCTGGAGGCGCTCCTGGACCGCCTCGCGGAGCCGCAGCGCCGCCCGTTCGTCTGAGAACTTCCATAGGAAGCGACAACAGAGGCCCGCCCCCCGGCGGGCCTTTTGTTTTCCTCTCCGCATAGAATCGCCGCGCCCCCTTCGGCCACCCTGCCGGCCACTCTCTTATGTCGCCCGATATCCGCGAGAAAAACCCCGTCACCCACGACGAGAAGCTTGCCTACCTGCGTGAACTGCGCGAGGCGGCCGTGCACTCCGCTTCCGAGGAAGCGGTCGAGAAGCAGCACGCTCGCGGCAAGCTGACCGCGCGCGAGCGCATCGACCTGCTGCTCGACCCCGGCTCCTTCGAGGAGCTCGACACCTTCGTCCGTCACCGGACCTACGACTTCGACATGCAGAAGAAACGGCCGTGGGGCGACGCCGTCGTCACCGGTCACGGGAAGATCGAAGGCCGCACCGTCTTCGTCTTCTCCCAGGACTTCACCGTCTTCGGCGGCAGCCTCGGCGAGGTCATGGCGGAGAAGATGTGCAAGGTCATGGACATGGCCGCCGAGGTCGGAGCACCGGTGGTCGGCATCAACGACTCGGGCGGCGCGCGGATCCAGGAGGGCGTCGTCAGCCTCGGCGCCTACGGCGACGTCTTTGCCCGCAACGTCAAATGCAGCGGCGTGATCCCGCAGATCAGCCTGATCATGGGTCCCTGCGCGGGCGGCGCGGTCTACTCGCCGGCGATGACCGACTTCATCTTCATGGTCAAAGAGACCAGCCACATGTTCATCACCGGCCCGGAAGTGATCAAAACCGTGACCGGTGAGGAAGTCGAGTTCGAGGCGCTCGGCGGCGCGATGAGCCACAACTCGAAATCGGGCGTCGCGCACTTCGCCTCCGAGAGCGAGGAGAGCTGCCTCGAGGACGCGCGCTACCTGCTCAGCTTCCTGCCTTCGAACAACCTCGAGCTGCCGCCGCGCTTCGAGCCGACCGACGACCCGGACCGCG
>DAIQOT010000354.1:0-2149 GCA_036787695.1 Solirubrobacterales bacterium | reverse complement strand
CAACGTCCTCTGCCAGGCGCCGACCGAGTACCGGATGCTCGCCCGCCGCACCGCGCTGCGCCCCCTCCCCGCCCTGCGCCGGATGGTCTCCGCGGGCGAGCCGCTCGACCCCGAGACGATCGCCGCCTGGCAGCAGGCGACCGGCCTGGAGCCCGCCGACGGCTACGGCCAGACCGAGACCGGCCAGGTCACCGCCAACCTCGTCGGCCAGCCGGTGCGGCGCGGCTCGATGGGGAAGCCGCTGCCCGGCATGGAGGTCCGGATCGAAGACGGCGAGCTGCAGCTACGCGCGGCCTCCTCCCCCACCTTCTTCTCCCGCTACCTCGACGGCGAGCGCTTCGAGGGCGAGTGGTGGGCGACCGGCGACCTGGTCACCGAAGACGACGAGGGCTTCCTCTTCTTCGACGGCCGCAACGACGACATCATCAGCTCCTCCGGCTACCGGATCGGCCCGACCGAGGTCGAGGCGGCGCTGCTCTCCCACCCCGCCGTCGCCGACGCCGCCGCGGTCGCCGCCCCGGACCCCGAGCGCGGCAGCGTCGTCCGCGCGATCGTCGTCCTTCGCGACGGCGAGCCGAGCGCCGAGCTGGTCCAGGAGCTGAAGGACCACTGCCGCGCCCAGACCGCCCCCTACAAGGCCCCCCGCATCGTCGACTTCGTCGACGAGCTGCCGAAGACGACCAGCGGCAAGGTCAAACGCGCCCAGCTCCGCTCCGAAAGCTGACGCGTTCGCACTTTGCCGTAACCAGTACGGGAAAGTGCGAACGCACCACGGGGTTCAATCTCAGCAGGCGGCCTTCTTCGCTGCGCGAGCGGCGATGAATTTCCCTTCGGCCGTGTGAGCGTCGTGCAACAGGCGACGACGGGACCGGCCACGCGCCCGTTCCGCGTTCTTCATCCGCCGCTTGTAGATGCGCGCCCAGGCGTGCGCTTTGTTCGTCGCCGGCGTGCAGAGGTCCACGGGCTTTGGCGGTGCCGGCGGCGCGGGCGGCTTCGTCACTTCCGCATAGATCTTCGAGCTGGCCGCGGCCTGGTATTCGCTCGTCGCCGCGCTGGTGGCGACGAATTCGACGTCCTTCCCGAACGCGGTTTCAGGCACCGCGAGGGGGAAGGTGATCTGACCCGCGACCGAGGTCGCGCCGACGGTGAAGACCCCGCCGCCCGACCAAGTCCCCGTCAACGTGAACCCGGAGCCGTCCGGCACCGGCGCCCCGGTGGCAAGGCTCGCTGTCGCGTGGAGGTAGCCGTTCGCCGCGACCTTCGACACCGACCCGAGGGACAAGCCCAGGTAGTGGCGCGGAGCTTCCACGCTGAAGTCGTACGGGTAGGTTTCGAATTCTGGCGAGCTGGTCGCTTCAGCCCGGGAGTAGAACTCGAGGTAGTCGTTGGTGGAGGAGTTCTGGACGGTGATTTCGGTTCGTCCGCTCCCGCTTCCTGAGACTTGGTATTCCGTTTTTTCACGACCGAAGAGCGATCCCCAACTGAAGTCTTCGGCGTTTTCGACGAGGACCATCCGGACCGGGTAGCCGCTTCCATGCGCGAATGGGAGCTCGTGCCAATTCACCACGACCTGGTCGTGGACGCTGAGTGGCCCGAGGTGCCAGAAAGCCACCTGGCTGCTGCTACAACAGGAGACGAGGTAGTTCGCTTCGGCCTTGTTGTTCCCGACCGTCGCTTCGTAGTGCTGACCCCAGGCGACCAGTGGCGCTTCGCTTGGTTTCTTCCCACCTCCCGTCAATGCCGAGGCGCTCCCGGCGCCAACCGCCAACACGCAAACCAATACACCCATCAAAAGACCAAGGCGCTTCATACGACTCCCCTGTCGAGTTCACTTGCGTTCTTAAATAGGAACGCGTCTGAACCCTGGGACTTTCGCGCCTAGGTCGTTTCGAAGAGGGCTTCCTCGATGCCGACGGGCGGGCCTAGGTGGTAGCCCTGGGCCATGTCGACGCCGTAGCCGCGCAGCATCGTCGCCGTCTCCTCGTCCTCGACGAACTCGGCGATCGTCTGCTTGCCGAGCCCCCGGGCGATGCCGACGATCGCCTGCACGGTGAGCTGGTCGGCGTCGTTTTCGGGCAGGTCGCGGACGAAGGCGCCGTCGATCTTGATCACGTCGAAGGGGAAGCGCTTCAGGTACTCGAAGGGGCCG
>DAIQOT010000039.1:0-22019 GCA_036787695.1 Solirubrobacterales bacterium | reverse complement strand
CAGGCCGAGGGCGCCGAGGACGATCCAGAGAACGTTGCTCCAGCCGTTGGTGCGGAGGACGCCGAGGGTGTGGTCGAGGCCGCCCGGGGAGCCGAAAGACGACCCGTAGAAGAAGCCGACGACGCCGAGGACGACGAGCAGCGCGCCGACCGCGGAGGCATAGAGACGGGCGGGGCTCGCGGGCTCCATCGGGCGCGATTGTAGGCTGCCTAGCCGTGCCTCAGACCTGTTACCGCCATCCGAACCGCGAGACCGCCGTCTCCTGCTCCAACTGCGGGCGGCCGATCTGCCCCGAGTGCATGACCCCGACCCCGGTCGGGATGCGCTGCCCGGAGTGCTCCAACCAGCGGACCCGGGTGGTGCGGAATCCGACCGGGACGCCGACCGGCTCCGGCCTGCTGCGCGTGATGCCCGCGACGATCGTGCTGATCGCGATCAACGTCATCGTCTACCTGGTCGAGATCTCCAAGGCCGGCGGCGGGCTCGGCGAAATCGGCATCCGGACGATCTACGACACCGGCGGCCTCTGGGGCCCGGCGGTCCACGAACTGCACCAGTGGTGGCGGATCATCACCAGCGGCTTCGTCCACGTCAGCATCTTCCACATCGGCTTCAACATGCTGCTGCTCTATTTCATGGGGCGGTTGCTGGAGCCGGCGATCGGCTGGTTGCGGTTCACCGTCCTCTACTTCGCCTGCCTCATCGCCGGGTCGTTCGTCGCCCTCTGGTTCAGCCCGGACACGGTCAGCGCGGGCGCCTCGGGGGCGATCTTCGGCGTCCTCGGCGCGACCTTCATCATCGCCCGCGGCCGGCAGATGGAGCAGATCGCCAGCCAGATCGGCTTCCTGATCGTCTTCAACCTGGTCTTTACCTTCGCCGAGTCGGGGATCAGCGTCGGCGCCCACGTCGGCGGCCTCGTCGCCGGCGTCCTCTGCGGCCTCCTGATCGTCGCCGGCGAGCAGGGCCGCTACGGCCGCGGCCTCGACCGCAACAGCCGCCTCGCGATCGAGCTCTCGCTGATGACGGTCATCGGCGTGATCAGCTTCATCCTCGCCCTGGCCGTCGCCTAGCGAGCAACCAGCATCCACCCTCGTCGTGGCGCGCCTGTTCACTTGTCCCCACCCTGGTGTGGACAAGTGAACAGTCGTCAGCGATCTGATGAAGAAGTGCGACGACTCGCGCAATCCGCGCCGATTCCGTGACCCCACCGACACGCCTGTGCACTTGAGCCGGTCATAGGCGGCTCAACTGCACGATCGTCGCCATGCCCATGACGAATCCTCACGTCGACGAGGCGGGCAGGGCGGCCCCCTGAACGAACCTCCCCGCTGTTCGTGAGAGAAGGGGGCCGCCCTGCCCGCCCCCTCCCGCCCTGAAGGAGAAGAACTTTCGACTCAGAAGGGAACGCGGTCGCGGACGCCGCCGGCGAGGCCCTTGAGGCCGTTCGCCTCGTGCTTGCCGCGGCGACGAAGCTCGAAGAGCACGAGGGCGCCGGTGGCGACGCCGCCGACGCCGACGGCGACCACCGGGCGCACCCAGTTGCGCGGGTCGCGGAGGGCGCGCATCTCGGAGTCCGAAAGCTCCTCGGCCCAGTCCGACAGCTCGGTCGCCGCCGCCGCCGAGAGCGCCGTGAAGGTGTCCTCGATCCGCCCGCTCAGCAGCTCTGGCGGCTCGATCGGCCGGAGGACGTCGCCGAGCAGCGCTTCGACGTCCCAGGTCGATTCGCCCTGTTCACCCGTGCTCATAGCCCATCTCCTCCTCGAGCTGTTTGATCGCGCGGTGGATCAGCACCTTGGTCGCCCCGTCGGACCGACCCAGCGCCCGCGCGATCTCGCGGTTGTCCATCCCCAGCGCGAAGCGCATGATCAACGCGTCGCGGCGGTCGTCGGAGAGTGTCTGCAGGTTGGCCATCACCTGCCGCAGCTCCTCGCGCCCGGCGACCAGATCCTCGGTGTCGTGCTTGGTCGCGATCGGGTCGGCGTGTTCCAGCGGCGTCTGCGGCCGGCGCGAGCGGTCGCGGTAGTAGTTCGAGGCCAGGTTGTGCGCGATCCGGATCAGCCACGGCCGCAGCGGCCGTCCGTCCGACTCCCGCCGCGCCCGGTCGAAGTGCCGGTAGGCCTGCAGGAAGGCCTGCTCGGTGAGGTCCTCGGCGTCGTGGTGATTCCCCACCCGGTAGTAGGCGTAGGAATAGACGTCGCGCAGGTGGTCCCGGTAGAAGGTCTCGAAGGCGCGGTCGAGCTCCGCCTTCGCCGCCGGCGCCAGTTCGGCAGGCTCGACGTTCTCCTCGGGGCCGCTCACCGGCCAAGACTATGTGAGGAGACGAATCCCTCACGCCGCCTGCCTCGCCCGCTCGGCACGCCGCAGCCCCGCGACCCATTCCTCGGCGGCGACCTCGCCCCGGACCAGCTTCGCCAGCCCCTCCAGCGCCTCGCCTTTGACCCCGGACGCGGCGACCATGTCGGCGAGCAGCGGCGTCGTGTCGAGTCCCTCCGAGGCCTGTCCGATCAGCGCCGGGATGTCCGCCGCCGGGGTGCCGGTGCCGAGCAGCTCGCCCGCCCGCCGGTTGCGCCCGGTCGGCGCCAACATCGAGGCGGTCAGGTCGCCGACCCCGGCGAGCCCGGAGAAGGTCTCCGGGCGACCGCCGTGGACGGCCGCCGCGTCGATGCACTCGCGCCAGATCTCGGCGACGGCGATCCCGGCGGCGTTGAGGCCGTGCGGCTCGGCCGCGGCGGCGGCCAGCGCGGCGGCGTTCTTGGCGGCGCCCGCCATCTCCACCCCGACCACGTCGGCGGAGCGCTCGCAGACGAGCCCGGCGCGGTCGAAGACCTCACCGAGCTGCGAGCGCAGGTCCGGGTCGGCCGAGCCGAGCACCAGCGCCGCCGAGCCGGAGACCGCCTCGGCCGCGTGCGCCGGACCGCCGAGGCTGGCCAGCGCCCGCGCCCGCACCCGTTCGCCGACGTACTCCGAGGGCAGCTGCGCCTGCGGCGCGATCAGGCCCTTGGTGAGGAGCAGGATCGAGGAGCGGTCACCGGCCCGGTCGGCGATCGAGCCGACCGCCGCGGGCAGCGATTTGGACGGGATCGCGAGGACGATGCAGTCAAGGCCGGCGAGCTCGATCTCGGCCGCGGGCCGCACGTCGATCGCCTCCGGCAGCTTCACCCCGGGCAGGTAGCGGCGGTTTTCCCCCGCTTCGATCAGCTCCGCCGCGCGCCCCGGGTTGCGCGCGCCGAGCTGCACCTCGAGCCCGCCCCGCGCCATCAGCACGGCGACCGCCGTCCCCCAGCTCCCGGCGCCGATCACCGCGGCGCGGCGCATCGGCGGCAGCCCACCGAGGTCTTCCCACTGCAGCAGCACGTTGGGCCAGATCCGCGCGGTCACCGTTTCGGCGAGCTGCTGCGAGGGCTCCTCGCTGCGCGGGAAGGTCATCGCCTTGCCGCAGCGGACCTTCACCTTGCGCGGCCGGATGCGCCAGCCGCGGCGAACTTTTTCGGTGCCGATGACGGCGGTCGGCAGGATCGGCGCGCCGGTCTGCAGCGCCAGCCGGCCGACGCCGCGCTTCGGGTTGGCGAGGCTGCCGCTCCGATGGCGGGTGCCCTCGGGGAAGATGCAGAGCGTCCCGCCCCGTTCGACGACCATGCGCGCGGTCTCCATCGACTCCTCGTCGGAGAGGCCGCGGCGGATCGGGAAGGCGCCGAGCCGCGAGAGGAACCAGGCCTGCCAGGGCTTCTCGAACAGCTCGACCTTGGCGACGTAGTTCATCGGCCGCCGGAACGGCAGCATCGCGCCGACCACGAAGGGGTCGAGGAAGCTGCGGTGGTTGGCGGCGACGATCAGCCCGCCGTCGATGTTGCGCGCATATTTGCGCCCGGTCCGCGAGAGCCGGAAGTAGGTCAGGAAGAAGGGGACGAAGAACAGGCGGATGACCACGTAGAGCGGCCAATTGACGCTGTGGGCGCGGGTGTAGGCATGCTGCGCCGCGAGGCGCTCGTCAGAGATCACGTCACCGGCTACACGCTTACGCGCGCGCGGTTACGGAACGATCAGGTCCTGGGCGCGCGCGGGTTGACCACCGGACGCAGATTCGGCTCGACCTGGTCGCGCAGGTGCTCGAAGTCGGGCGGCAGCGAGAGCTTCTCGCCGAGGTGCTCGAGCGGCTCGTCGACGGTGAAGCCCGGTCCCCGCGTGGCGATCTCGAAGAGCACCCCGCTCGGTTCGCGGAAGTAGATCGATTTGAAGTAGAAGCGGTCGATCTCGGCCGTTGGATGTGCGCCCGCGGCGATCGCCTTGTCGCGCCACTCCATGTGCTCCTCGATCGACGACGACCAGGCGACATGGTGGACCGAGCCCGCTCCCTGGAGCCCTTTCTCGGCGGGCGGCGGGTCGAAGATGTAGAGCCCGCCGCGCTCCTCCCCGCGCGCTTCCCAGCCCTCGTCGGTCGGCTCGAACTCGAGCGCCTCGAGCAGCCTGGTGCTGGTGTCGGGCGCCGCCGCATAGGCGCGTACCGCGTGAAATCCCTGCAAAGCAAGCTCTTTCGGGACCTCGGGGTGATCGGCGGCGAGCGGCGCGTCGGGCACGTCGGCGACGAAGAGCTCGTGGTCGAGCCCCTCGGGGTCGGAGAAGTGGAGGCTCCCGCCCTCACGCCGGGTCTCGATCCCATGGGCGCCGAGCCGGCCCTCCCAGAAGTCGAGCGCCGGCGTCCCGCCGACCCGCCAGACGATCCGGTGCACCATCCCCTCCCCGGGCCGCCCGACCGGCGTCCCCGGGTACTCGAAGAAGGTCAGGTCGGCGCCCGGATCCCCGTCCTCGTCGGCGAAGAAGAGGTGGTAGACGGTCGGACTGTCCTGGTTGACGGTTTTCTTGACCAGCCGCAGCCCCATCACGCCCGCGTAGAAATCCACGTTGCGCTGGGCGTTCTCGGTGATCGCGGTGATGTGGTGAATGCCCTCTAGCTTCATCTGACCCTCCCGTCTGGCTTCATCCCCCACCTATACCATCACCCCGATGAAGCCCTGGCGACGTCGGACGGTCAAAGGGCTATTGGTGCTCGGTGCGCTCTTCGCCTTCCTCAGCGTCTTCTCGATCTGGGTCGAGCGCCAGGCCCTCGACACGAGCGAGTGGGTCCACACCTCGGGCCGCCTGATCCAGAACGCGACGATCCGCAGCGCGGTCGGCGAATACCTCGTCGAACAGCTCTACGAAAACGTCAACGTCGAAAAGGAACTCGAAGACATCCTCCCCGGCGACACCAAGGAACTGGCCGGGGCGGCGGCGGGCGGGCTGCGCCAGGTGGCCGGGACCGGAGCCGAAAAAGTGCTGGAAACGGGGACCGCGCAGGGACTCTGGGAAACCGCCAACCGGACCACCCACGAACAGCTTCTCGCGGTGCTGGAAAACAAGAAAGAAGCGGTGAGCACCGCCAACGGCGAAGTGAAACTGAACCTCGGCAGCCTGCTGACGAACCTCGCCGGGCAGATCGGGCTGGCCAAGGACCTGGCGGAAAAGCTGCCGCCTGAAGCCGGGCAGATCACGATCCTCAAATCCGAACAGCTGAAGACCGCCCAGGACATCGTCGTCGCGATCAAGGGGCTGGCGCTGGTCCTCTCGATCCTCACCTTCCTCACCTTCGGCCTGGCGATCTACCTGACCCGGGACGGGCGCTGGGTGACGGTGCTGTTCAGCGGCGTCGGGCTGATCATCGCCGGGCTCCTGGTGGTGGTGCTGCGAAAGGTGGCCGGCGGCATCGTCGTCGACCAGTTGGTGAAGCAGGAGAACGTCAAGCCGGCGGCCGAAGCGGCATGGTCGATCGGCACCTCGTTGATGGTCTCGATCGCGACCACGATCATCATCGTCGGCGTCTTCTTCTCGGCGGCCGGCTGGCTGGCCTCGCCGACCGGCTCGGCTCGCGGCTCGCGCCGGGTGATCGCGCCGGCATTGAGCCACTATCTGCCCTATTGCTACGGCGGCCTCGTGGTGATCCTCGGGATCTACCTGCTGACCGCGAGCGGGGTCGGCCTGCGGACCTTCCTCACCGTGGTCGTGCTCGGGATCATGGCCGCCTTCGGCCTGCGCGAGCTGGCCAAACAGACCGAGGAGGAATTCCCCGGACTCACCTTCGGAGACGTCGTGGCGCCGACCCGCAAACGGATCGACAAGGCGGTCACCGACGCGAAACTCGGCGAGCGCGCCTCGAAAATCAAACTGCCCGACGTCAAACGGCCCGACATGAAACGTCCGAGCGGGATGGGGATCCCTGACGTACGCCGGCCGGGTGGCGGCCGTGGCTCCGGTAACCGCGGCGAGTCGGCCGCTCCCCCGGCGCCGTCGCGGGCCGAGGCGATGCAGGAGGAAGACGCCCGCCTGTCGAGCCTCGAACGCTTGGCGACCCTGCACGAAAAAGGGGTCCTCAGCGACGCCGAGTTCGCCTCCGAGAAAGCGCGCCTCCTCAAACGGTGATGTCGAACCGGCTCCTCCTCTCGCTGCCGGCGGCGCTCGCGGTCGCCGTCGCTCTCGCCGCCTGCGGCGGCGGTGGCTCGTCCACCCCCTCGACCGAAACCGTGATGCGCCACTCCGAACCGCAGCACGGCGAAACCCTGCTGCCGGCGGTCAGCGGCCAGGGCGCCTTCGCCAAACCGGCGAGCTACAGCTTCTCGGTCGACGGCGATCTGGTCGGCAAGGAACTCGCCTGGCACGGCTGGGGCGAAGCGAAGGCGACCGCTTTCGGCACCCTGGTCGAGCGCCCCGCCTCCGGCCTCAAGGACACCTTCGACGGCAGCGTCACCGCCTCGGCGCCGAAGAAGTGCCAGGGCGCCACCTACTACACCGAGGTCTTCCCCCACCTGCCGGCGCAGGCCGACTTCGTCCCGACCGAACCGACGAAGCTCTCCACCCCCTGCGACTAGCCGTCGCGCCGCGCCTGGTTCGACTCGCCCCGAACTCGGGTAGCGGCTCCTCCATGGCAATCATCCACACCACCGACAAACGCAAGTTCGAGGTCGAGGTCAGCGCCAAAAAAGCCGACGAAGAAATCGTCCGCGTCGGCGCCCGCGCGATCCCGATCGTCGACCTCAAGGTCGCCGGCAAGGACGAGTTCGTCTACCTCAACGCCAGCCACATCGTCTCGATCGAGGACGACGACTAGCCGCAGAAGTGGCCACGGCCGCTACCCGAAAGTCGAAATAGCGGCCCGCAGCAGACTTTTGTTCGGTACCGGCACAGTTTCGTGACAACTACTCTCCGCGCGCCATCCGAGCCACCGGCTCGACGACAAAGGGAGAGCGTCACGTGTTCAAGTCCACCCGGAGGATCCTCGCCGCAGCCGCAGGGGCCGCGCTGATCGCGCTCGTAGTCATGCTTCCCGCCACCGCGTCGGCGCAGCGGGGCGACAAGGACTGCGCCAACTTCAAGTCCCAGAAGGCCGCCCAGATCTACTTCCTCAAGCTCGGGGGCCCGCGCTATGACCCCGACGATCTCGACGGAGACGACGACGGGATCGCCTGCGAGGACAACCCCGCCCCCTTCTACTTCGGCAAGCACCTACCTTAGGACGGACCTGGCCCGCCGCCGCGATCAGCCGACCGGGCCGGTCGGGATGTCGAGGTGGCGGGTCTCGTTGAAGCTACGCAGGAGCCAGGTGCCGTCGGGGTGGACGACCAGGCGGGAGATCGAGCCGTTGTCGGCGTGGATGAAGGCGAAGGGGCGGCTCGAGGCCGCCATCGCGCAGAGCTGACCGATCGTCGCGCCGTGGGCGAAGGCGACGGCGGTCGTGCCGGCCGGGACGGTCGCGGCAATCTCCTCGATCGCGGCGCGCAGGCGGCCCTGGAAGTCCTCGGGTGGCTCGGCGCCGGGGATCACGTCCCAGCGTTCCTGCCGCGCGACCTCGACCACCAGCGGGTCCCCTTCGGCGACCTTGATCCGGTACTCGCCGCCCTCGAGCTCCCCGAGGAACACCTCGCGCAGCCCGGGCAGGACCCGGACCTCGAGGCCGGTCCGCTCGACCAACGGCGCCGCCGTTTCCCGCGTCCGCCGCAAGGTCGACACGAAGAGGCCGGAGAAGTCCGCGTCGCCGAGCTCCGCCGCGACCGACCGCGCCTGCGACCTCCCGACCTCCGACAGCGCCGGGTCGCCCTGCCCGTCGATCATCGGAAAGCTCACCCCGGGCAGCGCCGCTTCAGAGGCACCGTGCCTCACCAGCACCACCTCGACCGAGTCGGCCGGCGGTGCGTAGCGGTGCTGCTCGAACCCGCTCGCCTCGGTCATCGATTTATCGCTCATGGGTGGAAAGCCCCCCGCCGGGATCGAACCGGCAACCTCTCGATTACAAATCGAGTGCTCTCCCAGGTTGAGCTAGGGGGGCGTGGGGCCGATGATGGCTAGATGGATGTCACTTTTCGCTTCCTCGGGCCGGACGAGGGGAATGTCCTGACCGAGGCGATAGAAGCAGCTTACGGGACCACTTACGACGTCCGGTGGGTCTACGACCCGCTGGAGGTCGGCGCCCGGCTCGCCGACGGCCGCTACGTGTCCTGCGTCGCCGAGACGGCGAGCGGCGAATTGCTCTGCCACGAGGGTATGAGCCTCGCCGCCGCGGGCGATGCCGTGGCCCACTCGGGCCAGGCGGTGACGTTGGAGGCGGCGCGGGGCCAGCACCTCTTCACCCGCACCAAGCGGGTGCTGATGGACTGGGGCCAGGAGCGCGGGCTGGCGGGGATGTACAGCGAGGCGACCGCCGCCCATCCCTACAGCCAGAAGGCGAACATCGAGCTCGGCGCCCACGAGACCGGCTTCCTGCTCGGCTGGATCCCGGCCTCGGTCGACAACGACGCGGCAGTCGCCAAGGCCGCCCGGCGCAACTCGGCGGCACTCTTCTACACCAAGCTGAACGACGGGCACGATCGCCGCGTCTACGCCCCCGAGCGCCATCACGAGATCGTCGGCCAGACCCTCGCCCTCTGCGAGCTACGCGGCACCCTCGCCCAGCCGCCGCCCGACTTCGAGCTGGCGGAGGGCACCGAGCTCCACACTGAGGTCGACACCGACCACAACCTGGCCCTGATCACCGTGGCCGTGCCGGGCGCCGACCTGGAGGAGGTGATCGCGGCCCAACGCCACCACCTCTTCCACCGCGCCTGCCTCGACGCGATCTACATCGACCTGCCGCTCGACTCGCCGGCGACCGCCCTCGTCGCCGACCACCTCGAGCGCCTCGGCGTCTCCTACTCGGGGATCTTCCCCAACCCCCGGGCCGACGGCGACGTGCTTCGTATGCAGTCGCTGCACCGGGTCCGAGTCAAGGCCGACGACGTTGCCGTCGCCTCGGACCACGGGCGCGAGCTGCTCGACTACGTGCTGGCGGACATGGAGCGCCGCGACTAGCGACCGCTCAGACCGCGACCTCCCGCGAGGCGAGGTGGACGCCGACCTTGCGCTTCACCCGCTGCAGAGCGTTGTCGACGGTCTTCGTGTCGCACTCGAGGCGCTCGGCGATCTGCTCGTAGGAGTGGCCGTCGAGGTACAGCGACAGGACCCGGCTCTCCAGATCCGACAGCACCCCGGAGACGCCCGACAGGCAGGAGACGAGGCTCTCCAGCTCTTCGGTCGCGATCACCTGGTTGACCGGATCGTGGACGGTCGGCCCCGGCAGGATCTCGTCGAGGGTCGTTTCCGAGTCGCCGCTCGCGGCGGGCGTCTGGCTGAACGACACGTACTGGTTCAGCGGCGTGTGCTTGTTGCGGGTCGCGGTCTTCACCGCGGTGATGATCTGGCGGGTGATGCAGAGCTCGGCGAAGTTGCGGAAGCTCGACTCGCGGTCGGAGCGGTAGTCGCGGATCGCCTTGTAGAGGCCGAGCAGGCCCTCCTGGATCAGGTCGTCGGACTCTCCTCCGAGGAGGAAGTACGAAGAGGCCTTGAGGCGGACGAAACCGCGATAACGCTTGACCATCGCGTCATAGGCGTCGGTGCGGCCGTCCTTGGCGAGAGCGACCAGATAGTGATCATCAAGCTCAGCTAGAGGGTTACTCCGCGCAGCGGCCAGGCTGGCGCGGCCCCCTGAACTGGGACGAAATTCCTGCTTAGGCGTCGATAGTGCCACAGATCCTTCTCCTTGCTGAAGGGTCGTGGCGCCACTTACCTCCCCCGAGGCGCCCTACTTATTGATGAGCTTCCCCTCAGAGCTAAAGCTGAGGTTCACCCTTTATCTGGGCGGCAGTTTACGCCCGAGCGGAGTTCTGTCAACCCAAAGTGCGACTTTTTGCAAGGGTTTTTGCATTTTCCTGGACTTTCGGCCCATAGAGCCGGCCCGGGAAGGAGTTCAGGAACGCTGGCGGACGGACTCGAAAAGGAGCGCCGTCGCGGCGGCCGAGACGTTCAGCGATTCGACCCGTCCGAGGCTCGGCAGGGCGATCAGCCCGTCGCAACTGGCGGCGACCCGCGGCCGCAGCCCCTTCCCCTCGCCGCCGAGGACGATCACGGTCGGCCCGGTCAGGTCGACACCCCAGGGCGGCTGTGGCCCGTCGGCGTCGGCGCCCCAGACCCAGAACCCCGCCTCCTGCGCCGCCGCCATCCAGTCGGCCAGGTTGCGGACGTGGGCGACCTCGAGGTGCTCCACGGCCCCCGCCGAGGTCTTGCAGGCCACCGGCGTCACCATCGCCGCCCGCCGCTCCGGGATCACAACCCCCACCGCCCCGGCCGCCTCGGCCGAGCGACAGACCGCGCCGAGGTTGCGCGGATCCTGCACCTGGTCAAGCGCGACGATCAACGCGTCCGGCCGCCGCAGCATCCCCTCCGCGTCGCCGTACGGATAAGGATCGACCTCCGCGACGACCCCTTGGTGATCCGGCGATCCACACAACCGCTCCAGCTCCGCCGGCGACGTCTCCGGCGCCCGCCAGACCCGATGAACGCTCCGTCTCCCCCGTTCCGCCTCCTGGACGGGCTGGACCCCATAGATGAACTGCGACGCCATCAGGCTTTCGGGACGAGCCGCGGACCGTCAGCCGAGTCCCGGATCTCGTAACCCATCGAAGCGAGCTCATCCCGAATCGCATCGGCCCGCGCGAAGTCTTTCGCCGCCCTCGCCGCCCCGCGCTCGACCATCAACTCAGCGGCACGCTCGTCGGTCTCGCCGTCCGCAGCGGGCTCGGCGAGGCTCGCGAGCCCGACCAGCTCGAGCATCTCGGCCACCGCGACCGAAGCTCCCGGCAACTCATCAGCCCGATTCGCTTCCGCGATCAGCTCGAATAGCTCCGCCATCGCCCGCGGCGTATTGAAGTCGTCGGCAAGAGCGTCGCGGAAGGCCTCGACCCGCCGCGCCGGCCCGCTGTCGGACTCCGGGGGAGCCTCGCCGGAACCTCCCCGCTGTTGTTCCGGCGAGGCTCCCCCGGAGTCCGGCCCCGCCTGCGTCCTGAAGAAATTGCGGATCCGCTCGACCCGCGCCACCGCTTCCTCCATCGGCAACTCCCCGAACGCCAACGGCTGCCGGTAATGCCCGGAGATCAGATAGGCGACGACCGCCTCCCGCCCATAACGGTCGAGCGCCTCCCTCAGCTGGAAGATGTTGCCCTCCGATTTGGACATCTTCTCGCCGCCCGCGTCGACCATCCCGTTGTGCATCCAGACGTGCGCGAACGGCCGCCCGGCCGCCTCGGACTGGGCGATCTCGTTCTCGTGGTGGGGGAAGACGAGGTCGGAGCCGCCGCCGTGGACGGCGAAGGAGGCGCCGAGCTCCTGCTCGGCCATCACCGAGCACTCGATGTGCCAGGCCGGCCGCCCCGGGCCCCAGGGGGAGTCCCAGGAGGTGTCCTCGCCCTCCTTGGTCGCCTTCCAGAGGGCGAAGTCGAGGCGCTCCTCCTTGAGGCCGGCGGTGCCCGCCTCCTCGCCCTGGTCCATGTCCTCGGGGCGGCGGTTGGAGAGCTTGCCGTAGTCGGCGAAGCTGCGGACGCGGAAGTAGACGTCGCCGCCCGACTCGTAGGCGTGTCCGCCCTCGATCAGGTCGCCGATCAGCTCGACGATCCCCTCGACCGTCTCGGTCGCCTTCGGCTCGGCGTCAGGGCGCCCGACCCCCAGCGCGTCGGTGTCACTGATGTAGGCGGCGGTCATCTCCGCGGCGAACTTCGCCGAGGGCTCCCCCGCCCGCGCCGCCGCCGTGTAGATCTTGTCGTTGATGTCGGTGACGTTGACGACGAGCCGCGTCTTGAAGCCCTCCGAGCGCAGGAAGCGCGCGAACAGCGAGAAGACGACGAACGGCCGCGCGTTGCCGATGTGGATCCGCGAGTAGACCGTCGGGCCGCAGGCGTAGATGCCGACCTCGTGGTCGGGGTCGATCGACTGCAGCGCCCCACTCAGCGTGTCCCTGATCCGTACCTCGCGCATGCGGGCGAGATTATCCGTCGAAGGCCCTTGAGCGCTAGCTCAGCGCGCGCAATCCTTGTGCAAGACCAGCGCTAGTAAGTGCGGTAGCCGGCCGAGCGCTGCGGTTTCGGCTGGCTCTGCAACCAGGTCGGGCCGTCGTCCTCGGCGACCGACTGGACCTCGCGCCGGGCGCGGTTGACGCTCGAGCGAATCTCTTCCTCGGTGGCGGCGCGGGCGCGCTCCTCGCGGCGCTGCGCCTGCTGCTTGATCCGCTCCGACTCGGCCTGCAGTTGCTCCTCGGCGCGGGCGCGGGCGACGTCCTCGGCCTCGCGCTCGACCCGCTCGAGCAGCTTGGCGACGCTTTCCTCGGCTTCGCGGCGGACCTCCTCGGTCCCTTCCATGACCCGCTTCTCGATCTCGGTCTCGAGCCGGATCGCGGTGTCGTGCGCGGCCTCGGCGGCGGCCTCCGATTCGGCGGCCCGCTGCTCGACTTCGGCGATGCGCTTGTCGGCGTCGGCCTGGATCCGCAGGCGGGCCTCCTCGACCCGGCGGTCGATCTCCTCGCGGACGCCCGCTTTCGCCGCCTCGACCTCGCGCTCCGCGTCGGCCTGGGCGGTCTCGATTTCGCGCCGCGCCCGCGACTCCGCCGCCTCGATCTTCGAGTCGGCGTCGCCCGACGCTTCGGAGGCTTTGGCGAGGGTCCGCTCGCGCTCGGCCTGCGACGTCCGCCGCAGGGTCTCGAAAGATTGCTCGGCGCGGTCGCGCCCGGCCTCGGCGGCGGCGAGCTTCGACTCGGCGGCGGCCTGCGCCTCCCTCGCCGCTTCGATCTGCTTGCGCGCCTGGGCGCTCATCTCGCGCAGCGTCTTCATCGCGCGCTCTTTGAGTTCGGCGCGCACCGTGTCGGCGGCGCTCTCCGCGGCGGCGACCCGCTCCTCGGAGACCTTCACCCACTCCAGCGCCTGCGCGGCGACGTCGTGCATGTCACGGTTCGCCTCACGGACCGCTTTCAACTGCCTCGCAGGTTCGCTCATTGCGGGGAAAGCCTACTGAGGCGGGCGGCCGTTCGCCTCACGAGCGCGCAGTTCGCGCTTCAACACCTTGCCGGTGGCGTTGCGCGGCAGCTCGTCGAGGAACTCGACCTCACGCGGGGTCTTGAACGAGGCGAGGTTCGCTTTCACGTGCGCGCCGAGGTCCGCCTCGCTCAGCGAGGCGCCCTCCTCGAGCACGACGAAGGCTTTCAGGCGTTGGCCGAACTTGTCGTCCTCGACCCCGATAACCGCCACCTCGGCGATCCCCTCGAGGTCGGCGAGCAGGTCCTCGACCTCGCGCGGGAAGACGTTCTCGCCGCCGGAGACGATCATCTCGTCGTCGCGGCCGTCGACGAAGAGGCGCCCGTCGGCGTCGAAGTGGCCGACGTCGCCGCTCGAGAGCAGGCCGTCGATCGACTCTTTGCCACCGCCGCCGGTGTAGCCCTCCATCTTCATGTCGTTGCCGACGAAGATCCGGCCTACCTCTCCCGGCTGGACCTCCGCCCCCGCCTCGTCGAAGAGGCGCACCGTGGTCCCTCGCGGCGCCCGCCCGGCGGTGCCCGGCGCGGCGCGGAGGTCGGTAGGCGTCGCGATCGTCGCGAACGAGACCTCGGTCGAGCCGTAGAGGTTGTAGACGTTGTCGCCGAAGCGGTCCATCCACTGGGTCGCCAACTCGCCCGGCAACGCCGAGCCCGACAGCGAGGTGATCCGCAGCGACGGCATCGAGTAGCGGTCGAGCACCACGGCGGGCAGGCCGAGGATCCGTTGCACCATCACCGGCACCGCGGCGAGCACGCTCGCCCGGTGGCGCTCGACCGCGGCCAGCGCGCCCTCCGGGTCGAAGCGACGGTGAAGCACCATCGTCGAGGCGGTCGGCAGCGAGACGACGAAGTGGAGGAAGCCCCAGGAGTGGAAGAGCGGCGCCGCGACCACCATGGTCTGGCCGCTGCGGTAGGGGATCATGTCGATCAGCGAGGCGAGCGTCATCAGCCCGTCGGGGCTGGTGCGCTGGGCGCCCTTCGGCGTCCCGGTGGTGCCCGAGGTGAGGATGACGAAGCGCGGCTTGTCGCTCGGCGGCGAAAGGTTCGAGGGATCGCCGGCGGCGATCAGCTGCTCGACCGTCGTCGCCCCCGCGGGCGGCGCGCCGTCGTGCCAGGCGACGATCCGCCGCACCGACGGGTCGACCCCGGCGAGCAGCTCGTCGAACTCCTCGTCGTAGACGAGCGCCTTCGGGCCCTCGCGGTCCATCACGTCGACCAGCTGCGGGCCGGAGAACATCGTGTTCAGGTAGAGCGCCGAGGCGCCGAGCTTGGCCGCCGCCAGCGTCGTCTCGAGGAAGCCGCGGTGGTTGCGCGCCATCACCCCGATCCCGTCGCCGGGTCCGACCCCGAGCGCTTCGAAGGAGTGGGCGAGCGCGTTGGAGCGGCGGTGCAGTCGCTCCCAGCTCAGCGAGCCGCGTTCGTCGATGATCGCGATCTCGTGCGGGTGCTCGATCGCGGCCACCGCGACGCCGGTCGCCGGCGAGGCGCCCCAGCGCAGGAAGGTGCGGCCGACGCGCAGCGCCTTGTCGGGACGCATCGGTCCGACGATTCCCGCCTCGTGTAGCGCGCGCCCCTCGAAAAGCAGATCCGAGATGGCCCCCCGTGCGTCGGTTTTACCCGTACTCGCCACCAGATCGTGAACAATATTGGCCAGGCGGCCGGCAGGCCATCCCGGTCCCGTACCGGGTCAGTCGTCCTCGACCTCGGCGACCGCGATGCAGGCGATTCCCTCGCCGCGGCCGATCCATCCCATGCCCTCGTTGGTCGTCGCCTTGACGCTCACCCGGGCCGAGGTCACCTCGCCGAGTAGCGCTTCCATCGCCGCCTTGTGGGGGGCGAGCTTGGGCGCCTCGCAGATCACGCTCACGTCGACGTTGACGACGCGGCCCGCGATCGTCCCGATCGCCGTGCGCAGCAGGTCGATCGAGTCGGCGCCGCGCCACTGCGCTTCCTCGGGTGGGAAGAGCGTACCGATGTCCCCGCTGCCGCCGGCGCCGAGGATCGCGTCGATCACCGCGTGGGTGACGACGTCGGCGTCGGAGTGGCCCTCGAGCCCCTGCGGGTGGTCGATCTCGATCCCGCCGAGAACGAGCTTGTGCCCGTCGGCGAAGCGGTGCGAGTCGTAGCCGATGCCGATCACCCGGCGCTCAGCCGACCCGGGCGCCGAGCGACTCCAGCCGCCGCTGGCGCTTCTCGAAGACGGCGATCTCCCCCACCCCGAGCTCGTCGAGGAACTCGACCGCCCGGTCGTAGCCGAAGCCGACCTGCTCGGGCAGGTGGGCGTCGGAGGAGAGCGCGAAGGGCACCCCGGCCTCGACCACCAGCTCGGCGAATTCGCGCGCCGGGTAGAGCTCACCGACCGGCTTCCTCAGACCCGCGGTGGAGAGCTCGACCGCCGACCCGCCGGCGACGATCGCTTCGACCGCGGGCTCGTAGAAGCGCCGCAGGTCACCCTCCGGCAGCGGCCGGCCTTTGCCCCAGACCTTGACCAGGTCGGGGTGGGCGAGGATGTCGAAGAGGCCGGAGCGGGCGCAGCGGTCGAAGTGCTCGAAGTAGCGCGTCCAGATCTCATCGGCGGACGCGTCGGGCCGCTCCCAGACGTCGAAGCCGTCGTGGTCGACGGCGGCGTCGCCCTCGCCGATGAAGTGGACCGAGCCGACGACGAAATCGAAGTCGCGCGCCTCGAGCATCGCCCGCGTGCGGTCCTCGGCGCCGGGGACGAAGTCGCACTCGACCCCGAGCCGCAGCGAGGTGGACCGGACGAACTCGCAGTAGGCGTCGAGGTCGTCGTTGGCGTTCTCGACCCAGAGCGGATGGCTCCAGAGGTCGAGCGACTGGCGGAAGCGGTAGACGTGCTCGGAGACGCCCAGCTCCTCGATCCCGGCGGCGTCGGCGGCGGCCCGGTAGCGCTCGGCGTTGGCGGCGGTGAAGTAGCGCTCGAAGGTGGTTTCGTCCTCGTCGGGGCGAAGGTGGAGGTGGTAATCGGTGAGCATGGCTGAAGCCTAGATGTCGCGCTCGGCAAGCAGCAGCTCGGCGACCCGGAGGTCGACCGGGGTCGTGACCTTGAGGTTGGGAGCGCCTGGATCGTGGAGCAGGACCTTGCCCCCGGCGGCCTCGATCAGCATCGCCTCGTCGGTCGCGGCGTCGGCCGCAGCGAGGGCAGCGCGGAGCGCGGCGGTGCGGAAGACCTGTGGCGTCTGCGCGCCCCAGAGCTCGGACCGATCGAGCGTGTCGCTGATGACGTGCGTCGAGTTTCCGTTGCCCTCCAACGGAAACTCCACACGGACCTTCTTGACCGTGTCGTGGACCGGCGCCGCGGCGATGATGCCGTCGGCTTCGGGGTCAGCGGCGAGCTCCCTGACCAGCGCTTCGAGCAGCTCCGCGGTCAGCAGCGGGCGCGCGGCGTCGTGGATCGCGACGTACTCGGTCCCCACCTCGGCGAGCGCGTTCGACACGCTCTCGGCGCGGGTCGATCCGCCGTCGACCAGGACGAGACCGTCGACGCCGTCCAGGCCGTGCTCGTGGCCGGCCGGGACGGCGACGACGATCGCCCGCACCATGCCGCAGGCGCGGCAGGCGTCGAGCGACCAGGAGACCATCGGCCGCCCTCCAAGCTGCACGAAGGCCTTCGGCCCGCCGGCTCCGAGGCGCTCCCCGGAGCCGGCTGCCGCGATGACCGCGGTCACCTCAGGCGTGATTGCCTCAGGCGGCGGCGACAGTGGCGGCGTAGCGTTCCTCCAACAGCGTGTCGAGGTATTCCTCGGCACCTTCCTCGTCTTTGTCGAGGGCGTACATGAACTCCGACGCGAGGATCTTCTTCGCCCGCGTGTACATCTGCTTCTCGCCGGTGGAGAGGCCCTTTTCCATCTCACGGATGGCAAGGTTGCGGACCACCTCGGCCAGCTCGAACACGTCGCCGGTCTTGATCTTCTCGCGGTTGTACTTGAAACGCCGGTTCCAGTTTTTCGGCATCTCGGAGACGTCGTCGGTGAGGACGGTGGTGACTTTTTTGATTTCTTCCTCGTCGATCACGCGCCGCAGACCGGCCTTGCCCGCGTTCTCCGTGGGGACCATGACGGTGAGCTCGTTGTGGAGGATTTTGATCGTGAGGTACTCACGCTCGCTGCCCATCAGCTCCCGCGTTTCTTTGGTCATGACCAAGCCGGCCCCGTGATGCGGGTAGACGACCTTGTCGCCTATCTCGAAGTCGCACACATACACGATGTCCTCTTCGAAGACCTCTTCAACGGTGGCCTCATCTAGCTCGGAAATCGGTGGCTCCTTTCGTCTGCAACGGCGCTTATCGCCGTCAACTCTGTAAGTACCTGTCCACCAGATCGACCTCCTGGAGCCTGCGCAGTCCCTCGCGGATGTCTTTGGCCCGACTGGGCCCGACACCGTCGACGGCGGCGAGATCGGCATCGGAGACCGCAAGGACCTCCTCCAACCCGCCAAGCTCGTGGGTGATCTTCTGGACGACAAGCTTTGGGATCCGCGGCACCCGGCCAAGTACCCGGTAGCCGCGCGGCGAGACCGGATAGTCGAGGGTGTTGATCTTGCGGTCGTAGCCGAGCAGCTCGGCCAGGCGCCCGAAATCGAGGACCTCCTCGTGGGGCAGCCGGGAGAGCGCCTGCTGCGTCGAGGCGAGGCCCTCCTCGGAGTCCTCGACCGCGTAGTCGCGGACGAGGGCGATCTTGTCGGCGGCGACGCCGACCATCGTCTCCTCGAGCTGCATCTCGATCAGCCGGCCCTCGGTGCCGAGCTCGACGATGTAGCGCTCGACCTCGACCGCCATCCGCGTCACCAGCTCGGCCCGCTGCAGCACCGAGAGCGCGTCGTGGAGCACGGTCCGGCCCTCGAACTCGAGCACGGTCAGCCGAGCCGACACCTCGTCGAGGCGCAGCCGGTACTTGTCGAGGGTGGCGAGGCCCTGGTTGGCCTTGGCGAGCACCGCGGGGATGTCCTGAAGGATGTACTTGGCGCCCTCGACGTAGAGCGAGACGACCTCGCGCCGCTGCGAGATCGCGATCACCAGCGCGTCGGTCTGTTTGGACACGCGCTCGGCGGTGCGGTGGCGGGTGCCGGTCTCCGAGGAGAGGATCGTCGGATCCGGCATCAGCTGCACGTTGACCCAGGCGATCTTGGTGGCCTCGGCGTTGAGGACGATCGCGCCGTCCATCTTCGCCACCTGGTAGAGCATCGCCGGCGTGTAGTCGATGTCGAGGCTGATTCCGCCCGAGAGCATGTGCGAGATCTCGTCGAGCTCACCGACCACGATCAGCCCGCCGGTATGGGCGTGAACGATGTTGTCGATCCCCTCGCGCAGGGCACCGCCCGGCGCGACCACATCCAACGCTCGTAGGAGCCGGGGATCCTGACGTTCGGAAAGCTCGTTCAGTGCATCCCCTGACAATGAGGCCATCCACCTAATTATGGCAAAAACCGCTCTGGAATGCGGTTAGGCGCACATGAAGGCTGTGATCAAGCGGTCGCGTAGGCCAGATCCCGCTCGGGATCTATGCCCCAGCGCCCGCCGACCTCGGCCAGTTCCTGGCTGAGCGGCCAACGGTCCGGCTGCTCCTCGCCCTCGAAGTCGACCGCCGCGCCCTTCAAAGCCATGCTGCCCGTGTTGTCGCCGATCGCCCGGATCGCGGCCACATCCTCGGCGGAGAGCCGAATCTCGACGGGAATCGCGGCCAGCTCGGCGCGCTCGGACTCGATCGTCCGCGCCTCCGGCCCGACCTCCTGGATCAAGGTCGGGGCGACGCACTCGACCGCCGGGTGGGCGAGGTTCCACTGGCAGGCGAGCCCCATCGGGGTCAGCTCGGCGCGCTCGGCGAACGGGCGCAGCTCGGCCAGCCTCTCCAGCCCGCGCTCGATCCAGCCCGCCGGCCGGAAGCCGCGGTGGTCGCCTTTGGCCAGCTCCATCCCGGGACGGAGGTCGTCCCAGAAGAGGCCGCCGTAATCGACCACGCGAGTGATCACCTTGACCTCGTGGCGCGCCGCCGCGTCGAGCACCAGCTCGCCCGGCCAGGGCTCCAGCGGGTTGAGAATGATCATCGCCCAATCGATCTGCGCGCCGAATTTCTCCAGGCAGGCGATCAGGTCGAGCGTGAAGCCGTTGGCGGGACCCGGCGCGACGCCGATCTTGGCGGTCAGGCCCGCGTCGCGGAGCGCCGCCATCCCGTCCCAGACCACCTTGGAGCTGTAGCCGATGCGGTCGGGGTTGTGGAGCAGAAGAAGGTCGAACTGGGAGGCGCCGACCCGCTCGAGCTGGGCCTCGGTCGCCATCCGCAGGTAGGAGGCGTAGTCGTCGGGCCCGCGGAGGGCCGGGTCGGTGAAGCGCGGGAAGCCCTTCGGCCCGTTGCGCTCGCCCTCGTAGAAGTCGTGGCCGATCGCGCCGACCAGCGAGTAGTCCTCACGGGCGACGCCCTCGAGCGCCCGGCCTAGAACCCGGTCGGCCTCGCCGGTGCCGTAGGCGTCGGCGGTGAGGACCGTGTCGATCCCCTCCCCCGGGCGCAGCAAACCGGCGAGGCGATCCTCGTCGATCGCCTCGCCGAAGTGAAGGAACCGGCCGCCGCTCCAGGTGCCGATCGCGCTGCGGCCGGGTTCCCTCATCTCAGTTGCCTTGCTCAGTGGTCGGTGTCGTCGGCGTCCGTGTCGGCCTCGTGGCCGTGGACCCCGTCGCCGGTCTCTTTGGCCCCGACGCCCACCTTCGGGCGCTCCTCCTCGCCGAGCGGATTCTTGTTGCTCGGCGGGATGATCTCGAGCCGCAGCGGCAGGTCTTCCTCGTCGCCGGAGGCGTCGCGGGTGACCATCACGGTCGAGCCGGGAGTCATCGGGCCGGCCCGCAGGACTTCGTCGGCCAGCGGGTCCTCGATGTAGCGCTGGATCGCTCGACGCAACGGACGCGCACCCATCGATGGATCCCAGCCTTTCTCGACCAGTAGATCCTTGGCCTCGTCGGTGAGCTCCAGTTGGAGTTCGTGCTCCGCCACCTGGACTCGGACGCGGGCGATCATCAGGTCGATGATCTCCTTGACCTCCTCCTTGGCGAGCTTGTGGAACACGATGACCTCGTCGATCCGGTTGAGGAACTCGGGACGGAAGACCCGTTTGAGGTCGCCCATGATCCGGTTCTTCATGTCGTCGTAGGACATCCCGGTCTCGTCGGAGACGGTGAAGCCGATCGACGTGTTCTTCGAGATCTCGGCGGCGCCGATGTTCGAGGTCATGATCACGATCGCGTTGCGGAAGTCGACCGTGCGGCCCTGGCTGTCGGTCAAGCGCCCGTCCTCGAGAATCTGCAACAGGATGTTGAAGACATCGGGGTGGGCCTTCTCGATCTCGTCCAGGAGCAGCACCGAGTACGGCTTGCGGCGCACGGCCTCGGTCAGCTGACCGCCCTCGTCGTAGCCGATGTAGCCCGGAGGCGAACCGACCAGACGGGAGACCGCGTGCTTCTCCATGTACTCGGACATGTCGATCCGGATCATCGCCTCCTCGTCGCCGAACAAGAAATCGGCGAGCGTGCGGGCGAGCTCGGTCTTACCGACCCCGGAGGGGCCGAGGAAGATGAACGAGCCGGCGGGCCGCTTCGGATCCTTGATCCCGGCACGGGAGCGACGGATCGCTTTCGAGACGGCGGTGATCGCGACCTCCTGGCCGATCACGCGCTTGTGGAGTTCCTCCTCCATGCGGATCAGCTTTTTGGTCTCGGCCTCGGTGAGTTTGAACACCGGGATACCGGTCCACATCGAGACGATGTCGGCGATCTCCTCCTCGCCGACGACCGGCCGTTCGCCGTTCTCACCCTCGGCCCACTCGTCTTCGAGCTGGCGCTTGCGGGTGGTCAGCTGACGCTCCTGATCGCGCAGGTTGGCTGCTTTTTCGAACTCCTGCGCCTCGATCGCGGCCTCCTTTTCGCGCCGCGTCGTCTCGATTTCCTCCTCCAGGTCACGGTAGACCGGAGGCGTGGACATCGACTTGATGCGCAGTCGCGAGCCCGCCTCGTCGATCAGGTCGATCGCCTTGTCGGGCAGGAAACGGTCGGAGATGTAGCGGTCGGCGAGTTCGGCGGCGGCCTTCAGCGCGTCGTCGGAGATCGTCACTTTGTGGTGCTGTTCGTAACGCTCGCGCAGGCCCTCGAGGATCCGGACGGTGTCCTCCGGCGAGGGCTGGTCGACGCGGATCTGGGCGAAACGACGCTCCAGCGCCGAGTCGCGCTCGAGGTACTTGCGGTACTCGTCGAGCGTGGTCGCCCCGATCGTCTGCAGCTCACCACGGGCCAGGGCCGGCTTCAGGATCGAGGCGGCGTCGATGGCCCCCTCGGCGGCGCCGGCGCCGACCAGGGTGTGCAGCTCGTCGATGAACAGGATGATGTCGCCGCGGGTGTTGATCTCCTTGAGCACCTTCTTGAGGCGCTCCTCGAAATCACCGCGGTAACGGCTGCCGGCCACCAGCGACCCGAGGTCGAGGGTGTAGAGCTGCTTGTCCTTGAGCGTCTCGGGAACTTCACCGTGCACGATCGCCTGGGCCAGGCCCTCCACCACGGCGGTCTTGCCGACGCCGGGCTCGCCGATCAGCACCGGGTTGTTCTTGGTGC
>DAIQOT010000191.1:0-7733 GCA_036787695.1 Solirubrobacterales bacterium | reverse complement strand
GGCGGGCGTGGAGGTCGGGCGGGGCGCCCGGCGGCAGGCTGCCGCAGATCGCGACGGTGTCGAAGTCCCCGGCGATCGCCGCCAGCGCGGCGACCAGCGCGTCGGCGTCGGCGACGGTGAGCTCGCCGGCCGGCTCGTGGATCTCGACCACGTCGGCCTCGCCGTCGACGACCACGGTGTAGGTGCCGCGGGTGGCGCCGGAGACGCGGACCGCGTGGACCGGGAAGCCCTCGCCCTCCAGCAGCGCCAGGAAGAGGTCGCCGGATCGGCCGGCGGCGGTGGTCAGCAACTCGACTTGGGCGCCGAGCTCCCACGCGACCATCGCCACGTGCGCCCCCTTGCCGCCTGGCGTCTCGAGGAACTCGGCCGCTTTGACGACCCCGGCCGCCGGCCCGCCCAGTCGCGCCACCCGGTCGATCGCCGGATTGGTGCTCACCGCCAGGGAGCGTGGCGCGGCCGCGGCCATCAGACCTGGATCACCTCGATCCCACCTTCGCGCAGCTCGGCGACCTGGTCGGCCGGCGCCGCGGTGTCGGTGATCAGCTCGTCGATCGCGTCGAGCGGGCAGATCGCGGCGAGCGCCGAGCGGCCGATCTTCGAGGAGTCGGCGACGATGATCGTCCGCGCAGCGCGTTCGACCATCGTGCGGTCCGTGCGGGCCTCGATCTCGTCGTGGGTCGTGAGGCCGGCGGCGGTGATCCCGTCGACCCCGAGGAAGAGGACGTCGACGTTGAGCCCGGCGAGGGTCTGCTCGGCGAGCGGGCCGATCAGCTCGTAGGTCTGCGGACGGGCGACGCCGGCGATGACGACGAGGCGGATCGTCTCCGAGACGACCAGCTCGGAGGCGATGTTGACGGCGTTGGTGACGACGGTGAGCGAGCGGCCGCGGACGAGGCGGGCGACCTCGGTGGTCGTGGTGCCGCCACTGAAGCAGACGGTCTCGGCGTCGCCGATGCGCTCCGCGGCGGCCTCGGCGATGCGGCGCTTCTCCTCGACCTGGCGGCCGCCGCGGTAGCGGACCGGGAGCTCGTAGAGGGTGCCGTTGCGGACCGCGCCGCCGTGCGAGCGGGTGAGCAGGCTCTGCTCCTCGAGCAGCTCGAGGTCGCGGCGGACCGTCGCCGGCGAGGCGCCGAGGTCGGTGGTCAGCTGGGCGACCGAGACCGAGCCGGTGTCGGCGAGCGCGGCGATGATCGCGTCGAGCCGCTCGCTCCGCCTCATCGCGCCTCCTCCGACGCCAGCACGACGGCGCGGGTCAGGTGCGGCGGGTTGTCGGGGTCGAGGCCGCGGGCTTCGGCGATCGCCAGGGCGAGGCGCTGGACGCGGATCAGCTCGGGGAGCGGATCGCCGGGCGCGTCGACGGCGGTGGCGCCGGTGGCGGCGACCTCGGCGGCGAGGCCCTCTGGGGGCGGCGAGAGGAACCAGACCGCGGCGCCGGGGCCGGCGGTCGAGATCGGCCCGTGCCGGTACTCCATCGCCGGGTAGGACTCGGCCCACATCTGGGCGGTCTCGCGCAGCATCAGCGCGGCGGCGTCGGCGAGGCCGACGTGCGGGCCGGTGGCGAGGAAGACGGCGCGGTCGAGCTCCGCCGGGTCGACCGGGAGCGGCGCGGCGAGGGCCGCGGCGGCGGCGTCGGGGAGCGCGGCGACGTCCTCGCCGAGCGCCGCGCGGGCGAGACAGGCGACGGTGGTGACGAAGCGTGACTGGACGACCGACTGGTCGTCGGCGAAGGAGAGGTCGATGACCTCGTCGGCGGCGGCGGCGATCGGGCTGTCGGGGTCGCCGACGATCGCCGTCACCGGGACGCGGCCGGCGAGCGCCGCGAGCGCCTGGCGCACCTCGGTGGTGGTGCCGGAGCGGGAGATCGCGACGATCCGGTCGTAGTCGCGGGTCAGCGGCGCCTCGGAGGCGGCGAAGGCGTCGGCCTCGCCGATGCCCCTGGCCTCGCGGAGCGCGGCGATCGCCTTGGCGGCGTGCCAGGAGGAGCCGCAGCCGATCAACGCGAGGCGCCCCGGAGCGGCGAGCGCGTCCGGCGCGTCGATGCCCAGCGCGATCGCGCGGCGCCATGCCGCCGGCTGGTCGGCGATCTCCTTCCCGAGGAGCGTGGTGCGAGGTCCCGGCTCGTCCATGCGACGCCACCTTACACAGATCGCTCATATCTGTGTAGGTTTGGTGAGCGATTATGAGCGATTCAGCGCTTTTCATACTTGCCTTCGATCACCGCAAGTCGATCCGGCCGCTCTTCGGGATCGAGGGAGAGCCCGACGCCGGGGAGCGCGCTCGCATCAGCGCGGCGAAGGAAGTCGTCTACGAGGGACTGCTCGCGGCGGCTCCACGGCTGCCCGCGGGCGCTCGTCCCGGCCTGCTGGTCGACGAGGAGTTCGGGACGCCGGTGCTCGAACGCGCGCGGGAGACCGACATCGTCGCCGCGGTGGCGGTCGAGCGTTCGGGGCAGGCGGAGTTCCAGTTCGAGTACGAGGACTTCGCCGCGCACCTGGAGAAGCTGCGCCCCGAGCTGGCGAAGGCCCTGGTCCGCTACAACGTCGGCGGCGACCGGGCGCTCAACGACCGGCAGCTGGAGCGGCTGCGGACTCTCTCCGACCGACTCGGCGGGATCGACGGCACCGACCTCCTGTTCGAGCTCCTAGTCCCGCCCACCGACGATCAGCTCGCCGAGTTCGAGGGCGACGGCGGGCGCTTCGACGCCGAGCTCCGCCCCGCCCTCGTCGTCCGGGCGATCGAGCAGATCCAGGACGCCGGCATCGAGGTCGCGATCTGGAAGATCGAGGGCATCGAGAGCTCCGCCGACTGCGAGTCGGTCGCCGCCGCGTGCCGCCGCGACGGTCGCTCGGCGGACTGCCTGATCCTCGGCCGCGGCGCCGACGAGTCGAAGGTCGAGCACTGGCTCTCCACCGCCGCCCCCACCCCGGGCTTCGGCGGCTTCGCCGTCGGCCGCACGATCTGGTGGGACGCGATCGCCGCCCACCTCCGCGGCGACGCCGACCGTCCCACGACGGTCGAGACGATCGCCGCCCGCTACCTCCACTTCGTCGCCGCCTACCTCGACGCGCGCGGCTCTGCTTATGTTGAGTAGATGCCGGGAAGCGAGCTGGAGCAGGTCGACGGCGCCGTAGCCGGCGCCTGGATCGCCCCCGCCCTCCGCGACGGGTTCGGCGGCTACACCAAACAGCAGGTCCCGCAGATCTACGAGGCGTACGCGCGGATCCTCCACCCCGCCTGGGATGACGAGGGCAACGAGGTCACCTGGGCCGAGGTGGCGCGCCGCCTCGGGACGCGCGCGCATCGCGAAATGCAGTGGCACGCGATCGTCGGCTCCTACGATCCTTTCAACTTCACCGACTCGCGCTGGTCGGGAGGGGATCCCTACACCGGCGAGCTCGCCGAGGACAAGCTCGACCAGCTCTGCCTCATCCTGGCGCGCCACACCACCACCCCCGAAAGCGCCTTCTTCGGCATGAGCACGATCAGGAGCGGGGTCACCGATGAATGGCCCTACGCGGCGCAACTCGAACAGCCCGCGCGCGAGTGGGTCGTGCCGAAGGGCCCGCTCGCGGCGGTCGACCAGGCGCCGAACCTGATCTGGCCCGAGGACCGCGCCTGGTTCGTCGCCTCCGAGGTCGATCTCGACTCGACCCTGGTCGGCGGCAGCCGTGCCTTGATCGACGAACTGCTCGCCGCGCCGGGCCTCGAGGTCTGGGAGGTCGAAGGCGAGGTCTCGCTCCAGTCCGATGCCGACAAGCTGAACCCGGTGCCGGAGCCGCCGCCCGGTTGGGGCGAGCGGAAGGACCCCGAGGTGCTGACCCGGAACTCCTTCGAGGATCAGCTGAGCTGGCTGTCGGGCGAGGTCGTGGCGGTGAGGACCGACGGCGGCGTCCTCGAGATCGAGGTCGGGTTCGGCGGACGGGTCTGGACCCTGGAGGCCGCCCACTCGACCTGGGACGCCGACGATGCCGCCGGCCTCGTGGGGGCGACGATCGAGACGGTCGAGCTCGACCCCGAAAGCGACGCCCTGCGGTTGATCCTCACCGACCGCCCCGCTTTCGAGATCGTCCCCTTGCCCTGGGAGGACGGCGACCCGCCGAGCTGGCGCGTCCCGCCGCTCGTCAGCCCGCTGGGCCTGAAGCACGGCCCAGGGCTGTTCTTCGAGTTCCCAGACGAGGAGGAGTGACGTTGGACCTGGCCGACCGTGAGATCCGCACCGAGCGGCTGCTGCTGCGTCGCTACCGCGAGAGCGACCTCGACCGTCTTGCCGCGATCAAGGCCCTGCCCGAGGTGGCGCGGTACCTCTACGGCGGGCCCGCGACGCGAGAGGAGGTCGAACCGCTGCTCGAGCGGCGAATCGCCTCGACCCGCCTGGAGGAGGACGACGACTGGGTCGTCCTCGCGGTCGAGCGCCAGGAGGACGGCCTGCTCCTCGGCGATGTGACGATCTTCCTGCGCAGCGCCCGGCACCGCCAGGCCGAGGTCGGCTGGATCTTCCACCCCGACGCGGCCGGCCACGGCTACGCGACCGAGGCGTCCCTCGCCCTGATCGACCTCGCGTTCGACGACCTCGACGCCCACCGCGTCTTCGCCCGCACCGACGCCCGCAACCACCCCTCCTCCGCCCTCTGCCGCCGCCTCGGCATGCGCCAGGAGGCCCACTTCCGCGAGTCCGAGCTCTTCAAGGGCTCCTGGGGCGACGAACTCGTCTTCGCCGTCCTCGCCACCGAGTGGCGCAAGCCCAATCCCTAGCCCCCGCACCACCAGACGCCAACCTCCCCTACCTCGTTACGATCCATCACCCCTCTGGGGCAGTGGCCCAACTGGCTAAGGCACCGGTCTCCAAAACCGGCGATTCCAGGTTCGAGTCCTGGCTGCCCCGTCTCCTCCTCCCGGCCGGGAATGTCACAGACGGCGGCTACCCTTTCCGTCGTGGAGTCGATGACCGGAGAGGATCTGATCGCCGAGGCGGGCCGCCGTCTGGCCACCGCAGCGCCCGATGCCAGGGTGATCCTGTTCGGCTCGCGAGCCCGAGGTGAAGGCCGCATTGACAGCGACCTGGACCTCCTTGTCATCGAGCCCGAGGTCAAAAGCCGCCGCGCCGAGTTCGTCAGGCTCCGCGAGGCGCTCGGCAATCTGGGCGTTCCCATCGATCTCGTCGTCGTTCCCGTTTCCCATGTCGACGAATGGGGCCACTTCGAGGGCACGATGCTGAACGATGCGCTTCGAGAGGGCCGTGTCCTCGCCCCGGCGTGAGTCATCCGACCTTGCGGCCCTCTACTCGCGGAAGGCCGGCAACGATGCGACGGCGGCACGCGAGTTCGCCGACAACGCTGAGATCAGCGACGAAATAATCGGCTTTCACGCCCAGCAGGCAGTCGAGAAGTGGCTGAAGGCGGTGATGGCGAAGCTCGGCCTTCCGCAGCAACGAACTCACGACATCGATCAGTTGGGCAGGTTGCTCGAAGAGCAAGGTGTCGAGCTGCCGGTCCCTCGCTCCCGCCTCGCCGAGCTCACCGACTTCGCGGTTCCACTTCGCTACGAGGACCTGCTGGATGCCGAGCCGCTCGACCGGCGAGCCGCGACCGCGCTGGTCGATGAAGTCGCGGGGTGGGCAGCCGATCAGCTCGGCTGAGCAGCGGCCCGCGAGGCCATGATCGCTCTCCCACCCTGAATCAGACGCAGCCCGACTCGTAAAAGACTTCGGTACGACCGTATTGCGGGGGGACCCGGGAGGGGCGATGGTTCGGCGGGCTTAGTGCGCTCGTCCAACGCCTCGGGAGGAAGTCCATGCGCCGCATCCGCAGCAAGTTGAGCTACGCCAACGTGGTCGCGACTCTTTGCCTCTTTATTGCTCTTGGGGGCACCTCTTATGCGGCGGTGAAGATCACCGGGGCGGATATCAAGCCGGAATCGGTGACCGGGGCCAACATCAAGGACGGGTCGCTGATGGCCAAGGACTTCAAGAAGGGGCAGCTTCCTGACGGCAGGCCGGGGGCGCCCGGGGCGCAGGGGCAGGCCGGGGCGCAGGGCGGCCAAGGGGCAGCCGGGGCGCAGGGGGCGACTGGCGCGACGGGAGCGCAGGGGGCGCAAGGTGAACCGGGCGAACCGGGAGAAGCCGCCGCGCCGCCGCCGGGGGGACCGGCGACGACCGAGCGCCTGACGATCGAAGCGTCGCCGGACCCGATCGTCGTGAAGGTGCTGAGCAGCAGCCTCGACGGCGCCTTCGAAGAAGGCGCGCCCAAAGCCGCGTTCGAAGGACTCGACATCACTGCGGTGCCCGGCGCCGACGCCACGCAGCTGGTCGCGGTGGCGGCGACTGGCAAACACCTCAAATCCGCGAAACTCGAGGTGACGGCGCCCGGCGCCGCGAGCCCCACCGCCACCCTCGAACTCGGCGAAATGACGGTCGCGAGCTTCGCGGTCAGCGGATCCGGAGAAGAACGGACCGAGCACATGCGGCTCACCGTGCCCAGTCCCGGGGGCTCGCAGGCCGAACCGCCGCGACTGGTCTGGGCGGCAGGCGCGCCGGCGCTTCCCACGGCCGGCCAGAAGGTCGGAGAAATGACGCTCGCCGGGGTGACCGGGACGTTCGATCTGATCTCCGATCCGAGCGCGGCGGTCGAACCCGAAGGCTGGGGCCTGGTCGGCCCAGAAGTCACCGGCGGCGGTGGCGGCGCCGGCCACCCCAGTTTCGAATCCTTCCGGGTCGTCAAGGCGGTGGACTCCCGCTCGCCGGAATTACTCGATGCGATGAGATTCGGGAAACACTTCACCCTCGCCACGATCAAAGTCTTCGCTCCAGGGACCACGACCCCAGCCACCACCTACGAACTCAAAGACGCAAGTTTCGGCGCCTACCACCTGCGCGGTGGCCCGGTCCCGATCGAAGAGCTCGGGCTCAAATTCGCCGCGATCACACAGACGGTCCCCGTCGCAGGCGGGGAATCGAAAGTCGGCTGCTGGAGCGTCAGTGAAAACAAAGCCTGCTGAGTCGGGCCTCGTGACAGGGGCGGCGGCGTCGACTCCTGCCTCCTTCAGAGCGAGACCGCCTCGGCCAGGATCCGGTCCCGGAGGTACGGCGAAAGGCTCTTCTCGGTGACCACATCGACAGCCACGCCAAGCGCCGCCTCCAGATCAGCGCCGAGAGCCACCAGGTCGAGAAGGCTTCGACCCTCCGACATGTCGACAAGTAGATCGAGATCGCTGGAGCCGGTCGACTCGCCGCGACCCACCGAGCCGAAAACGCGGACGTTCCGGGCGCCGTGAGCGGCCGCGATCCGGTTGATGTCCTCGCGATTTAGCGAGGCGAGGACCGAACTCAATCCATCCGGTTTGTCGGCCATCGGGAGATCGTACGGCGAGGGGCCGCGGCACCAGCACTCAGGAGATGCGCGACTGGCTCGTGGCGGCAAGCTTCTGCGGATGTGACTCATTGGAGTCGTGTGGGCTGTTCGTCGACGGGATCGACCGCTGAAGCCGTCCTTACCTGTGGACAGACAAAAGGTTTAAACGCGGACATCCCCTGGATCAACGAAATCTGCAACGGCGGGCCTCGACCCCGGCCGGGAGTTATCGAGGCTAGGGAGCTAGCTCCCCTTGACGACGCTCATCGCGGGCGTCGTCTCATTCACGGCCGTTGCTTTCACCAGGAATCACCCCCTCCCTCCTCCCGGTTTCTGTGGACAGACAAAAGGTTTATCGCGGCTGCTCTGACCGGTGTCACACATTTA
>DAIQOT010000190.1:0-7750 GCA_036787695.1 Solirubrobacterales bacterium | reverse complement strand
TCGGCCCGGGCGCGAGGCGGGCGTGGAAGTACCCGGTCGCGTCGGTGGTCAGCGGCGTGGCGCGGGTGCGCGAGCGGGCGCCGGGGGCGAAGGTCTCGACCACTTCGACCGCCTGACCGGCCAGCGGCGCCCCGGTCGCGTCGACCAGCCGGCCGCCGACGACGGCGCCGTGGCAGCAGGGGACGGTGCGGTTCGGCGGGCGCTTGGCGAAGGAGCGGACGGTCGTGCTGCGGCAGCGGCGTTCGCCGTCGGCGCGAGCGCAGCGGGGGTAGACGAGCGCCGCGGCGCCGAAGCCGAAGGCGACCTTCGCTTCCCGCTTGACCGGGTTCTGGAGCACCAGCGCCGGGCCGCCGCCGTCGCGGTTGGTCGCCGGGTTGCCGGCGGCGTCGTATCCCGTCGCACGGAATTCATAAGACCCGTGGGGGAAGTCGTCGGAGTTCCAGCGGGCGACGAGGCGGCCGCGCGTGACCGCCGTCGGCAGCGGTTCGAAGCTGCCGGTGGTCGCGGCCGGGCGGACCGCGATCTCGCCGCGATCGGCGCTCGGCCCCGACAGCACGTCGCCGACGATCGCTTCGATCCGCTCCGGGTCGTCGGGGTCGGCGGCGGCGAAGCGGACGGTCGGCGCCGTTTCGTCGATCCGCACGGTCGCCGTCGACGGGTGGGCGAAGGGGAGGCTGCCGTCGCCGGCGTTGCCGACCGCGTCACGGGCCCAGAAGACGACCTGGTGGGAGCCCTCGCCCGCCACCGTCGCGCTCGCGGTCGGCCCGGGGGCCTGCGCGGGTGGCGCGCCGTCGATGCCGATCGCGGTGATCGGACCGCCCGGCCCGGCGGCCGCCATCCCCGAGAGGTCGTCGGTGGCGACGGCGGTCAGGTGGACCGGCCCCGTCGCCCAGCCGGCCGGCGCCCCTTCGAGCCGCACCCGCGGCGCGGTCCCGTCGACGCCGACCGTGGCCGTGGCGGTGCTCGACGAGGCCATCCCGGAGCCCGACACCGCGACCGCGTGGACGTAGGAGATCCCTTCCGGCGGGGCGGGGAGCGAGGTCGAGTCCAGGGCGACGCCGCCGGCGAGGTCGACTTCGCCCGCCGCGCAGCGATCGGCCCGCGCGCAGGGCACGCCTTCGGCGACGCTGTCGATCGACACCGCGTAGCCCGTGATCCCGGAGATCGGCAGCGGCGCGGCGGGATGCGAGAGCCGGATCGGCACGACGGTCCCGGCGGCGACCCAGGCGGGCGCCGCGATCGACACCGGTTGCGGCCGCGCGTCGTCGAAGTAGAGCGGCACGCGCACGGGTGGGCCGAACTCTTCGGGGCCGAAGACCAACGGCTGCCAATCGCGCGCTTCGAAGGTGTAGACGCCGGGAGTCGGCGGCACCGTCACGGTGGCCGCGTTCAGGCGCCGTGAGTCTTCGCCGCTACTGAGGATGCCCGCGCCGTTGGTGAGCACCCAGTGGACGACGCTTGCCTTTTCGGGTGGGTTCGCGTCCCAGGCGACGTCGAACCTGGTGTCGGTGCGCCAGGTGCCGCCTCCGGCGTCGATCACCCGCAGGCCGGTGAGTTCGTAGCCGTCGGAGGCGTGGGCGGCGAGGGGGAAAACGGCGGCCGCGAGGAGCGCGATCACGACGATGATGAGTGGGCGGCGTCTCACGGTCCGAGCTCCCCGGCGGCGTTGCCCTTGGAGCCGTCGCCGCTACTCGGGGCGGTCGACGAGGACGAGGTCGCGCTCGAGGGTTCCGCCGACGAGGTCGAGCTGCTCGAGTCGGTCGGGGGCGGCGGAGGCGGCGCGGGTTCGACCGCTTCGATCGCGCCGCTTTCGCTCGCCGGCGGCGAGGACTGGGCCGCCGTCGCGCTCGCTTCCCGTTCCGCCGCCTTTTCTTCGCCGCGCGCCTTCGCCTCCGCTTCTTCCTTTTCCCGCTTCGCCTGTACTTCGGTTTCGGCCTGCGCCGTTTCCCGCGGCTGCGGCTGCGGTTCGACTTCGCCCGGCGACGGGACGTCGTATTCGGGGAACGACGACGTCGTCTGGGTCTCGTCATGGGCGAGCTCGCGCGGGCGGTGGTGGGTCACCTTCGCCGCGGGCTTCGCGTGGTGGCTGGGATGGTCGATCAGCGGCGCCGGGATCACCCCGGTGGCGACGCAGGCGGCGCCGCCGACCGTCCCGGCGCAGACCGCCAGCAGCTTGGCGAGCGCGGTCATCCCGGCGCCGCGCGTGCCGCCCGCCGAGGCGATCCCGCCGAGGGTCGAGTCGGACGCGCCCGAGCCGCCGCCGACCCGCGTCGCGACCGCGGCGTAGGCGTCGTGGAGGCGGCCGACGAGGGCGCCGCGGGTCCGCGGCAGGACGGGGAGCAGGGCCGCCGCCGCGTGCGGGGCGGCGCGGTAGGCGCGCAGGGTCGAGCGGCAGTGGGCGCAGGTGCGCAGGTGCTCGCGCAGGGTGGCGACGTCGGCCGCCCCCGCCTCGTCGTCGGCGAACGCCGAGAGCAGCGGCGCCAGCTCGGTGCAGCGGGCGCCGCCGTCGCGGCGGACGAGGAAGCGGCGGAAGCGCTCGCGCCCCTCCGACACGCAGCGGTTCACCTTGGTCGCCGAATAGCCGGTGATCTCGGCGATCTCGCGGTACGAGTAGCCCTCGGCGAGCAGGCTCAGCGCTCGCAGCTCCTGTGGCTTCAGCGTCGTCAGCGCCTCGCGGCTGCGCTCGACCGCCTCGTCGCGCTCGGCCCGCTCGGCCGGGCCGTCGAGCTCGCTCGGCAGGAGCGCGATCCAGTCCTCCTGGGTCGGGTGGACGGGCAGCGCGGCGGGGCCGGAGAGGACCCGCTCCCTCTCGGCGCGGACCGAGAGCGCCTCGTGTTTGACCACCGTCTGGGTCCAGCGGACCAGTTCGCGCGGGTCCCCGGAGGGCGCCTTCAGCAGCAGGATCTCGAGCCCGCGCTGCAGCGCTTCGTCGGCGTCGTCCTCGCAGATCGAGTAGCGCGTCGCGGTGCGGCGCAGGCTCGCCTCGTGGCGGGCGAACGTCTCGACCACGACCCGCTTGCGCGCCGCCTCCTCGACCGGCACCCCGGCCCCGTCAAATTCCAGCGCGGGCCCCTCGCCCCGCGCACCCCTGCTCGGACTCACTGTTGTTCGACGCTCCCCGTCCGCTCTATTTTGCTCCACCAAACACTGCCGGCCTAAGGTCCCGAGCGGGGCGTTCTCTCCCCCCTCGGGATGCGAATTTCCGACTGAAGTCCCGCAATTTGGGAAGAAGTCCAGAGACGTCCTCCGAGTAGTGCGACCCACTCCCGGTTGTCCGCGGCAAGCCGCTAGCATCGAACCCATGACGACTTGCGTAGTTTCCGGCGGCGCCGGTTTCCTCGGTTCTCACCTCTGCGAGCACCTGCTCGGCAAGGGCCATCGCGTGATCTGCCTCGACAACCTCGAGACCGGGTCACTGGAGAACATCGCGCACATCCGCGACGAGAAATTCGAGTTCCGCCACACCGACATCGTCGAGTACGTCGACGTGCCCGAGGCGGTGGACTTCGTCTACCACCTGGCCTCGCCGGCGAGCCCGATCGACTACCTGCGGCTGCCGCTGCACACGCTGAAGGTCGGCTCACAGGGAACCCACAACATGCTCGGACTGGCGAAGTGGAAGCGCGCCCGTTTCCTCACCGCCTCGACCAGCGAGGTCTACGGGGACCCGAAAGTCCACCCGCAGCGCGAGGACTACTGGGGTCACGTCAACCCGATCGGCCCGCGCGGCGTCTACGACGAGGCGAAGCGCTACGCCGAGGCCCTGACCATGGCCTACCACCGCCAGCAGGGCGTCGACACCGCGATCATCCGCATCTTCAACACCTACGGTCCCCGCATGCGCCCGCACGACGGCCGCGCGATCCCGACCTTCCTGCGCCAGGCGCTGCAGGACCGGCCGCTCACCGTCTTCGGCGAGGGCAGCCAGACGCGCAGCTTCTGTTACGTCGACGACCTGATCCGCGGCATGGTCGCGCTGGCCGAGTCCGACGTCCACACGCCGGTGAACATCGGCAACCCCGACGAGTTCACCCTGCTCGAACTGGCGAAATCCGTGATCGAGGTGACCGACTCGCGCTCCGAGATCGTCTACGAGGCGCTGCCGACCGACGATCCGCAGCAGCGCCGCCCCGACATCGGCCGCGCCCGCGACCTGCTCAGCTGGGAACCGACGATCAAGCTCGACGAGGGCCTGCGCCGGACGATCGACCAGTCCGGCGTCGAGCGCCTCGTCGGCGCCTCCGACTGACGACCGGCGTCGCGTTCGCAGTTACCCGCGGATAGCGCGGGGTTCTGCGAACTCATCGGTCACGCCCACGAAAAAGGGCGGCCCGGAGGCCGCCCTTTCCGTGAATCTGACGCTGCGGGTTTATTCCCCCGCGGCGGTGAAGCTGAACGAGCCGAGCGCTTCGCCCGCCTTGATCTGATCGTTCGCCACTTTTTCTTCGGCGACTTTGGCGCCGATGACGAGGCCTTCGGCTTCGGTTTTCACTTTGCCTTCGCCCAGTAGCGTTTTCGCCACGACCTGGGTCCAGTAGCCCTGGTAGACCTTGACGAAGCCCTCGAGGACTTCGGCGGCCACCGGCTGGATGACCGCGTTGGCGTTGACGCCCACGGTCCTCGTCGCCGGGCTCGGGTTGGTGCTGGTGATCGTCAGGTCGGCGATCGAGCTGCGGCCGAGGTTGCCGACGTTCAGCGGCTTTTTGCCTTCCGTTTCGGCGTTCGATTCACCGATCACTTCGACGCCGGCGGTTTTCGCCGCGAGGTCGACGCCGATGTTGGCGAGCGTGATCGAGGTCGACGGGCCCGACGTCAGGTTCTGCACCAGCTTCAGTCCGCCGGAGCTGTTGACGGCACCGGTGGTGCCGGCCGGGGCGATCGTGCCGCCGGAGATCGGCGAGGTGAACGTCGTGCCGGAGACGCTGGTCGGGCTGATCGTCTGCAGTTCGACGCCGACGTCTTTCAGCTTGCCGAGCAGCGTCGGGTCGCCGTTGAACACCATCGTTTCTTTGGCGAGCACGTTGTCGGTGCCGACTTCGACTTCGGTGTTCGAGCTGCCGAGCAGCGCGTTGGCCTTGAACGGGGGCGCCACCTTGACGGTCTTGGTGATCGTCTTCCCGTTCTTCTTGACCTTGGTCTTGGTCGGCTTCGGGGTCAGCTTCTTGTTCAGCGCGCCGGCGCCGGCCGAGGTCAGCTTGACCTTCTTCGCCGCGATGCCGTTGCCGAAGCCGACGCGAGTCGCCGAGACGCCGGCGAGGCTGGCGACCTTGACGGTCTTGCCGCCGATCTTGGCGCTGAGCGACTTGCCCGAGGTGCTGACCGTGAAGCTCTTCAGCGTCACCGACTTCTTCCCCCAGGTGATCTTCAGGCCACCGCTGTGGGTGATCGAGCCGGCGCCGGTGGCCGCTTCGATTTCACCGCCGGTGACCGCGAAGGTCGCCTTGCTGCCCTTGATCTTGGCGGGCTTGACCGCGGTGATCTTGATGCCGGCCTGCTTGGCGCTCTTCAGCAGCTTGGCGTTGATGGTGAGGGTGGTGGTGCCGCTGGTGATCGGGTTGGGCGTGGCGGCGGACGCGACCGAGGCGATGGCGAGCATCGCGATCAGCGCCGCGGCCACGACGGCCGACGGCAGCATCTTTTTGCCCCTGGCTCTGCCGAGCCGGGTCGATTCAGACATGTATTCCTCCAATTGCGGTTTGCCGCCCCCTGCGGTGCCCCTAGGCGACTTGCGACAAGTCGATTGCTCCCAGCCTATTGCGGGCATGGGACCTCCTCAACCCCACCGGGGGCCGCTGGTTGCGGTCGCCCAATATCCTTTGCGCGCTATGGCGACCACTCCGGACCACTCCGAGGACATCCACCGCACGATCGCGCCGCTCGTCGGCCCCGACGACCCGCGGGTCTTCACCGACTCGGGCATCGAGATCGACCAGCTCTACGACGCGAGCGACGTCGCGCCCGACCTCGAGGAGCGCCTCGGCGAGCCCGGTGAGCCGCCGTTCACGCGCGGGATCCACGACGGGATGTACCGGGACCGGCTGTGGACGATGCGCCAGTACGCGGGCTTCGCCTCGCCCGAGGACACCAACGAGCGCTACCGCTACCTGATCGAGAACGGCTCGACCGGCCTCTCGATGGCCTTCGACCTGCCGACCCAGCTCGGCCGCGACTCCGACGACCCGCTCTGCTTCGGCGAGGTCGGGCGGACCGGGGTTCCGATCGACACGATCGAGGACATGCGGATCTGCTTCGACCAGATCCCGCTCGACAGCGTCTCCACCTCGATGACGATCAACGCGCCCGCCGGGGTCCTGCTGCTGCTCTACGAGCTGGTCGGCGAGGAACAGGGCGTGGCGTCCCAGAAACTTCGCGGCACGGTCCAGAACGACGTGCTGAAGGAGTACATGGCGCGCGGGAACTACATCTTCCCGCCGGTGCCGACGATGCGCCTGACCACCGACCTCTTCGAGTACTGCCACGAGAACGTGCCGAAATGGAACACGATTTCGATCTCCGGCTACCACATCCGCGAGAAGGGCTGCTCGGCCGTGCAGGAGGTGGCGTTCACGCTCTCCAACGCGATCGCCTACGTCGAGGCGGCGCTCGACCGCGGACTGAAGATCGACGAGTTCGCGCCCCGTCTCGCCTTCTTCTTCAACTGCCACAACAACGTGTTCCAGGAGGTGGCGAAGTTCCGCGCGGTGCGCCGCATGTGGGCCAAAATCGTCAAGGAGCGGTTCGGGGCCGAGAATCCGAAATCGATGCAGATCCGCTTCCACACGCAGACCGGAGGCGTGACGCTGCAGGCGCAGCAGCCCGAGGTGAACATCGTGCGGGTCGCCTTGCAGGGCTTCGCCGCGGTCGCCGGCGGCACCCAGTCGCTGCACACCAACGGCTTCGACGAGGCGCTGGCGCTGCCGACCGAGCGCTCCGCCCGCATCGCCCTGCGCACCCAGCAGGTGCTGGCCTACGAGTCGGGCGTCGCCGAGACGGTCGACCCCTTCGCCGGCTCCTACTTCGTCGAGTCATTGACCGACGAGATCGAACTGCGCTCCCTGGAGCTGATGGAGAAGGTCGAGGAGATGGGCGGCTCGGTCGAGGCGCTCGAGTTCATGCAGCGCGAGATCGAGGAGTCCGCGCACAGCTACCACGAGCGCTACCGCTCCGGCCAGGACATCATCGTCGGCGTCAACAAATTCGTCACCGACCAGGTCGACGACGTCGACATCCTCAAGGTCGACCCGGAGTCCGAGCAGCGTCAGCTGGCCCGCCTCAAGGCCTTCAAGAAGAACCGCGACCAGCCCGCGGTCGACGCCAAGCTCGAGTCGATCCGCGACGTCGCCCGCGGCGACGGCAACCTCCTCCACCCGATCCGCGCCGCCCTCGCCACCAACGCCTCGATCGGCGAGGTCTGCGGCGCGATGCGCGACGTCTTTGGCGAATACAAGGGCGGGGCGTTCTTCTAGGCGCAGGCATCACGGCATTCTCCGAAGGATCGCAGTGAGATCCGCAATCCATTCGCGAACCAATATGTCGCTGCCCGTCAGCGGGACCGTGCACAGAAGCTGCTCGGGGCGCAATTTCGCGCTGAGTCCGTAATACGGCCCAAGGCTTCGAGCGCTTGAGTCGGCATCCTCGGCTTTGTGTGCAAAATAGTTCCGCATAGTGGGAAGGTCGGTGAGTACGCGCGTTTGAACACTAAGCGCGGTTTCGACGTCGCCATAGACACTCGCTCCGATGTATTGCAAGG
>DAIQOT010000189.1:0-7752 GCA_036787695.1 Solirubrobacterales bacterium | reverse complement strand
TGATCTTGCCCTCGACCGTCGGTTCGAACCAGGTCACGACCGCGAACGGGGTCCGCTCCTCCTCCCCGATCTCGGTCACCGCCCCGTCGACGTCGGCGCGCAGGAACTCGCCGTCGACCGCGATCATCTCGCCGTCGAGCCCGTTCAGCGTCCCCAGCCCGAGGTCGCCGCGCTCGCCCAGCTCCTCGAAGGTGAGGTCGCCGTCGAAGGAGCCGTCGAGCAGCGCCCCGATCGTCGAGGCCTGGAAGAGGACGTGCGCGGACCGCTCCGCGTGGAGGTCGGCGTGGCGCATCGACTCGACGTGGAGTGACTTGATCCAGCGCTCGTCAAGCATCGCCGGCCAGTCTGCCGGCCGCACCCCCGGGCGTCGCGCCCGGGGGGATGAAATATGGACCGTGCACCCGCCTCTGAAACGTGATCACCGGGCGTGTCCGTCGCTTATGGCTCGGGCCGGGCTTCCCTGCGGCACCCGCGGCATCCGCTTAAGGCTGCTTCCTTCCGGACCTGACCTGGTTCGCGTGCCCACGTCGCGCAGGACCCGGCCGTCAACGCCTCCGTGACGCACTGACCCCGACGGTCAGTCCCTCGGAACGGTAATCGGCCCCGCTAGAGCGGATTGCGGGTTATAGGGCACCGCTGATTCCCCGCCTAGCACGGTCCGTTGCGAACCCTACCTTGCCAACGTACGATCACGCGGCTTGATCGACGTCGACACCGCATCTTTCTTCACCATCGTCGTGGTCGCGGCCGTCGCCGCGGTCACCGTCGCCGTGGTCCCGAAACAGTTCGCGCCGCCCGTCGTCGTGGTCGAGCTGCTGCTCGGGATCGTCGTCGGCCCGCACGTCCTCCACCTCGCCCACAACAGCAGCTTCATCGAATTCTTCTCCAACCTCGGCCTCGGGATGCTCTTCTTCTTCGCCGGCTACGAGATCGACTTCGACCGGATCAAAGGCGTGCCGGTCAAGCTCGGCGCCTGGGGCTGGCTGCTCTCGGTGGCGCTCGCCTACGGGATCGGCGGGGCGCTCGCGGCGGCGGGCATCGTCGTCTCCTTCCTCTACACCGGCTCGGCGATGGCGACGACGGCGATCGGCACGCTGATCCCGATCCTGCGCGACAACGGCGAGCTGAAGACGCGGTTCGGCACCTACCTGTTGGCGGCGGGCGGGATCGGCGAGTTCGGCCCGATCCTGCTGGTGACGCTGGTGCTCTCGACCTCGAGCGCCCTGCACGAGTCGCTGATCCTGCTCGCCTTCATCGCCCTCGCGCTGGTGCTGGCGATCGGCTCGATGCGCTGGGCCTGGCGCGGCTGGCCGCTGCTCGAGAAGACCTTCGAGGCGAGCAGCCAGCTCGCCGTGCGGCTGACCGTGGTGCTCGTCTTCGGCCTCGTCTTCCTCGCGTCGAAGCTCGGCCTCGACCTGCTGCTCGGCGGCTTCGTCGCCGGGATGATCGTGCGGCTGGCGCTGCAGGGGCACGAGCTGCAGATCTTCGAGTCGAAGCTGACCGCGGTCGGGTTCGGCTTCTTCGTGCCGTTCTTCTTCGTCGTCAGCGGGATCACCTTCGACCTCGCGGCGCTCGGCAGCGTCGGGGCGATCGCCAAGCTGGTGATGTTCTTCGTCCTCTTCCTGATCGTCCGCGGGACGCCGGCGCTGCTGCTCTACCGCGGCGTGCTGAGCGCGCGTGACCGCGCCGCGCTCGCCTTCTACTCGGCGACCGAGCTGCCGCTGGTCGTCGCGATCACGACCCTGGCGCGGGAGACCGGACACATGCGGGCCTCGACCCAGGCCGGGTTGGTCGGCGCGGCGATGCTCTCGACCCTCGTCTTCCCCTTCGTCGGGCTGGCGCTGCGGCGCCATGAGGAGGCCGACAACGAGCCGCACATCGAGGAGACGGGACCGGACGGGGGCTCCCCTCCACTCGGAGGAGAACCCGTCGTCCGCCCGCAACCGGCGGCCTGAAAACCGCCGGTTCCCTACCGGTCCGCTACTTCCGGACCAGCTTCAGCGTCTTGTAGACGGTGGCCTTGGAGCTGCCGACCTTGACCGTCTCTTTGAACAACAGCTTCGACTTCGACTTCACCGTGGCCTTGGCGGCGGGCTTGACCCTGAGGACGAACATCCTCGACTTGCCCGATTTGACCTTGTCCCGCCGCTGGGTCGTGGCGACCTTCTTGCGGGTGAGCATCCCCTGAACCGAGAGGTTGCAGGTCGCGCCGATCTTCTTCGGGCAGGTGGCCTTGACCGACAACCTGTTGCCCTTCAGCGTCGCCGGGCCTACCAGGCTCGACTTGATCAGGCTTTCGAGCTGGGCGCTGGAGACGCCGCCGGCGCCACCGTTGGCCCCGCCGTTGCCGTTACCGCCTTCGCCGCCGTTGTCCCCGTTGCCGCCGGGTTTGCCGTTCGGCGGGGTCGGCGGGTTGGTCGGGGGTTCTTCCGCCCCGGGGCCGGTGACGACGACGTTGTCGAAGCGACCGATCGCTTCACCGCCGAGCAAGCCGATCGCCGCGAGCGTCGAGGACGCGTTCGCTTCGATCTGGATGTCGTAGGTGTGGCCAGCGACGAGTGATACCCCGCCGACTTTGTTCGCGAACGGAGCTTCGGCTTCGATCGTCTCGGTGATCGCTTTCTGTTTCGTGTTCGTCGTTTTGTCGACCAGGTAGGCCGAGTAGGCGAACTGCGGAGCGAGAGCGATCAGCCCTCCCGGTACGAACGACCGCGAGAGACTGAGTGAGCCAGAGCCGCTGCCAGACGCCGTGAAGGACGGCGATTCGGCGGTTACGGCCGATTTGAAGATCCCGATGAGGTTGAGCGGGATCTCCGTTTTGACGGCGTACGAGCCGGGTGGTGCTCCGGCCGCTCCGTCATATGCGCCGCTGGCCGTACAGACCAGGGGCAGTTCGATGAGATTCAACAGTTTGCATTCGGAATTGGCTTCTTTCCAGCCTTCTCCGCTTCCGGTGAACGTGCTGCTTCCGTAAGTGGCCGCAGACGCAGATCCGACAGCGAGAACCAGTAGGGCCGCTCCCGATACGCACCCGAGCAGGCAAGCCTGCCGAACGCGCTTCCTGAGCGAATTGAACACGATGCTCCTTCTTTCGTACTTCATTGGAACGCACGACTAAACCATCGGTATCTCTCCCCGATTACTTAAAATTCGTAGCCTCGCTACTTACTTTTCTGGACGCTTATAGGACGGCCCCGTCCAGGCCCAGGCACGAAACGCCTGGACGCTCCCCGGAAATTCCCGATCCGCCCGCGCGGCGTAGACTCATCGACCCCGGGCGCGTAGCTCAGTGGGAGAGCGCTCGCTTCACACGCGAGAGGTCGCTGGTTCGAAACCAGCCGTGCCCATGTCCCGGAGGCCGCATTGAGAGCGGGCGTCCCGCGGTTTCGAGAGCTCGCCTTGCAGGGAATCAAATGACGCCGTGGGATCTTTCGTGCGGTCAATCAAAGGTGCAATGAGGCGCTGGCGGGCGAGACGCGGTCTCTCCCACTTCCTCCCAGAGCCAGATCTCTTAGAACCAGAGCCGACGTTCCACGTAGTGACGTCGACAGAGATGCGAGACGTCGCTGGACAGCCTCGTCCAAGACCGGGCCTCGTGGCAGAGTTCCGTCCGAGTTCATGGACTCCGATCAGGTCGAAAAGATCCTCCGCGACTTCGCGCGGTCCCGCATCGACGTCGTCCGACGAGTTCAACGGATCCTCAACGACCGCGCGTACGCCCGGGGCGGCGGGGTCAAAAGGGGCCGGGCGGCGGGCTAGCCTGAGTCGGTGGCTCAAGGGAAAAGGAAAAAACGGACGAAACCGAGCGCCGATGACGGCCTCGCGGTCGAGAACTATCCGGGGCTGAACCGGCGCTTCTACGACATGAGCCCTCACGGTTACCTGCGGATGCGCCTCCGCAGTCTCTACCTTTGGCTCGGCAATCCCGAGGGGATGAACGACCTGATCCGTGGCGGAGTGAAGTTCGACGAGATGGCGATCAGCCAGACCGAGGGCCTTGATGCCGAGGACGAACAGGAGCAGCAGAGGTCCGCCGTCATCGAGTCCGAGGTTCTCCTGCACCACACGGCGGAGACGTTGCTTCGGCTCTACCTGATCCACTCGCGGCTTCCACCGTGCCCTTGGCTCGAGCTGTCACGTGAACGTGACTTCAGGAAATTCAAGGGAGAAGTAGAGAACCTCCGCGCGCGGCTCGACTCCGGAGACGAGGAGAAGCGGATCCACCAGGTCTTCCACATCAACGCGGATCTGGAGCGGACCGGACTCTCGCCCACGCCCACCAAAGAGAGGTGGGAGGGCGCAGCCACGAATCTTTCCCGCTTCCTGGACTTTTACGCCGGCTACTTCCTCGATTCGGCTCCGTACAACGCCGCCAAGCACGGCCTCGCGATGACCTCCGGTGACCAGGGCATGGAACTCGGGGTCGGCGCCGACCCCGAGCCCTTTCTGTCACGTAGAGGCCCGGCGATCGAGTACCTGAAGGTCACCCGGGAACCCGGCGCCCGCCCGAGGTGGGAGCGGGAGGTCAAGTGGATCAGATCCAAGCGAGCGATCCCGCTGATCCACCTCGGCTGCGGCTTCATCGAGGGGATCTGGAACATCGGCGCGGGACGGTACGGAATCCGCGAGCCCACCGAAGTGAAGCTTTTCGATCACCCTCCGTTCGAGGTGGTCATGACGCGGAGCGAGGTGCCCCAACCCGGTCTGGAGGGAATCGTCATGCACCGGATGTCGGAAGGCCTCATCTACCACGACGACTGACGAAGTAGGTCGAGTGACACTTCGCCCCCGGTCGGGAGGACTCCCGATCTTGCCGTGAGGAACCACTTCCTCCCCGGCATCGGCCGAGGTTCCTAGGTTTATCGATGATGCCGACAGACCCGATCCTTCAACGCATCGCAGCTGCCGACTGGACCGACGCACCAGAGTCAACGGTCCCCTCACAGCTGATCATGCCGACATGTAGATCACCTGCAGATGATCGGGATCGCCGTACTCCAAGAAGACCCTCGCCGAGACGATCTCCTTGATGAAGAAGATGGCCGGTCTGTGATCCTCGAAGCCGCTCGATCAGACCATCAGGTTGTGAGCCGAGTCGCTGCACCGCTTTCCGAACGGCTCGGCCTGCGCTGATGACGACCGAGAAGAATTTGTTCTGGCCTGACATCGAACGGGTGCCGCGCAGGAGCAGCCTAGTCCTCGATACCGCCTGCGGACCGCGTCGACGGAGCCGCATCGCCGAGTTCCTCGACGGCCTCGACGAGCGCGTCGTGGTCGGCTCGACAGGCCGCGCAGTGGCGGAAGTGGACGGCGATCGAGGGGAAGGCCTCCGCCGGGTCGCCGCCCGCCATCTCGATCTCGACGTAGCGGTCGAGGTTCTCTTCGCCCGGCCCGCAACCCGGGTCGTGCTCGTCGAGGGCCAGCGGGTGTTTGCTGTCAGGCGTCATATCTCCACCTCGTCGGGGTCGATGGAAAGGCCGGCGGCAGCGAGGCTGTTGCGAAGGGCACGGCGGGCATCGAACAGATTCTTATAGATCGCGTTTCTGTTGGACCCAAGTTGGATGGCGACGACATCGATCGGCACCTCGTTCAGCGCCACTGCCACGAAGACGGCGCGCTGTCGCTCGGTGAGGTCATCCTTGACGGCCTTGGTCATCACCGAGAGCAACTCGCGGCGCTCCGTCTGCTCCGCGGGCGAGCCGCCGGCCCGGTCCGACAGGCCTCCCCACTCGAATTCTTCGCGGCTGGGCGGCTCGGTCTGCCAGGCGTGGTGTGAGACCTTCGCGGAGACCTGGAAGACGACGAATTTGTAGGCCCAGGTGGTGAACCGGCTCTCGCCCCGGAAGCTGTCGAGTGCTCCGCAGATCGCGATGAGGGCGTCGTCGGCCGCCTGCTGGGCGATGTCGTCCACCTCGGGCCCGGTCGCGTAGCCGAGCTGGGCGCGGCGATTGTGGACCTGTCGCCGAGCCACCTTGAGAAGGACCTCGCGCAATTCCCCGACCGTGCGTTCGCGCCGGGCTCCCTCGTCGCGCAGGCCTTCCATCCACCGCATCGAGGCGTCGTCCAACGGAGGCTTCGCCGTGGGTCCCTCGGTACCGGACGTGTGCAGTGACATCACCCATCGATCTTATGTGTGCTCCGGGGCCGGTCCGGTCTTACCGGGCGGCGCGGTAAGAACCGGCGCCGACCACCACACAGACCCCGACATGAACAACCAAAGCAGCACCTCAAACAATCCACGCACCTGGCTGATCACGGGGGCCTCCTCCGGCATCGGCCTCTCACTCGCCCGCGCGGCCGCCGGGCGCGGCGACAATGTCGTCGCCGTCGCCCGCAAGGCCGAGGGGCTGGCGCCGCTGACCGACGAGTTCGACGGCCGGGTCCTCGCACGGGCCGCCGACGTCGCCGACGAGCGCGCCGTCAAGGGGGTCGTCGACGAGACCGTCGGGAAGTTCGGTCGCCTCGACGTCGTCGCCAACAACGCCGGCTACGGACTGTTCGGCGCCGTCGAGGAGGCAAGTGACCAGCAGGTCCGCGCCATCTTCGAGACCAACGTCTACGGGGTACTCAACGTGCTCCGGGCGACGCTGCCGGTCCTGCGAGACCAGCGGAGCGGGCACATCCTCCAGGGCTCGTCCTATTACGGGCAGACCTCCCATCCCGGTGTGGGGATGCTGTCGGCGACCAAGTTCGCCGTCGAGGCGTTGAGCGACGCGCTCGCGGGCGAGCTCGAGCCGCTCGGGATCCACGTCACGATCGTCGAGCCGAGCCTCACCGCGACGCCGTTCCTCTCCAACCTCGACGTCGCGTCGACGATCGGTGACTACGACCAGACGGTGCGCGCGGTCCAGAAGTCGATCGGCGAACTGCCGCCGTCGGCCTTCAACGACCCCGATCGGGTGGCCACCGCGATCCTGGCCGCCACCGATGCGGAGGTACCGCCCCTCCGCCTCCCGACCGGTTCCCAGTCGATTCAGGAAATACGCACCGCGCTGGATGGGCGCATCGAGCAGCTCGCCGCCGTGGCCACTCTGAGCGAGAGCGTCGACGCGCAGGTCGGGACCCCCGCCTGAGGAGCGGGCATTCGGCAGAGGCACTCAGCCCTCCGCGTCGCGATGTCGCCGGGCACTACCGGCGCATCGCGGCGCGGCTGCCGAGGTGCAGGGACCGCAGCCGCCTGAACGTGTGGGAGCTGTCCCGGCGGATCGACCAGGTTCCGGGCTCTGGGCGCAGCGGGGATCGGGCCAGGCGGACGAAGGTCTCCTGGGCCTCGAGGCGGGCGAGGCCGGCGCCGACGCAGAAGTGCGGGCCGAGGCCGAAGGCGAGGTGGGCGGCGCCCTCGCGCGTGAGGTCCAGCCGGTCGGGATCCTGGTGGTGGGACGGATCGCGGTTCGCCGCGCCGAGAACGACGAGCGCCTGCTCTCCCTTCGCGACCGCGACCCCGCCGAGGTCGATGTCGACGGTGGCGATGCGCGAGGCGACCTGGACCGGGCTGTCGAAACGGAGGAGCTCGTCCACCGCTCCCGAGGCGAGCTCAGGATGTCGCGCCAGCCAGTCGAGCCGGCCGGGCCGTTCGAACAACGCGATCGCGCCGTTGCCGATCAGGTTCGCCGTCGTCTCGTGACCGGCGGCGAGCAGCAGCAGGCACATCGTGATGATCTCCTCGTCGGCCAGCGCGACCCCGCCGTCCGGCGGATGGATCAGCGCGCTCAGCAGGTCGTCACCCGGATCGAGCTTGCGCCGGGCGACGAT
>DAIQOT010000038.1:0-22051 GCA_036787695.1 Solirubrobacterales bacterium | reverse complement strand
TCATCTTCAGGCAGAAGTAGGCCTTGACGCTGGCGGAGATGTCGAAGGCGCCGTTGTGGTACAGCGGCCAGCCGCCGTGCGCGCCCTGGATGCGGCGCAGATAGACGCCGATCTTGCGCTCCAGCTCCAGGTCCTCGGGCTCGCCCAGATAGTGCTTCAGCAGGACGAACTCGGCGGGGATGGTGCAGTCCGCCTCAAGCTCGAACACGAAGTGGCCGTCCGGGGAGAGAGCGACCTCGGCCGGTCCGCTTTTGTCGGCGGTGTGGACGGTCGCCAGGATCGCTCCGGGTTCCCCGGCGATCGCCTTCGCGACGTCGATGATCTGCACGCCGGTGGGGCTCGTGTCGGTTTCGGGGCCGCAGGTCGTTTTGGTGCCGCCTTTGCAGCCGTTGGGCTGGACGGCGTCGATCAGGTACTTGCCGTCCGGGGTGATCGTGAGGCCGAACGTTTCCCCGCCCGTCTGGAGGATGCGGACCACGCTCGCGGAGCCGGGTTCCTGCTTGATGACCGCGATGCCGTTGGTGCCGCTGCCGTTCACCACGCCGGTCCCTTTGACTTCCGAGCTGAGCGAGTCGAAGACGTACTGGCCGTCGGTCGTCGGCTGGACGGCGAGGGTCGAATTCGGCAAGGGGACGGTGATCGGGCTCGGGGTGATCGGCTGCGCCGAGGCGACGGAGGCGATGCCTAAGAGCGCGGTCATGACGAAGGTGGAGAAGAGCAGCGAACGACGAATCGTCATCAGGCTGGGGGCCTTTCCTGTTCAGGCCCCGCAAGCCGGGGCCGACGTTGAATTGATGCCGGGGCCTCCAGCATATTCAAAGTCGACAATCCTGATCAGCTTTACCGTGATTGGACCTTTGGGATCGGCGGGGCGGAGCGTTGCGCCGGTGGCCGCGGCCCCGGAGGCAGGGCACAGGCGCGGCCGAGGTCGCGCAGGGCGAGGATCGAGGTGAGGACGAGGAGCCCGACCGAGACGGCGCTCAACGGCAGGAACCAGCGGTGGGCGGCGAGATTGGCGTCGAGGATGCTGGTGCCGGTGGCGCCGAGGAAGGCGAGGATCGTCGGCAGGACGAGCGGCGAGCAGCAGGATACGGCGGCGACCGCGGAGAGTGAGGCGAGGGCGAAACCGGCGCCGGCGCGCAGGCGGGCGGCGGCGCGGGCCTGGCGGATGGCGGCCAGCTGCAGCGGCGCGGCGATGCCGAAGGCGAGGCTGATCGCGGCGATCGCGACCAGGCGCTGGGTGTCGAGATTCCAGTAGAGGCCGCCGAGCGGCGCCCGGGTGACGACCTGTCCCGACCAGCAGAGGAGGACCGCGCAGAGAATCGCCGCGACCAGGCCGAGGACGACGTTGAACGGGTCGCCGAAGACGAGGCGCGCCGCCGTCCCGGCGCCTCTCATTCGAGTTCCCGTTCGAGCGCCGGGGTCGATCCCTTCGAGCAGACGCTCGCCGGCTGCTGCCCGTCGATCTTGCAGATCAGCGCGGTGATCGCTTCGGCCTGGCCGTCGATCGCTTCGACCGCCGGGGTCCGCGCTTCGGCGGCCACTTCCTTGCGCAGCGAGTCGAAGCTCTGGCCGTCGAGCAGGCCCGGCGAGAAGCCGAGTTCGACCGTGTAGCGGCCGGGCGAGCCGGAGGCGAAGAGGAACGGGACACCGCCGAGCTTGTCGTATCCGTTCACCAGTTCTTCTTCGAAGGAGCCGAGCTTCTGCAGCGGGTCGCCTTCCACCGTGGCCACCTCGATGTGGCGGATGTTCAGGTATCTGCTCGTGTAGGTCGCCTTCGAGAGGTCGTAGGTCGCCAGGGCCGGGAAGTAGTCCTGGCCCTCGCGGCTGCGGAGTTCCTTGAGGCCGCTCCACTTGCCGAAGCGCGAGGTCGCCTTGACCAGCCCCCAGCGCTCGGAGGCGCAGAACGGGCACCACTCGGCGCCCATGAAGAAGACCAGCGGCTTGCCACCGTCGAGCAGCGGTTCTTCGGACGCGCGGCGGACCTCGCCGAGCGCGACCGAAGCGGCATCCGACGCCGGCTGCGCGCCGGCCGGAATCGAGCGGGACACGACGGCGCCCGCGGGAACCGAGCCGGTCGCGTCCCCCCCGCCCGAGCCGCCACCGGCCAGGAAGAGGGCGACCGCGCCGCCGATCACCAGCACGACCATCGCCAGCCCTGCCCAGGCCCAGCGGGAGTGTCGGGGGCTCTTTGAGACTTGGTCCATCACTTCAAGTTAGAACGCCGGCCACCCCGGCTCGGATCAACGGCATGGGGCCCGCGCCCCTCAAGCGTCATTCGATCGGCCCGACCGAGACCTGGGGGCCGTTCGGCGCGACGGAGCGCAGGCATCGCCGGACCGGCGCGGGGACGTATTGCGAGCGGGAAGAGCCGGGGAGGGTGACGTCGAAGCCCGCGGCGTACTCGTAGTCGCAGCCGTGCGTCCCGTAGTCGAGGACCTCGGCTACCGAGAAGGTGAAGAGGGCCGACCCGTGCGCTTCGAGCCGGGCGACCCGGATCGGTGGCTCGCCGTCGATGGTGGGCATCGAGGCCGACCGGCCGACGGGCGGGCCGACCGCCCTACCGCGCAGGTCGACGGCGACCGCGCGGGGGACGCCGGAGAGCTTGCAGGGGCGCTCGGAGAGGTTCGTCACCGCGAGGTGCCCGTAGGAGGTCCCGGCCGCGGCGCCGCCCGGATAGTTCATGCCCTGCCAGACGACGAGGTCCGCCGGGTCGCAACGGGGCAGCCGTTCGGAGGGCTTCGCTTCCTCGAGCCGCGGAGGCGCCGGGACCGGCCGCGCGGGTTCCGGCGACGGTTCGATCCTGCCGACCGCGAGCGACCCTCTGGCGGCGGCGCCGGTGCAGTGGTCGAAATTGGGATACGGGATGGTCTGGGACAGGTTCGACCCGGGGAGCACGACGCGGTAGGCCGTCACGATCCGCGGCCCGCACCCACCCCGCGGATACACGTCCGCCGACCAGCTCACCAGGAAGGCGGCCACGCCCCTGCCGGCGATGTTCATCGGGCCGTCGGAGGCTTCGGGCGCCGCGGTCCCGTGGGCTGCCGGCCCTTCGACCGGGCGGCCGCCGGTCCGTAGGGCGAAGAGCTTCGGGAACCCGGAGGTCGAGCAGGCCCGTTCGGAGAGGTTGAAGACGGTGAACCGCGCGTAGTAGCTGGAGGTGAATCCGCCGGCGCCTCCCGCGTGGGTGACGACCAGCTGTTCGGGGCCGCACGGCCTCGCGAGCCTCACCGGTTTCCGGGGCGACGGCCTGGGCGCGAATTCTTCTTCGGGCCCCGGCCGCGGCGGCCGCGCGTGACGCCGCGCGACGGTCGAGCTCGTCCCCCCGCCGCCACAGCCCACGATCGCGAGGACCACCAGCATGCCGGGTAGCACTGCCGTCGCCCACCTGTGCGGTCCCCTCCCCATGCACCTCCGATTCCCTCGAACGAGCCCGCGCAATCCGCGGGGCCGGATCGGGTAGAGCAACTTCCGAACCGCCCGGAGGTTCCCTGACCATGGTCTTCCGCAGTTCGCTCCTCGTCATCGCCCTGTCTCTCGCCTGCCTCCTTGCCGCTGCGGGGATCGCGGACGCGGCGCCGCCCGACGGAGTGGCGACCTTCAAGGTTCCCGTCTGCCAAAGCGGCGATCTGGCTCCCGCGTCCCCCCGAGGGGTCCTCGTCCCGATATGCAAGGACCAGAAGAAAGGACCGCCGATCAGGAGCCTCGGGACCCTGCTGCCGAGTGGCAAGCTGATCAAGCGCTCATTGCCCGGCGGCACCACCGGGCCGTTCGCTGTCGGGCCGGCGGGCGAAACCTGGGCGGGCACCGGGTCCGGCGGGGGGAATTTGAGCCTCGACCGCATCGCCGCGGACGGAACGGTCACCCAGTTCCCACTCGCCACGGCGCAGGAAGAAGACACGCTCGAAATCTACGGGCTGGTCCCCGACGGAGAAGGGTCAGTGTGGGTCGCGATCGGCGAACTGGCCCTGGGAGGCTATGTCCTGCAGCCCTACGACTCGCTCGGCGGCGAACTCGTGCACATCGCCGCGGACGGGACCGTGACGCGCTTCCCGGTCCCCGAAGACGTCGAACCTCATGCGCTCGTCCGCGGGCCGGACGGAAACCTCTGGTTCGTCGGCGAGAGCGGCCGCGAGGCCACCGAGCACACCTCCTACCTCGGCAAGGGATACGTCGGGCGGATGAGTCCCACGGGCGAATTCACCATGTTCCCGACCGCGTCCGAACAGTCGGCCCCGGGTGGCATCGCGGTCGGCCCCGACGGGGGGCTCTGGTTCACCGAGACCTCCGTCTACACCAGGGAACTCGCGTCGATCGCCACCGACGGGACCTTCGGTCCGTCGATCAAAGTCCGCAACGGATACCTCCAGGGGCCGCTCGTCTTCGGGCCGGAAGGTGACGCCTGGCTGACCGTTCTGGGTGGACTGATGCGGATCACCCCGCGGGATCAGCAGACCCTGTTCCCGCTGCAGGAAGCGAAGGGGGTCGTCGTCGGCGCCGAAGGGGACATCTGGACGAGCGGGTTCAAGCGGGTCCAGCGCATCGTCCCGGGCGCGCCCGGGATCGACACCGTGGAGATCGAAGCGGACCGCTCCTCGAAGACCATCCACGTCCAGCTCGCCTGCGGTGGCTCGCGACGCGGGTGCGAAGGGATCCTGGAACTCTCCCTGGCAGGGGCGCGGGGGACGAAGCCCGGCGGCCGGCTCGCCCGTGTCCGCTACTCGGTCGCGGCCGAATCGCGGCGGGGACTGACGCTCCACCTCAGCGCCAAGGCCTTCGCCCGCGCCCGTCAGGCCGTCCCGAAGAGCGCCGGCGGGGGATACGTCGCCCCGGTGGTCGTCCACGCGACCGTCACCGGCGGCCCGGCTCTCGAACGGCGGTTCTACGTCCCGGGGCTCGTCACGAAGTGATCGGCGGGCCGGGCCGCGCCCGAGCCGCTCCTCCGGACGCGGCCCGAGAAGACCTTGGAGAATGAGCCGATGGCCGATGCGGTCGATCATCGTGGACTGCTCGAGCTGGCGCTGCGGCCCCTCGGAGCGCTCGGCACCGCGGAGGCGTTTCCCCAAGACCGGGCGGGCATCGAGGCGCTGATCGAGCGCCTCCCGAAAGGGCGACCGAGCGAACCGAAGCACTTCGCCTACGAGGACGGCAAAGGGCTGCCGCGCTACGAGGCCGAGTACACCATCTGGCTCTCCCCCGCGGGCGACGGCGCCCTTCGGGTCCGCCCCCAATCTCCGTGGGAGCTCGGCTTCCTCACCATCGTCGTCCACCCCGACGGGCGGGTCGGCGACGTCGAGGAGGTCGAGGGCTTCGGCGTCCCCGACTCCGAGCTGACCGACCAGGCGCGGGCCGACCGCGACGCGTTCGAACGCCGCGTCCGCGAGTACGAAGAGGACCGGCCCAGACACAACGTGTGGATCGAGGAGAGCCAGACGCGCTTCCGCACCGAGAACCTGATCCGCGCCGTCGCCGCGCCGCCGGGCCAACACCCGAACGGTCCCGTCGTCACCTACCTGACCCTCTACGAGACCGGCCTGATGCTCAACTACCTGGTGCCGCGACCGCCGCGGCAGGAGATGTGGCCCGATGATCCCGACGACCCGTTCGCCGAACCGCACAGGGAAGCGATGTTCCCCGGGATCGAGATCGACGACGGCCTCGGTACCGAGTACGAGGTCGTCGACATCGACTCGGTCGACATGAACTCGTCGCCGATGAGGGCGCGGCTGAGCTACACGCCCGGAGTCCCGGCGGCCGCGGAGACGGTCCGCGTCAGCTTCGATTCGGTGACCGTCGCGATCGACCTGGAGGCCCGATGAGCCCGCGCGATCCCGACGAGGACGAGATGAGAGACCAGGACGCCGCGAGCATCCTCCTGCTGCGGGTCGCCCTGCGGCTGCTCGGGGAAGCGCGCCTGCGCGGGAACTTCGGCGCCGAGGAGGCACTCGCCGAGCGGGCCGTCGCGATCGCCGACGAGCTCACCGGCGGCAAGCCCTCGCCCGACCCGCGCCGCGCGGGGGTCGAGGTCGGGCTCATCCGCCCCGACCGCATCGCCCTCGCCGCGCCCTACGCCCGGAGCAGCGCCGTCATCGAGAACCTGATGGTCGACGGGACCCTCTACGGCGGCGGGGGCGTCACCGGGTACGGGCCGATCAGATCCGAGCCGGAGGAGCTCACCGAGGAGGAAAGGGCCGAGCGCGAGCGCCGCCGAGCCGAGTGGCTCGCCCGCACCGAGCGCAGCCGACAGTTCACCGCCACCCGCTTCGTCCGCGCCCTCACCCCGCCCCAGCAACCCGGCGCGGCCAGGCCGATCCTCGCGGTCCTCCTCTACGAGGACGGCTTCTGGCTCGAGAGCACCTACGACAAGGAGCCGCGGCCCTTCGATCCGCACATGGACGACGAGCAGTTCTTCGCCAAGCACCGTCGCGAGAACCCGGTCATCATGATCACCGACGACGTCGGCACCGAGTACTTCCCGAGCGGCGGGGCAACCGCCGGTGGGGTCCGCGTCCACCACTCGAGCGAGGGGTTCGCCCCGGCGCCCCCGGCGTCGGCCCGCGTCCTCCGGATCACGACGAACGACGAGACCGCCGAGGTCGGCCTGACTCGCTAGCGGACCCGGACGGAAGGCTCAGTCGGCTTGCTCCAGGCCCGCGCGTAGAAGCGCGTCGGCGGCCCAGGAGAGGACGTCCAACGTCTCCTCGTCGTCGAGCCCGACGACGTCCTTGAGGACCATGATCGGCTCGATCCCGATCACCAGGGTCAGCGCGGCGGTGAGGCGGCGGCGGGAGGCCTCGTCGAGGTCGGTGGCCGGCGCCAGCACCTCTTCGATCCACTGGAGCCGCAGCGGAACGCGGTAGAACGATTTGCCGGCGTCGGTCTCGTCGGCTTTCAGCCAGGCGTCGAGGACGGCGCGCAGCGTCGCCCGCGCCCATGGTTCGGCGGCGAGGGTGCGCGGGTTGTAGGCGTCGAGGAGCGCGGTGAGCCGCACCGCGGGGTCGTCGGAGTCGGCGGCGGCGAGCGCCGCGTTGACTTCTTCCATCGTCGGGTTGACGGCGGCCACCGCCTGGTGCAGCTCCTGCTTGGTGGTGAAGTAGCGATAGGCGGTCGCCCTCGAGACCTGCGCCCGCTCGGCGGCTTCTTCGACGCTCGGCAACACGCCCTCCTCGATCAGGGCCAGCGCGGCGTCGACGATCGCCTGCCTCGTCCGGCTCTTCTGATTCGCCCGCGGGTCCCGCTCGTCCGACTGAGCCATCTCATCACCGTATCCCGACGCACCGCGGCCCGGAGCCCGACGCGCCGGTTCGCAATTGCGACTGTCGTCTCATGACGATACTCTCGTCTCATATGAGCCTTCGCCGCCGCCTCCTCGTTCCGTCGACCCTCGTCGTCGTCTTCGTCATCGCCCTCGTGTCCGCCGGCGGTGCGAGCGCGGAGGTCCTCAGCGGAGAAGCCACCTTTCCGGAGCTCCCCTCGATCGAACCCGAAGCCAACATCGTCGCCGGCCGGGCGGAATACGACCGGACCTTCGGGAGCACGCGTTTCGCCGTCACGACGGCGGCCGCGCCGCTCGCGGAACCCGGCGGTGAACCGTCCGGGAACCTGCTCGGCGCGTTCTTGGGCGACATGACGGGAGGCTGCGACCTCGCGTCGCTGGAACAAGGCGACTTTGTCGCTCCCCTCCTCGTGTTGACGGCCTACTACAGGGATCCGTTCGGAACCGCGTACCTCGAGAGTTCGCCCAACGACCCCTCGGAACCCGACGGATTCCCGAGCAAGTCCGTGAGCGGCACGACGACGACGCTCGCGTACACCTCCTCGAAGGCGGTGGGCCAGGGATACGACTGCGCCGCGATTGCCGTCGCGTCCCCAGGCACGACGCTGAACTGGGACTTCTTCCCGATCGCCGTCCCGTCGCCGCCGCCTCCGGCGGAACCGGCCCCGCCGGGCTCGCAGGGATCCACGCCCTCCTCCCCATCGCCCGCGGCGGGACCTCCGGCGCCGGCCACGCGACCTGGCGCGCCGATCCTCTCGATCGCCAAACCGAAGCCCCTGACGCAGAAGGCCGGCAGATCGAGGACGGTGAAATTGACGATCACGAACACCGGCACTGCCGGCATCGGCCGGGGCTCGGTCCGGGTGAAAGCCCCGAAGGGCGTCTCGGTGAAGCCCGAAACGCAACAGCTTCCCGCCCTGGCGCCCGGCAGGTCTTGGACCGTGTCGGTCCGCGTCCAGCCGAGCGAGAAGGCGAAGCGAAAGTCGACTCTCCCCGTCATCGCGTCAGCTCCGGGCGCGCCCCGCGTGACGGGCTCGCTGGTGCTGAAGCTCAAGGAATAGTCCTACCGCGAACGACTTCGCGGCGATCCCGTCGAAAGGTTGAACATGAGTCCGCATACACGGCGCCTGCGCGCCACGATCGTCCTGATCACCGCGCTCGCCGCGCTCCTCGCCCTCGCCGCCGCGGCATCGGCGGAGACGCGCACGGGGGAATCCTCGACGGTGATCCGTGAAAACTTCCCTTCCGGGGAAGTCACCCTGGTCAAGGCGAACGCGTCCTTCGAATCGGTCGCCGGGACCGCCACCGTCAGCTTCACCACGGCCACCGGGCCCGACCCGGAAAGCGAAGCCTTCGTCCTCGCGGGCCTGACCACGTCGGCCGATTGCACCGGCCAGCAGACCGGCAGAGCGATCGCCGAACAGCTGCTCTTCAACCCGCCTCCGCTCCTCGCGTTCGAAGACGCCTTCTCGAGTCCCGGCGCGATCGCCCTCGCGGGCAGCCTCTCGGGAGCGCTGGAAGTGCCCGCGATGAAGTCCGTGAACGGGACGACCACGACCCTTTCGCTCACCACGGGCCTCCTCGCGAACGCGAGCTTCAACTGCGCCATCGTCGCGGCGACCGAAGGCGGTGGAGACGAAGAAGAAACCGGCGGCGAAGAAGTGCCGGGCGAAGGTGAAGTGCCCCCGGGCGCCACCTTCATGATCTTCCCGATCAGCGTTCCCCCCGCTCCGCCGGCGCCTCCCGCGATCGCCCCCACCCCGCCTCCCGCCCCGCCCGCACCCGCGCCGCCGGCGCTCAAGATGGGCAAGCTCAAGCCGATCTCACTGCACGTCGGGAAGTGGCAGCTGGTCAAGGTGAAGGTGACGAACGCCGGCGGCACCGGCACCGGGCTCGGCTCGCTGCGGGTGAAGACCGCGAAGGGGGTCCTGGTCAAACCCGAACGGCAGCAGCTACCGGTGTTGGCGCCGGGCGCGACCTGGACGATGACGGTGCGGGTGCAGCTGACCGCGAAAGCGAAACCGAAGTCGACCTTGAAGCTGACCGCCGCCGCCTCGGGCGTGACCGCGACCGGCCCGTTGGTGCTGAAGGCGAAGGGCTGACCAGATGGCACCCTCCCGCGCCCTCCGCGCCGCCCTCGCCCTCGTCGTCGGCTTCGCGGCGATCCTCGCGCTCGCCGCGAACGCGGGCGCGGAAGCCAGGGCGGGCGAAAGCGCCGAGCCGCTCGTCGAAGGACACCCGGCGGCGGAAGCGACCGTGATCCAGGCCTCCGCCTCTTACGAATCGACCGCAGGCACGGTGGTCTTCCGCCTCACCTTCGTCGCCGAACCGCAGGAGGGATCTGGAGCCGGCGTGGAAGCGGCGCTCTTCGCGGCGCCCGCGGGATGCAGCACCCTTTCGCCCCCGGAAGGTGTCGGGGAACAGTTCCTTCTGGTCGGCGACGAATACGAAGAACCGACCAGGACCGAATTCGGCGAAAAAGGCATCCTGGGGGAAATCGAGGAACTGGGACCGGCCGCGAAATCGATTTCCGGGACGTCGGTGACCTACACCTTCAGCTCGAGCAAACTCGCCGGCCGCGGCTTCAACTGCGCGTACATCGTCACCGGCGACGGCGGCGGCACCAGCCTCCTGGTCTTCCCGCTCAAGACCGTCGTGCTGCCACCCCCGACCCCACCCGACTCCCCCGGAGGCTCGACGACGACCCCCTCGGAGTCGCAGGCTCCTGGTCCTTCAACCTCCGCGCCGACGCCAGGCGCGGCGGCCCTCTCGATCGGCAAGCTGAAGCCGCTCGCGCTGAAGGCCGGGAGGCCGCGGTCGTTCACGGTGAAGATCACCAACACCGGTAGTACGGCCACCTCACGCGGCACCTTGCGGGTGAAGGCGCCGAAGGGCGTCCTGGTGAAACCGGAACGCCATCCGTTACCGGTGCTGACGCCTCGAGGGTCCTGCACGGTGACCCTGCGGCTGCAGTTGACGAAAACGGCGAAGCCGTCGTCGACCGTGTCGCTGACCGCGTCCGCCTCGGGCGTCACCGGCACCGGTTCCCTCGTCGCCAAGCTGAAGAAAGGCTGACCTGACCATGACTGCCATGACTACCGGTAGACGCTTTCGCGTCCCCGTACTCTTGCTCGCGCTGGCGGCGCTGCTCGTCTGCGCCGCCACGGCATCCGCCGAGACGCGGTCGGGGGAATCCACCACGGTCGCCACCGAATTCACCCCGACCCCGGAAGCGACCATCCTCAAAGCGACCGCGGCCTATGAAACCGGCGGGAACGCGACTTTCGAGGTGACCGCGGCCGGCCCGCCGAGCGCCGGAAGCGAAGGCGAAATGTGGGCGGCGCTGGTCGCGTCGCCGGACTGCGAAGCGCCGTCGGACAGGCTGTCGCTGATCAACGCGCTGTTCATCGAAGCAACCTCTTCGATTCTCCTGATCAGGGGCACCATGGGGGTCGCGGGGGCCGTCGGCATCACCGGCAGCCTGCTCGAAGTGAAACCGGTGACGGCCACGAAGAGCGTGTCGGGCACCACGACCACGTTCACCGGCACCTCGAGCGAAATCGCGAATCGCGAATTCGACTGCGCGATCGTCGGCGCCAGTGACGGGGAAGAATTCCAGGTCGGAGAAGGAGAAGGCCGCGGCTCTTCCTTCATCGCCATCCCCCTGGTCATCCAGGCCGAACCACCGCCGCCCCCCGCCTCCGGTCCCTCCTCTCCCGGCTCCTCCTCCGCCGGCGGATCCCAGGCATCGCCCCCTCCTGCCGCCCCGGCGCCCGTTCCGCCGGCCCTCTCGATCGCCAGGCTGAAGCCGCTGGCGCTGAGGTCCGGAAAGTGGCAGTCGGTCACCGTCAGGGTGACGAACACCGGCGCGGGCGCCTCCGCCGCCGGCTCGCTGAGGCTGAAGGCCCCGAACGGCGTCCTGGCCAAACCCGAACGGCAGCAGCTGCCCACGTTGGCGCCGGGTCACAGCTTCACCCTGACGTTCCGGGTCCAGCTGACCACCAAGGCGAAGAAGAAGTCGACCGTCTCGGTGACCGCCTCCGCGCCGGGAACGAGCGTGACGAGCTCGCTCAGCCTGAAGCTCAGGCGGTAGCGGCGCTCGTCAGCGGGGTCCGGGCCCGAACTTCCGCACCCTGCCGTTGCCCGTATCGGCGACGACGAACTCGCCGTCGGCCAGGGAGGCGACGGCGGTGGGACCGTCGAGCTCGGTTTCGGTGGCGTAATGACCGTCCCCGTTGAAGCCGGCCACCGGCGATCCGTCGGCCACGACGCCCGCCATGACATCGCTGACGTGGCCTGAGGAGGGGACGTAGGCCCGGATCAGGTCGTTGCCGCCGTCGGCGAAGAGGATGTCCCCGTCGCGCGATACCGACAGGCCGCGCGGATCGGATATCTGGACGTCGGTGCCGCGGGCCAGGGTGTGGTGAGTCGTCTTGTTGCCGTTGAAACCGGGGCTTGCGGTGCCGACGACCCGGGTCACGTCTTGTTCCTCGAGGTCGATCTTCAGCAGGTATCGGTCGGTGGTCGCGTAGAGGTCACCCGACGCGTCGCCGACGACGGCGTGGACATCGGGGCGATCGGACATGACCGACCCGATGTATCCGTTGCGACCGACGACGCGGACTCCCATCCAGCCGTCGGCGATGTAGATCCGTCCTTCGGGATCGACCCAGACGCCGAACGGGCCCGCCAGCGAAGCCTGGGTCGCCGACCCGGAGTTGCCGCAGTCGCCTCGCAATTCCTGGACGCAGAGTCGGCCGCTGCCGGCGACGGTGGTGATCCGCCCGGACGGATCGATCCGCCGGACCCGATGGAGCTTCGCGTCGGCCACGTACAGCGACCCGTCGACGCCGACCGCCATGCCGGTGACTTCGCCCAGCAGGGCGTCCTTGGCCGGGCCGCCGTCGCCGCACGGACCCTCCTTGCAGAAATCGCCGGGCCGGCCGGCGATCCGCTCCTGCGCGCGGCCCTCGAGGAGGCGGATCGTCCCGTCGCCGAACGCCGCGTAGACGCCGCGTCCCCGGGCGGTGCCGGCCCAGTCCGCCGGACTGACGGCCGCCAGGGCGACCGGTGCCCCCGGCTCGGGGGCCGCGCTCGAGGTGTCCGCAAGCGTCGAGGTCGCGACCGGGCACGTGCCCGGTCCGGCCGCCGAGCAGGGAGCCGGGATCGGCGGCGCGTGGTTGGCGGCCGGGAGGAGGTTGGCGGGTTCGCAGCCCGCGGGCGCGGAGGAGCCGCGCTTGCCGTCCGGACAGGTAGCGACCTCGCCCAAGGGCGCGTTGCCGAGGTTCGTCGGGCGGAATGGAACCGGGCCGTAGTCCTCTCCCGAGCCGAGCGCCAGAGGCCACCGCCACCGATCGGTGGCGGCGCCCACGGTCGGACAAGCGGTGTTGAGGCGGTCGCCGCAGTAGAGCCAGGCGTCGTGGAGCCTCGCGCCCTTCATGCTCTGGACGTCGGCGAAGATCGCCCCCGGCAGGTAGGCGCCGATGAAGTTGGCGTCGTCGAGCGTCGAGCCGGTGAAGTTGCAGCCGATGCACTGGGCGCCGTCGAACGTCGCGCCCGCCAGGTCGGCGTGGGTGAGGTCGAAGCCGCCGTTCTCGTCGACGTCGCCGAGCAGCACGGCGCCGTTGAAGTCGACGTCGCGCAGGTTGTCGGCGCTGTCGAAGGCGTGGCCGTTGCCGTAGATGTGCGCGCCGGTGAACACCGCCTTCGGGGCCCGGACCCCGCCGAAGTTCGTGTCCTCGGCGAGCGCGTGCGAGAACACCGACGCGGACAGGTCGGCACCGACGAAGCTGGCGCCGCTGATGTCGGCGTCGATGAAGCTCGCCCGCGACAGGTCGGTGGCGGCGCCGGCGAAGGTCGCGCCGCGGAGGTCGCCCTCCGCCGCGAGGTCGGCTTCACGGAACGAGGCGCCGGCGAGCTTCGCGCCTCCGAAGTCGGCCCCGGAGAGGTCGGCGCCGTCGAAGTCGGCGTCCTGCAGCCCGCTCCCCCGGAAGTCGGTCTTCCTGAGGCTCGCCGGGAAGCCGACGAACCGCGCCCCCTTCATCCGCCGGCCGCTCAGGTCGGCCCCGGCGAGGGCCGCCCGGTCCCCGGCGCTCGCCACGAAGGTCGCCCCGTCGAAGTTGAACTTCGCGCCCGCGGTCCGCCCCAGTTTGACCGCCTCAGCGAGGACGCTGAGCGGCGCGGTGCTCCCTTGCAGCAACGGAAACTCGGAGCAGTTGCCGTACTGGCCGCGGATCTCGATCCGCGCGAGGGTGATCCCCGTGCCCGTAAGGTCCGTGTCCTTGAAGCTGGTGCAGACCGGCGCCCCGCCGACGATCACGTTCGCGAGATGTGGCGGCCGGTCGAAGAGCAGTGAGGTCAACTGGGTGGCCATCAGGCTCGCTCCGTCGAAGTCGGTGCCATCGACCCTGGTGCGGTTGAAGGTGGCGGCAAACAGATTCGCGCCAGAGAGGTTCGCGTCGCGGAGATCGGCGTGAGAGAAGTTGAAGAACTGGAAGCCCCCTCGCAGGGTCGAGCCCTGCAGGTGGGCACCTTCGAGGTCTCTCTCGTACGCGACCAGATTGGCATTGTCGGGGTCATGCCGGTAGTCGACGTTCTCGAGGTCGCACTGGCGACAGGAGGCGAACTGGTCGAGGAGATACTGCGGATCGACGGCCCGAGCTTCGGTCGTCTTCTGCCAACTGATCGGGTGGGCGGACGGGAAGAGGTCTGGATGGGTGTTGTCGTCCTTCGCGCCCCAGGCGGAGAACAGCTCGCGGACGACGCCGGGGAAGCCCGCGCCGAGGGTTTCGGTGCCACGGAGGAGTACCGCGCCTCCCCTGCCGACCTCGATCGAGCCCGGATGGGTCATCACCTCCTCCGCGGAGGCGCAGGATCCGGTGGGAGTCCAGGTCGAATGGGCCGGGATCACGACCACGTTCGGGTTCGTCCCCGGTTGCAGCGGCCGCGCGAAGACCGCCCCGCCCGGGGGCGGAGAGGGCGCCTTCGCGGCGCGCTCGCAGTGGGGCGCAGCGGCGGGACCGCCGGCCGCAGCGGCGGCCTGGGCGCCAAGGAGGCTGAGGGCTACCGTCGCCGCGGCGACGAGCACCCGGCGGGCGATCGCCGAGCCGGCCCTCATCCGGTCGGGTCGAAGCGGCTCAGCGAGGGCTCGGGCACGCCGAGGCGCGGGTCGACCCTCTTGGTGGCGGTCCCGAGATCGGTGAGTGGGTCGTAGTTCGCCGCGAAGATGCTGCGCCAGTAGTCGATCGCCAGGCGCGGGACGTTGGTCGAGCTGCTGGCCTTGTTGAAGAGCTCGCCGCCTTTGGTGTAGACGTCGATCCGGTAATCCGGCACCGCGTCCCCGTCCCCGGTCACGTAGAGGACGTAGATCTGGTCGCTGCCGTCGACGGCCATGTCGAGCGGGCGCCCCGCGGAGGCGAGCGGGATCCTGAACGCGCGCTCGGAGCCCTCGTCGGCCTTGAAGTAACGCGCCGGGTTGCCGTTGAGGTCGAACGCCGCGATCTGCGCGGTGCCCGCCTCCAGCACCAACACGGTCCCGGGATTGGTGATCGCCACGGCGACCGGCGAGCGCAGGAGGCCGACCCGGGTGCCCGGCCCGGCGACGAAGGTCGCGAGCTGCGGTCGCGGCGTGTCGGCGGGCTGGATCCAGCCGAGGCGGCCGCTGTTGGTGTTGATCGCGACGACTTTGCCGGAGGAGTGCAGCGCGGCATCGGAGACCGGGAGCGCGAAGGTGCCGAGGTTGACGGCGGGATCCCAGGAGATGTCACCGGACCTGGGGTCGAGGCTGACGCGTCGCACGTGGTAGGCGTCGGACTCGTCGTCGGGCTCGAGCAGGACGTGGTTGCGCCCGTCGTTGGCCTCGACGAACGGGTCGAGGAGCAGGAACGGGCGCCGGGCGAAGCTCTTCACGCGGGCGGTGCCGAGCTCGATCGTCTTGCCGTCCTGCGCGACCGGCACGCCGCGGACGTAGAAGTGGTCGCCCTGCTTGAAGACCATGCCGGCGACGCCCGCCAGGGTCGCGACCGCCGCGCCGGTGACTTCCTGGACGCCCTTCTGGTGGACCGTCCCGGTGACCGCGACCTTGTCGGACCAGGTGTAGCCGCCGGCGGCGGGGTCGTAGGTGGTGGTCGCGGTGCGCTCGAAGACGGTCGAGTCGGTGATCGTCGCCGGCAGCTGGGTGATCGCGAAGGCGACGTTCGACGGCGGGTTGGTGGGGTCGTCGTTGGGCAACTTGGTCGAGGCGCCGCCGCCGACCTGGCGATCGGCGCCGTCGAGGAACACCACGGTCCACTGGATGTCCTTGCCACCGAACGGCGTGGCGACCTTCACCGACAGCGGCTGCGACTGGAGCTTTCCCCCTTGGTTGATCGGGCCGGTTATCGGATCGAGCGTCAGCGCTCCTTCGATCGATGCCTCCAGCCGCCAGGAGCGGGCCGTGGCAGGAAACGTCTTCGCCCGTCCGTCGGGGGAGATCGTGATCGTGGCGTCGTAGGTGACACTGACTTCGTTCTCGATCACCCAGGGCGAGACGATCGTCTCGGCCGCCACCTCGGCGAGCGTCGCCGCGTCGCCGACCGCGGAGATCACCGCCAGCACCTGGCCGATGACCGGCAACGCCTCGGCCAGTTTCTGCGCGGTCTCGAGCTCCAGCATCTGCAGCGCGATTTCGCCCGCGATCTTGCCCGCCGCGGGGCTGAAGAGGAACTTCGGGATCACGCTCGCCAGGCCGAGAACGATGTTCCAGAGGTTGCTGAGGTCGTGACCGTTGTGTTTGACGTCCTCGTAGGTCCCGGCGCCGGCGGCGATCGACGCGGCGAGGGCCTCCGCCGCGGTCAACGACAACGCGGCCCCGCCCACGTCGACGAACAGTTGGCGGAAGATGAAGTGGAGCTCGGCGAAGTCCTTGAAGGTCGATGAGCTCCGCTGGATCGTCTTCCTGATCCCGGACCAGGCGACGGCGATGTCGACGTCCGTCGCCAGGGCGAAGACGTTCATCCCGATCGTCAGGATGCCGGTCAGCAGAGCGGGGACGAGCACCTCGTCGGTCGGGGCGACCCGGCCCGGATAGGCGTTGTCGGGGAAGTACTGTCGCCAGCCGCCGCCCATGATGTCGGCGCCGAGCCCACACATCAGGATGCGCGCCGCGTGCGCTCCTTTCGGGAACTCCAGCTCGACCTCGATCGTGTTGGTGTCCCAGAGCGGCACGCCGAGCACGGTGAACACCTGCGGTAGGAGTCCCAGCGACTTTGCGTACGGGGTGTCGGGGAACTTGGCCGCCGGGTCGGCGGAGAGGTTCTTCCCGCCCTTGCCCAGGTACTGGACGTACACCGAGACCCAGCGGACGTAGTTGTTGTAGAGCTTGAGCGGCGCTTTGCCGTTCGCGAAGTCACCGTTCGCCGCCACGTAGGTGCCCGAGTTGAGGCCGGTGTTCTTGATGTTGACGTCGACCTTGCTCGCCTTCAGCGCGGCGGTCTGGTTGCGGACCAGCGGGGTGACGCCTTGCGGCTGGATCCAGGTCCCGGAGGACTTCGTGCGTTCGTCGACCAGCGGCTTTTCGATCACCGCTCCCAGCTCTTTGCTGTCGCGAACGGTGGTGATCCCGACGGTGACCGCGGACCTCAGCGCCGACTTCAGCTTGGCGTCGCGGTCGTTCAGCGCGAAGGTCTCGAACGTGGTCTTCAGCTCCGGGCCGGTCTTGGCCGCGGGGAAGGTGATCTCGTACGGCTTGCCGTCGGCGCCGACCGCCGTGTCGTAGGTCGCGTAGTCACGTCCCGCCGTCTGCATCGAGGCGATGTGGTTGGCGAGCGTGTCCAGCTCGGGGGTCGCGGTGAGGAGCGCTTCCGTGACCTTGTGCGCATCGGGCGCGATCGTGGCGATGTTCGGGTGTACGGAGATCAATCCGAACGCCGCGTCGTCCAGTCCGACGACCGAGCCCAGCTGGACCGCTTCCTCGGGTCGACGTAGGCGATACGGGTCGACGCCGAGCTCATCCAGGCGTCGCGGTGACCCGACCACGGGGGCCATCGTGCCCGACAGCTTGTAGGTTGCGGCCGCGAGCCGAGAGGTGACCGACGCCGGAACGTGCCACTTCTGGCCGACGACGACCGTGTCGCCGCCCCGCCGGCCGAGCACCGTCATCAGCAGGGGGCGATCGCCCGGCAACTCGACCCCGGAGGCGTGGTGGGTCAGCGCCGAGACATCGGCCGTTCGCCATAGGCCGCCGCTCTGGCGGAGCTCAGCGCGGCTCGCGCGCGTGTGAGCGGCAAGCGGAGTCCTGGCCCCGTTCGCCACGAGAGTGAGGTCCGAAACTCCAGGCAGCGATCCCAGCCGGAACTGGTAGGTGGCCTCCACCGGCCCGGCTGCCCGCTCGGCAGGGACGGCGGCCTTGGCGGGAGCGAGCCCGGGCCAACCGTACAGCCGGACACCGAGAGCGATCGCGGATCCGAGCCCTGCCTTCAGTACCCAGCGGCGCCCGACCGGGGTCTCCCAAAGCTCCTGAAGCACCGCCCAGCTCTGCTTGTCGATCTCCTCGTCGGCCATTCGTTTCCTTTACTCGCAAGGTTCGGGACGAGTGTGATTTGTCGTTGCGCTCTGACAAGGGACCTAAGTCCCCTGATGGCTTCCTCGCCGTCTTCGCCTGAACCGCTCCTACTCCGTCACGACCCAGCGGGTTTTGAGGAAGTAGATGCCTGCCCCTTGGGGCCGGGCGAAAACGGCGAACCCTCGTGGGTCGGTGACTTCGTCGCCGCCTTCCGGTCCGGTCTCTCCGGCTTCGCCGACGTTGGCGCTGCTCAACACGAAGATGCAGAGGTTCCCTGCTTCCGCCCCCGGGTCGGTGGAATCACCCGTGCAGCCGGCGGGGGCCGATTCGCCGGAGGCGATGAAGTGCTCGGTAGGCGCCGCCGTGAGGGGGAAGGCGAAAGAGGCCGACTCGGTCGTGATCGGCGTGGTTTCGGCGAGGATCTCGAGGTATCCCGAGAGCGATTTCCCGGCAGGCAGAGTCGCCGGGAAAGGTCCCGGTTCTCCCCTCAGACCGGGTTCTCCCGGGTCGCCCTTCGGACCGGCGTCACCCTTTTGTCCCTGCGGTCCCGCGTCGCCCTTCGGTCCCTGCGGTCCGGCATCGCCCTTCGGCCCCTGGGCTCCGGTGAGCGCCGCTTTCGCCGCCCCGCTGAGCTTCGCCGGGGTGACGGCTTCCTTCTTGATCTGCCTGGTGCCGACGCTGTTGCCGGGCAGCATCTGCTTCGCCGCGAACGCGGTGCCACCGGCGAGGACGAGGAAGAGGGCGAGCGTCGCGACGACGTTCGCGTAGGTGAGCTTTCCGCTCAGGCGCTTCATGTAGATCCTTCCGAAGAGTGTGGGCGCGAGCGGACGAGACCGGCGGACGATCCCAACCTGAAGCCGACGCACCAAGAAAATCTGGACGAATCGAGCAATTGCCCCCGGCGGTCCGGCACAGCCACGACGATCCGCAATGGCCGCTGCGCGGTTCGAGGGCCCGTCGGGACCGAAGCCAACCCACCGCGCTAAGTCGACCTCACCACCTACGGACAAGCCGCGATGGGAAGCAAGCACCTATCTGTTCAGCCGCCGATGGGCGATCTCGTAGACGCTCGGCTTCCACTGCTGCGCCGGGTGTCGCTCGCCGACAGCGACGAGGACAAGGGCTGGCTTCGTCGCTTCTTCGTCACCGGCCAGCACTGCTCCCCACCGCCCAGCAGGACGCGGAAGATAGAACTTGACGCAGCCGCCGAGGCGAGTCCCATCTCGCCCTTCCTCTTCGCAGCGCCGCAACCATTCATACGGCACACCGTCTCGGCGAACGTCGACCATCACCGACTCGATCGCTGCCGACGCCGCCCTGGCGGTGCGAGAGAGATCCTCCGCCAGGAGTTTCTCGTCTACCCGGACCGGGAAGCGCGGACCCCCACCCGCGCTCAAGGCCCTACCCCTCGCCGTCGGTGGGCAGCGTTCCGAAGTGGCGGTCGAAATCGTCCGAGCTCATCGGGCTGGTGCCGAGCCGCCTGCGGACTTCGTCGATCGAGGTGACCTTCGAAGGCCAGTCCGCCGCGTAGATCAGCCTCACCTCGGCCGCTTCCTCGTCGGTCATAGCATCGATCTGGCGATGCAATTCAGCCTTGGTCATGGCTAAATCGTATCGCCGGAATCGGTTGCACTTCAGTCAGTCAATCGCGTCAGGGTCAGCCGCTCCCCCCACCCGCCGGACTGGATCAATGCAGGCCCATGACCTCACATCTTTAAACCGGGTGCAGCCCTCCAACGGGGTCGCGGGGACGGCGGATACGCGCTACCCCGGCCGGTGCAGGCGTTCACCGGTCGTATCGCCCCACCTTCGCGCTGGCAGCACCCACGCGCGGTCACTCCCCACACCGGAGCTGAATGCGCAGCGATCCTTTGGGTAGCTTCGAAGGCATGAGGAGACTTGTCATCGTGTTCCTGGCTGCCGGCCTGCTCGCTGCGGGTTGCGGCGGCGGCTCTGACCACCCGCTGCCGAGCACGATGGTCAGCACGCCCGATCATCCGGCGGCAACCCGGGCCTTAACCGTCGACCAGACGGTGCCGCCGGCGAAGGTGATCGGCCGCTGCCCTAAAAAGTTGACCGAATTCGAAGGGGTCAGAATTGTCCCCGGCACCGTAGGGCACGCCGTCGCACCGCACCCGACGGGCGGTCTTCTCTGCCTGGAAGAGTTCGTAGGGGCGGTGGGTAAGGTCTCCCGCAAATCGAGCAAGCTGCATGGTACGCCGCTCTCGAATCTGGCAGGCCTCCTCAACTCACTGCCGAAGGTCCAAGTCCTCGGTGAATCCGAAGGGTGCGGAGGCGGACCCGAGGTCTACTACCTGATCGCCCTCGACTACGCCGGGGGTAGCCAAGTCCAATTTTTCGCCACGGTCAAAGAAGCGTGCGCATCCGTCACCGACCTGACCAGCGGAGAATCGTTCTCCACCTCCTACCGCTTGGAAAAGCTCCTCGGCCAGCTGGTCGGCTGACCGAGCGGAGCCGTTGCTCCTCGGATTGACGATGCCAGCTATCGCGCCGAAGCCCCTCAGGCATCCCCGCCAGCGCGATCCTGCCCGCTGCCGCACCGGTGCGGCCTCTCGACGGGGACGCGGAAACGCTCCGTAAGTGACCTCACATGAGCGAAAACCGAGCCGCCACCGACGACCTCACAGTTCCACACCGAGTGCAGCGTTTAAGAATTGGTACCGAGCTTCCACTTGCCCACCAGGATGACTCGGCGCGGACCAGAGGCCAGGGTCAATCGTCCTTCGGCCAATGACCAGGTCGGATCGGCAACGAAGAAACGTTCGAGCCAGTGTTCTTCAAGCTTTTGTTGGCCCGTGCATTGCTTTTGCGTCTTGATTTCTTCATAGGTATGGAGTCGCTGATGCCCAACGGTCAAGAGATAATCGTGACCGTTGCAGCCTGAATTCCAGTACACCGTCGGAGTTCCGGCGTGATAGCCGTTTAGTTCGACCCAACGAAAGAACACGTCGACGTCGGCAGGGTGCTGGACCGGATGCCTACCCTGGGTCCCCACGATCGACCTGCCCTGGAACGAGCGATGCGCCAATCGCTGGAAAGGGTTAGCCGCCAGAGCCGGAGTCGGTACGGCAAATAGCAGCAACGCAAGCAGCAGAGTCGTGAGGCGGCATCTCATTGGCAAATCCTTTCCCCGCGCTCGCAATTCGTAATCGCGAGCCCATCAGTCGGGGAGCCCCGGGTAGCTGTGCAAAGCCGCGAGAACGCAACAAGGGAGCCGACGCTTCCTGGCTCTCGAGGCGGGGCGCAAATGAGTGGCACCACCGCCCCCAACCGCCCGGGAATTAACCGAGTGTCGCCTCCGGTGGGGACGCGGGGACGACGGGGACGCGCCCGACGACCTCGTATGACCAGACCGGGTGCAGCTTCCAGACGGGGACGTGGGGACGCCGGGGACGAGACCCCGTCCATCAGGCCCGGATATGGGCGGACGGCAAGATCGGGTACAAGGAAGCGGACTTGGGAAGCCCGCGGCGAATTCACAACCATGTCTGATTACAGCGCGATCGAGTGGACCGAGGCGACTTGGAACCCAGTAACCGGCTGCGACCAAGTCTCCCCTGGCTGCGCTCACTGCTACGCCAAGACCTTCGCGGAACGCTGGAAGGGAGTTGCCGATCACCCATACGAGCAGGGATTCGCGTTGAGGCTCTGGCCTGAGCGCCTTGGCCATCCGATGAAATGGCGTCGCCCGCGGCGCATCTTCGTGAACAGCATGTCCGACCTGTTCCATGAGGACGTTCCCGACGAATACATCAGTCGGGTTTTCGAGGTGATGGAGAGCGCCTCCCACCACGTCTTCCAGGTCCTAACGAAGCGGGAGAGCCGACTCTCCGAACTTGCGCCTGCCCTGCCCTGGCCCCCAAATGTATGGATGGGCGTCAGTATCGGGAACCGTCGGTTTGTAAATCGAGCCGACCGGCTCAGGGAAGTACCTGCGGCGGTGCGTTTCATATCCGCCGAGCCCCTTCTTGGACCTCTCGAAGGTCTGAACTTGGGCGGCATCGACTGGCTGATCGCCGGTGGCGAGTCCGGTCCAGGGCACCGTCGCGTCGACGAATCGTGGCTGCTCGAACTCCGCGATCAGTGCGCAGACGAAGACGCTGCCTTCTTCTTCAAGCAGTGGGGCGGCCACAGGCCCAAGTCCGGCGGACGCGAACTCGACGGGCGCACCTGGGACGACTACCCGCAGCAAGCCGCGGGGACCGCCTCGCCGA
>DAIQOT010000188.1:0-7805 GCA_036787695.1 Solirubrobacterales bacterium | reverse complement strand
GGCCCGAAGACGATCAGGGCGATGATCAGTACGACGATGATCTCCATTGGTCCTACGTTGGGCATGGTGCCTCCGATTGGTTGGTGCGGGTGGGGTGGAGATGCGGTGCGGTTGACCGCCGGCGGAGCCGGGCGCGATGCCCGGCTCCGCGGCGGTCGAGAGAGCGGTCCCTAGACGAGGAAGCCGGTCCCTTCGACTGCCTTGAGGACTTCCGCCGCGGTGGCGGTCGTCTGGAAGGCACCCTTTTCAGGGGAGATGCCGTCCGGCGCGGCCTTGACGAGCAGGCCGGCGACCGACGCGTGACGCGCCTCGACGGCCCAGATCGACAGGGCGGCCGAGATGTAGGCGGGGGAGCTGATGTTCAGCGCCTGGCCGCCGTAGGCCTTCACGCCCGTGTTCTCCAGCACCATCGCGGTGGGGAGCCACTTGGCCTTGCTGGTCGCGTCGCCGAAAGCGACCTTCGGGGCGGCGACGGCCTTCGAGCCGAGCGCCTTCTTCAGGAACGCGACGTGAGCGTTCTCGTCGGCGGTGGTCCGCTTCAGGAAGGCCGACTGCTCGGCTCCCTTGGCGACCTTGTTCTTGGTGCATTCGTTGTAGAACGCGGCCTCGAGGTACTCGAGCGTCAGGGCGTAGTTGAGGATGCCGATGTCGCCCTTTCCGAAGCTCGCGGGCGGACGGCCCTTGCCGGACGCGGCCATCGCGCCTGCCGGGGTGAGAGCGGCCATCAGGGCACCGCTGCCCATCACCGCGCCGCCGGCCAGACCGGCCTTCTTCAGGAAGCTGAGACGGGTGTCGCCCGACTCAAGCGACTCGATCGCGTTGTGGTGGGTTTCGGCGATGTCACCGTTGACATCGATCTGGTCAAGCGTTGCTTCGGGGTCCATATGGCTCCTTTGGGGAAGTGACGTTGATCAATCTGATGCGTCCCCAAGGCGCTAATGGATCACTCGACCGACACTTCGGCGCTCGATCAGGGCCCACTCGCCCCGCAGCTTCTCCAGGCCCAGCCTCATCCGTCCCTTCACCGTGCCGGTCGGGATTTCGAGTCTGTGGGCGATCTCGGAGAGGGTCAGATCGCCGTAGAAGGAGAGGACGATGACCTCCGCCTGGCGGTCTGGGAGGTGGCGAAGGGCGTCGAGCATCTGTGCCCGTTCGGAGGCCGCGATCGCCGCGGCGAGCGTCGGGTCCTCGCCGGTTTCCTCGAGGGGGTCCCCGTCCTGGGTCTCCGCCTGGAGACGCGGTCTGCCTCTCATCACCCGGAACGAGTCGACCGCCCGGTTGTGGACGATCCGCATCGACCAGATGCCGAAGCTGCCGAGCCCCGGCCGGTACTCCGCGCGGCTCCGCCAGATCGAGAAGAACCCGTCCTGGACCGTTTCTTCGGCCCGGTCGTGGTCCCGGCAGATGTCCTCGGCGATACGCAGCGCATCCTCGACGTGGCGTCCGTAGAGCTCGGCGAACGCGAGGGCGTCATCGCCCTGGGCGCGGACCATCAGCTCCTCGTCCGTCACCTTGATTGTGCTCGCACCCACTGCCGCGTCACCCCTCCTGAAGCCCGTCGTCGACCTCTCGGTCTGCCTGCCTCAGCAACGGAGCTCGGGTCGAAACGGATGCCTCCTCGCCCCGCTGATGGCTCCGCTCGGAAAACACTGAGTTTCTTGGACGACCCCTTCTCTCGCGGCCGAACGCCGTATAGGTTCGGCCGATGACGAGGCTCCGCCGGGACTTGGCGATAGGCGATCTCAGGGTGATCGAGCGGATCGGGCAGGGCCGATACGGGACCGACTTCCGCGCCACCGGGCCGGACGGCGAGGTGGAGTTGGGGCTGCTCGAACTGGGCGAAGACGCCGAGCTCCGCGCCCGGGTGCGCGATGCGCTGGAACGTCTCGCGACGATCGAACACCGAGGGTTGCGCCGCATCTATGAAGTCGGTGACCATGGTGACTCGGTCTTCGTAACCATGGATCTGGCGCCGGATCGCACCCTCGCCGAGATCGTCAATCGCGAGGGGGCGCTGTCCGAGGAGCGGGTCGCGGCGATCGTCGAGCAGACGGCAGCGGCGGTGGCCGCTCTCCACGACGGCGGCGTCGTCCACGCCGAGGTCTCGCCCGAGACGCTCTTCATCGGCGAGGACGACGAGGTTTCGCTGGCGCCGCCGCTGCAGCAGGCGCTGGCCGACCTCGGCGCCGTGGTGGTGGAGCCGATGGAGACCGAATACGCGGCGCCGGAGATCGTCACCGGCGCCCGCGGCTCGCGCGCGGCCGACGTCTGGGGCCTGGGGGCGGTGGCCTACACGGCGTTGACCGGCGAGCCGCCCGAGGCGCGCCGATCGATCCAGGCCGTGCGCCCCGGGGTGTCCGACTCCTGGGAGCCGATGATCGAGCGGGCGATGGCGGCCGACCCAGGGGCGCGGCCGAGCGCCGCCGAGCTTGCCGAGGAGCCGGTGCTGCTCGACCTGACGGATGGCGGCGGGCTCGCGCCCGTCCACAGCGACGAACCGCCGCGGCGCTCCTACGCTCGCCTCGGTGCGCCGGACGTCGTCTATGCCGAGGAGCCCTTCGACGTGATCCTCGGCCTCTCCCCGGACCCCGACCCGAAGGTCGGCGGCAGCAAGATGACCTTGCCTGATTCTGTCCGCGGTTCCTACCTCCTCACGATCCACCTGGTCACCAGCGGGTTCCGACTCGAGCATGGGGACGACTGGACCGTGGAGCTAAAAGTCTCGGCCGGCGCCCCGTACCCGGCCGGGGTCCTGCGGTTGATCCCCGAAGCGTCGGAGGAGGGTGTCCGGCCGCTCTTGCTGAAGGCCCTGTACTCGGTCGACGGCCAAACGATCGGCCAGGCCGTGCGTCCGATCGCGGTCTGCCGGGACCATCAAGAGACCGCGGCGGAGCCGGAGCCGATCGAGCCGGGCTTCGAGGTCTGGCTGCCGGAGGATTGGAAACCGACCGACCTTGAGATCGCGATCTTGAAAGACCCGGCGAACCGGGATCGTGGGCTGCTCTGGACCTTCAAGAGCAAACACCCGGAGGTGAAAACCCCGAAGAACGGGATCTCCTCGGACATCGGCTCCGAGCCGCAGAAATTCGCGTCGGACATCGTCAGGGCAGTGCCCGCCCACGAGGGGAAAGCCGACATGCACAGCAATTTGCGTGGCCTCGGTCGGAGGATCGCCGACCAGATGCCGGCCGAGACGTGGGACCTCCTCGCCGAAGTCGCCGAGCGGAACGGCGGAGAGCCGCCGTCGGTTCTCCTGCTCTCGGAAGAGCCGTACGTCCCCTGGGAGCTCGCCGAGATGGAGGTCCCACTGGACGCGGACCGAGCGAGGTTTCTCGGCGCCCAGGCAACGGTGGGCCGTTGGGTACTAGGCGCCCGAAGCCGACCGCCGACGCCGCCACCCCGCACCGCCGAAGCCAACTCGATCGCCGTCGTCTCGGGAACGTACGAAACGGCGAACCTGAAGCGTCTTAAGGAAGCTGAGGAAGAGGCCGAAGACCTGCACCTGACCTACGAAGCGAAGAAGGTCGACGCGAGGATCGACACCGTCAACAAATGCCTGGAAGGCGACCCCCAGTCCGACATCCTTCACTTCGCCGTCCACGGACGATATGGGCCGCATGAAGCCGAGGACGGGATCCTCCTCGTCGATCGCGAGGTTCTCGACCCCACGACGGTCAATGGCGTGACCTTTGACCCGCCTCGCTTCGTCTTCCTTAACGCCTGTCAGGTGGGAACGGGAGCGGAGGTCCTCGGCGACTACGCCGGCCTCGCGTCCGCCTTCCTGCACGCCGGCGCCTGCGCTGTGGTCGCGCCGCTCTGGTCAGTCGACGACAGGCGCGCCCGTGCACTTGCCAAATCTTTCTACGAGGCGGCCTTCAAAGGCACATCGCCCGCAGCGTTCCTTCGTGACCAACGCGGGTCGTTCAAGAAGGAGAGCTCGACCAATTCCTCGACCCAACTGGCCTACCAATTCTTCGGTCACCCCGACATGCTGATGGTGCGCGGCGATGCTGGCGCTTGAGCCGGGGGGAGGAGCTGTCGAAGTCGCCGGGTTGGTTCTGCGCACCCCTGGCCTGAGCGGCGTCGCCGAGCAGGTGCAGACGAACCCGGGAGCGATGCGAGGTGAGAGTCTCGTCACCGACGAGTTTGACCAGGCGCTGGCGAGCGAGGGCCTCGAACCGCAGCACGCTGTGATCCTCAGGGACACCCGCGAGATCCTGGGGGTCCAAGCTGCCGAGTCGCGCAGCACCTCTACCGGGGAGGCGGCCATCCAGGTCGATGCCCCCGCCCCCGCTGACGGCTGGGGCCAGGTGCTGCTGAGCACCGACGAGGCTGGGGTGATGACCTGGAACTTCGCCGAGTCGGAGAACCCGACGGGGGTCGCATCGCGTGGGGGAAACGGTGTGCGGACCTACCTCGTCCGCCGGCACGTGCCCCCGGCGCCGGCATTCGAGGCGGGCACCTCGCGGGGGCTCGCCGGGGTGGTCGGCGAGAAGCTGCTGAAGGTGCTGGCGTTCAAGCTGATCGACAAGGTCGCGGGCGAGGTCGGCGACCACTTCGTAGCGCGCTGGGAGGAGAAGAAACGGCCCTACCGGGTGCGCGAGTTCTCGCCCGAGAACTACAAATCGGCCGAACCTCCACTGGTCGAGGGCGAGCGCTGGGGGCAGCTCGGCGCCGGCCGCGCGCTGATCTTCGTGCACGGGACGTTCAGCCGCGCTCACACCTGCTTCGGTCTTCTCCCTCTCACCTTCCTTGAGCAGATGCGCCAACGTTACGGTGGCCGTGTCTTCGCCTTCGACCACTACACCCTCTCCCAGGACCCGTACGCCAACGTCGACTGGCTGATCCAACGGATCCCCGAGGGAACGAAGCTGGAGCTCGACATCGTCTGCCACTCGCGCGGCGGACTCGTCAGCCGCGTCCTCGCCGAGCGGCAGTCGGAGATCTCTCTCGGATCCCGCTCGGTCGACGTGCGCCGGGTCGCCTTCGTCGCAAGCCCGAACAACGGCACCCTGCTCGGCGATCCCGAACACTTCGGCGACCTGATTGACACCTACACCAGCCTGGTCAACCTCTTCCCCGACACCGGGATGCTCGAGGTGATCCAGGCGGTGATCTCGGTCGTCAAGCAGATCGCCGTCGGCGCCCTGGGCGGACTCGACGGGCTCGTCTCGATGGCGCCCGGTGGAGATTTCCTCAAGGCGCTGAACACCGCGACGCCGGCCAAGGCGGACTACTTCGCCCTCGCCTCGGACTACGAGCCGGTCAGCGCCGGACTGCGGGACTTTGTCGCCGACCGCCTCGCCGACCTGGTCTTCAAAGCCGAAAACGACCTGATCGTGCCGACCGCGGGTGTCTACGAGGAGAACGGATCGAGCCAGTTCCCGATCCAGCGGCTCCACTCCTTCCCCGCGGCCGACGGCGTCGAGCACACCCGCTACTTCTGCAACGAGACGACCCAGACGAAGCTCTCCGAGTGGCTGGCGACGGAGCCCTAAGGCCGTCCCCTTCCGCTACGGCTCGATGACGTTGAACCAGATCTTGAATTTGTCGAGGAGGTCGAGGAGTTCGGCTAGGGGTTTGACGCTGGGCTCGACTTTGATCTCGTCGCCTTCGGCCTCGGCGAGGAGGGTCGTCTCGCCGAGGAGGACGCGGTCGAGGGCGGTGCGGGTGAGGGTGATCGTCGCGTCGGGGGCGGCCGCGGTGCGGTCGAGGGTGTGGTTCAGCGAGCCGTTGACGAGTTCCAGCATCGCCTTCTCGCCGGTGTCGGTGAAGACCATGTTCAGGGTGATCGTCTTGTCGCCCGCCTTCGGCCCGTTCAGTTTCACGCCGAGGAAGTTGAAGAGCAGCTCGAGCGTCATCGCCTTGACCGAGTCCGGGCCGGCGGACCCTTCGAAGGGGATGTCGAGGACGCCGTCGCGGAGCTCTTTGGCGCCGGTCAGGTAGAGGTTGCGCCAGGTGCCCGCCTCGGACTGGTAGCCGAGCTGCTCGAGCACGTCGGCCTGCAGCGCCCGCGCCTCCTGGTTGTCGGGATCGGCGAAGACGACGTGGTTGACGATCTCGGCGACCCAGCGGTACTCGCCGGCGTCGAAGGCGTCGCGCGCTTTCGCCAGCACCGCGTCGGCGCCGCCCATGAACTCGACGTATTTGGCGGCCGCCTCGGCGGGCGGCAGGGGGTGGAGGTTGGCCGGGTTGCCGTCGAACCAGCCGAGGTATTTGACGTACGTCGCTTTGACGTTGTGGTTGACGGTGCCGTAGTAACCGCGCAGGCCCCAGTGGCGGTTCAGCTCTTCCGGCAGCTCGACCATCTCGGCGATCTCGCTCGGCGTGTAACCGTGGTTGGCGAGCCGCAGGGTCTGGTCGTTGATGTAGCGGTAGGCGTCGCGCGCCTTGCTCAGCATCTCGATCACCCGGTCGGTGTCCCAGACCGGCCAGTGGTGCATCCCGTACATCACCTCGGACTTGTCACCCCAGCGCTCCATCGTCTCGTTGAGGTAACGCGACCACGCCTGCGGGTCACGGATCTGGGCGCCGCGCAGGGTGTAGGTGTTGTGGAGGGTGTGGCAGCAGTTCTCGGCCGCGGTGAGGGCGCCGAGCTCCTCGATGAACCAGTGCATCTCCGACGGGGCCTCGGTGTCGGGGGCGAGCAGGAATTCGAAGGTGAGGCCGTCGATCGTCATCTTCTGGCCGGTCTCGGTGATCTCGTCGGTCGGCGGGATCAGGGTGACGGTGCCGGTCGAGATCCCCATCCCGAGGCCGAGGCCGACCTGGCCCTTGGCGTCGGTCGGGATCAACGCGCCGTACTGGTAGAAGGCGCGGCGGCTCATCACGTTGCCGGCGAGGACGTTCTCGGCGACGGCGGCGTCGAGGAAGCCGACCGGGGCGATGATCTTCACCTTGCCCGCCTTCACGTCGGCCTCGTCGACCACACCCTTGACGCCGCCGTAGTGGTCGACGTGACTGTGTGAGTGGACGACGGCGACGACGTCTTTGCGCGGCCGGTGCTCGAAGTAGAGGGCCAGCGCCGCCGCCGAGGCCTCGGTCGAGATCAGCGGGTCGACCAGGATCAGCCCGGTGTCGCCCTCGATGATCGTCAGGTTCGAGATGTCGGCGTTACGCACCTGGTAGAGCCGGTCGACGACCTTGAAGAGGCCGCCCTTGAGGCAGAGCTGGGACTGGCGCCAGAGGCTCGGGTTGACGGTGTCGGGGGCGGGGGAGCCCTCTTCGATGAAGGCGAAGACCTTCGGGTCCCAGACCGGGTTGCCCGACTCGGTGACGACCGCGTCGGTGGAGAGCGGCGCGATCATCCCGCGGGTCGCCTCTTCGAAGTCACGCTGGTCCTCGAACGGCAGCTCCTCGAGCAGCTTCGCGTTCGCGGCCTTGGTGAACTCCGATGCGTCCTTGCGCTGGTCCATCTGGTGCCCGTCCCCTCGTTGCGTTCGCCTGAGTCCCCGATCGGTCCCCAGCCCACTGGCCGATGGCCCGTGGGCCGATCATCGCACCGGGCCGGCGCCGCCAGGTTTCCCTTTCGTGTCTGTCCGGACTATTGGACGAGGATCAGGACGATCGAGCCGATGCCGAGGACGACGCCGACCAGGGCGAGCACCCCCATCGAGCGCATCGCCGGGCGGTCGCGCGGCGACATGCCGATTTCGCCCTCGAGCGTCGCGATCCGCCGCGTCCCGTAGGCGATCAGCGCGATGCCGTAGAGGCCGAAGCCGACGCCGATCAGGACGTAGGGCCAGCGCGGCGAGTCCGAGGCCAGCTCCGGCAGCACCCGGCCGACCGCGAGGGCGACGGCGATC
>DAIQOT010000187.1:0-7820 GCA_036787695.1 Solirubrobacterales bacterium | reverse complement strand
CCCCACCCCGAAGGTGACGCCCGCACCCGCGCCAACCCCGCCGACCACCTCCCCCCTTCCGACGACGACGACCATCCCGATGTCGACGAACCCGGGTGCCTTCGAAGCGGGCGAAGAAACCGGCTCGGTGCCGTTCGCCTCGACGATCGAAGCGGCCTGCGCCAAATACGGCCTGAACCCCAACCTGCTCGCCGGATTGATCGAGCAGGAGTCCCACTTCGACCCGACCGTCGGCAGCGCCGCCGGGGCCCAGGGGCTGACCGAGCTGATGCCGGGAACGGCGGCCTCGCTCGGGGTCACCGACCCGCACGACCCGACCCAGTCGATCGAAGGCGGCGCCCGCCTGCTGAGCGAAAAGCTGAAGGAATTCGGCGGCAACACCGAACTCGCGCTGGCCGCCTACAACGCCGGCTCCGGCGCGGTCCAGCAGTACAACGGGATCCCGCCCTACCCGGAAACCGAACAGTACGTGCAGAAGGTGCTCGGCTACGCCTCCGGCTATGAAGGCGGCGGCGCCTTCGGGGGCGCGGCGCTGTGAACACGATGAACTTCACCGGGGCGAGCACCTCGCCCTCAACGATCTTCCTGCCACCCGACCCACCGGAATCCGCGCCGCCAGGCGCGGGTCCACCGGACCGAGGATCCCCGTTCGCGGGAATGCTCGAAGGCCACACCAACGCCCGGACCGCACCTGCGGAAGGCGTCAAGAAGAAAGGGCCGCCGGCGAGCGCCGCGGCCCCGGCCGAAGGGTCCACCGCGCCAGCCAAGCAAGGCGTGGGCGACGAATCCGCGAGCGGTACCGGCCAGGCCGGCACGCCCGTCGCGGGCTCGGGGGCAGAAACCGCGGCACAGAGTGAATCGACCACTACGCCTATCGGGGGCGAAGCGTCGGTTGCCGCCGGGGCGGCGGTTGCGGTCGGGGCCGCAACCGCCGCGCCACTCACCTTGACCGAACCGGGCGCGAGCGCCACGGGGACGACGCAAGCGTCGCTCCCCGGGGCCGCGACGGCTACCACCGCCCTCCCGGGCGAAACGATCGCGACGACCGCCGAAGCGGCGCCGACCGATCCGACCGCGACGCCGCTGCCCGTCACGGGCGAACCGACTTCCTCCGCCACCCCTGCCCCCAGCGCACCGGCAACGGCCGGCGCCGGCCAGATCGAACTGCCGGCGTCGGCCGAAGCCGTGACCGGCGAGGACGCGGCCCAAGCCGCGGCTGAAGCCGGCATCACCGGCGCCGGGCAGGCGCCGGGCAAGGCAGGCGAAGCGGCCCGCGGGTCGACCGCGACGAGCGACGGTGACGCGACGGCGACCGCGGCAGATGGCGGCGAAGCCGAAACGACTCAGGGCGCGTCGGCCGGTGGCGCGAAGGCCGGCATGACGTCGAGCTCGCCGGCCAACGCCGGCACCGGCGGCAACCCGGGTGGGTCGATGCCGGGCGGCCAGGGCTCGGCGCCCGCGCAGGCGGCCGAAGCGACCGGCGGCGAAACTTCGACCGCGACCGCGACGACCGGGCAGCCGAGCCAGGCCGCGACTCAGTCGAGCGCGCCGGCCCCCGCCGTGCCTACCCCGACCGTCGCGCCCGCCCAGGCTCCGGCCGCCTCTCCCACTTCCAACGCCCCCTTCGCCTCCCCCGCCGGACCCGCTCCCTCGCCCGCCACGGCGCTCGAGGCGACGATCCGGATGGCCGGCGAAAACGGCTACACGCGGGCCCGCGTCGCGCTACATCCGGCCGAGCTCGGCGGGGTCGAAGTGCTGCTGCGCGGCGGCGGCTCGGGCCTCACCGCGACCGTCATCGCCGACAGCCCGCACGCGGCGCACCTGCTCGAGCAGAGCGCCAACGAACTGCAGCGGCGCCTCGCCGACCAGGGCCTCGAACTTGCCTCGCTGCAGATCTCGGTCGGCGGCGAATCGGCCGACGGCGCGGCGAACGGCCGGGCCGATGCCCAGGCGCCCGCGGGCCGCGGCACCGGCGGCAAGGCCGACGACGGCGCCGACGCGCCGGCGTCCCCGGATCTGGTCAAGACCATCGACCTCGGCGGCGGCGTCCTCGTCGACGTACTCGCCTGAGCGGAAGGAGCAACCGATGAGTGCAGTCGAAGGAGTAGGTGGCAGCCCCGCGATCGCGGGCGAAGCCCAGAAAGTCAAGGAATCCTCCGAACAGAGCGGCCTGAACAAGGACGAGTTCCTCCAGCTCCTGGTCGGCCAGCTGAAAAACCAGAACCCGCTGAGCCCCGTCGGCAGCCAGGAATTCATGTCCCAGATGGCCGCCTTCTCGACCCTCGAGCAGGTCACCAACCTGGCCGTCTCCAACGAAGAACTGAACGGCATGATCTCGACCAACCAGTCGCTGGCGCTGGTCGGCAAGCAGGTCAGCTACGCCAAAGAAGACGGGACCACGGTCGAAGGCACGGTCGAATCGGTCGACTTCGGCAAAGAAGGAGCCTCGCTGACGATCGGCGGCGTGAGCGGCATCTCGCCGGGGGCGGTGTCGCAGGTCAAATGACTCCGGTGAACGGCATCGGCCCGGTTCAGGGACCCGGCACGGGATACGTCGCGCCGGTCTCCCCCGCGCGCCCCGCGGGCGGCGGCGCCCAGGGCACCGGCGGCGCGCCGGGCGCGAACTTCGCCGAAGAACTGCAGAGCGCCAAAGGCCTGCAGTTCTCCAAGCACGCCGCCGAACGGGTGCAGCGCCGCGGCATGGCCGAAGACCCGCAGACCGTCAAACGACTGGAAAACGGGGTCGACCTCGCCGCCAGCAAAGGCTCCCGCGCCGCGGTGGTGATGGTCGACGACAACGCCTTCGTCGTCGCCGTGCAGAACCGGACCGTGATCACCGCACTCGACAAAGCGCATATGCGCACCCAGGTCTTCACCAACATCGACACCGCCGTCATCGCATGAACGCGGGACGCCGGAAACACCACAAGCCACGGCTGGACCTTTCTGAGGGGGCCGCGGAGAGAAAGGACAAGTACCAACCATGATGCGCGCGATGGACGCCGCTGTAAGCGGCCTCAAGAACCACCAGACGCTCCTCGACGTGACGGCGAACAACATCGCCAACGTCAACACCGTGGGCTACAAGGCGAGCCGGGCGACCTTCGCCGACTCGCTGTCGCAGATGCAGATCGGCGCGACCGCGCCGGGCAACGGCCAGGCCGGCCGCAACGCCGCCCAGGTCGGGCTCGGCGTGCAGCTCGCCTCGATCGACAACCTGATGGGCGGCGGCTCGCTGCAGTCGACGGGCGAAACGACCGACCTCGCGATCGAGGGCGAAGGCATGTTCGTCGTCGCCGACGGCACCCCGCCGGCGGTCTCCAAACAGGTCGAATACACCCGCGCCGGCAACTTCACCTTCAACGACGAAGGCTTCCTGACGACGCAGAGCGGCGAGTACGTGCTGGGCAAAAAAGAAGCCGGCAACGGCGAACCGAACAGCTACATCCAGGTGCCGAAAGGCTCGACCGACGTGTCGATCGGCCAGGACGGCGCGGTCAGCTACATCCCGGAAGGCGGCGGCGAACGCGTCACCGCGGGCTACCTCTCGATCGCCCGCTTCCAGAACGAGGCCGGCCTCGTCCGCACCACCGGCTCCAACTGGATCGAAAGCGCCGCCTCGGGCAAAGCCCAGGACGGCACCCCGGGCGGCAACTTCGGCCTGACGATCTCAGGCACGCTGGAGATGTCGAACGTCGAACTCGCGTCCGAATTCACCAACATGATCGACGCCCAGCGCGGCTTCGAAGCCAACTCGCGGACGATCACCACGGCGGACGAAATGCTGCAGGACCTGGTGAACCTGAAGCGATGATCCGTCTGCGTCGACTCGGAGGGTCGGAGGAGTTCGACCTCAACCCGGACCTCATCCTCACGGTTGAGTCGACTCCGGACACCGTCGTCACCCTGACGACCGGGGCGAAGCTCGTCGTCGACGAGTCCCCGGACTCGTTGACGGCGGCGGTCCGCGAGTGGCGGGTCGGCATCTTGGAGCGGGCCTTGCGTCGAGTCGGCCCGCAAAACGCTGAAGCGCGGCTGCGCGCTGTCGATAACCCGGCGGAGAACTGATGAAGGCATCTACCGCCATAGGAATCGGGGCCGCGATCGTCGGCCTGCTGTTGGGCGCGATGATGGAGGGGAGCCAGATCTCCGCCTTCATCGACCCGCCGGCGATCCTGATCGTCTTCGGCGGCACCTTCGGGGCGACGCTCGCGGCGACCTCGATGGAGTCGGTGAAACGGATCCCGTCGCTCTACAAGAAGGCGATGTCGACCCCGCATCACGACCTCCAGGGACGGGTCGACGAGCTCGTCGGGCTGGCCGAAAAAGCGCGCCGCGAAGGGCTGCTGGCGCTCGAGTCGGGGGTCGCCGACCTCGACGACGAGTTCACTCGCAAAGGGCTGCAGCTGGTCGTCGACGGGACCGAACCCGAGGTCATCCTGCAGGTGCTGGAGAACGAAATCGACGGCGCCTCGGGCCGTGCCGCCGCCGACCGCACGGTGTTCGAGAAAGCGGGCGGGTTCGCGCCGACGATGGGGATCCTCGGCACCGTGCTGGGGCTCGTCCACGTGCTGCAGAACCTCGACCAGCCTTCGACCCTGGGCCCGGCGATCTCCGGCGCCTTCATCGCCACCCTCTACGGCGTCGGCTCGGCCAACGTCATCTTCCTGCCCGTCGCCTCGAAGCTGCACCACATCGCCGAAGCGGAGACCTCGCTGCGCGAACTGACGATCGAGGGCCTGCTGGCGATCCAGGCGGGCGACAACCCGCGCGTCGTCGCCGACAAACTCGAGGCCTTCGTGCCGCCGGAGGACCGTAAGAAGGCCGCCGACAAGACCGCCGACGCGCCCGCCAGGGCGGCGGCGCCGAACGCCGATCCGCTGGAAGCCGCGGCCTGATGCGTCCCACCTCCAACAGACGGCGCCGCCAGCAGTCGCGGCGCGGCGACCACGGCGGCGAGGAGGGCGGCGGCGGCTCCGAGCGCTGGCTCCTCACGTACGCCGACATGATCACGCTGCTGTTGGCGCTGTTCGTCGTCCTCTTCTCGATCTCCGCCGTCAACATCTCCAAATTCAAGACGCTGAAACAGACGCTCGAGCAGGCGTTCAGCCCGCACATCCTCAGCGGCGGCGGCTCGATCATCCTCAACGGCGGCAGCGAAGCGACCAAAGAAAAAGCCGCCGCGGCGATCGAAGCCCTCCACGTCGAGAAAGCCGGCGAAGCGAAGATGGCGGCCGAACAGGAACAGTTCGCGGCGCTGAAGAAAAAGCTCGACGAATACGCCAAGGAACACGGCTTCGCCAACCAGATCGAGACCGTGATCAACCAGCGCGGCCTGGTCATCCGGCTGCTCACCGATCGCGTCCTCTTCGACTCCGGCAGCGCCACGCTGAAGCCGCAGGCCGCGCCGCTCCTGAACGAGATCTCCGGCCTCGTCAACCTCGACCGCAGCCACGACATCTCGGTCGAGGGCAACACCGACGACGTACCCATCGCGACCTCGGAATTCCCCAGCAATTGGGAGCTTTCCGTGGCCCGCGCGACGGGCGTCGTGACCTTCATGATCGGCCACGGAGTGGCGGCGAAGCGGCTCGAAGCCAGCGGCGTCGCCGGCGAGCGGCCGATCGCCCCGAACACCGACGAAGGCGGGCGCGAACGCAACCGCCGGGTCGAAATAGCCCTGCTGCGCGGCAGCAGTCCGGAAGGAGGCTTGCCGCAATGAAAGGCAGGAAAAAACTGATCATCATCGCCGTCGCCGTTCTCGTCGTCGCCGGCCTCGCCTACAAAATGGTGCTGGCGCCGAAATCGGAATCGAAAGTCAAGGTCGAAGGCACCGTCTACGTGATGCCGAAGGAATTCCTCCTCAACCTGGCCGACGGCCGCTACGCGAAAATGACCGTCGCGCTGGTCCTCGCCCCCGGCCAGTCGGCGACCGGCAGCTCCGAAACGCCGCCGCCGGAAGGCTTCGGCACGCTCGAACAGGAACCGCTGGTCCGCCAGATCGTCACCGACACGATCACCGGGGCCACCGCCGCCGACCTGACCTCGCGTAAAGACCGCCACCACATGCAGGTTGAGATCCGCAAGGAAGTGGACAAGACCACCGACGTGAAAACGAAAGCGATCGTCTTCAGCGATCTGGTGGTGCAGTGATGGAGGGAGATGCGATGTCCCAGGAGACGACCCAGCAGATGGACTACGAGGAGCTGCAGCAGTCGACGCCGGATGCCGGTGGCGGCGCCGACCTCGGCCGGCTGCAGAACGTCCCGGTCGAAGTCGCGGTCGAGATCGGCCGCACCCGGATGACGATCGGCGAGGCGCTGGCGCTCGGCCTCGGCAGCGTCGTCACCGTCGGCCGGCTGGCCGGCGATCCGGTCGACCTGCTGGTCAACGGCCGGGTGATCGCGCGCGGCGAGGTCGTCGCGATCGAGGAGGAACTTGGATTGCGGATCACCGAGATCGCCGCCCCGGTGGTCGATGCGGCACCCGATAGTGATGACGGGATCGGCGCAGAAGCAGGGAAAGATGGGGAGGCCGCTTTCACGGGCTAAAGCGGCGCCGCCTGCGGCCGATTAGGGGGATGGATTCGAGCTTCACAAAAGAATCTCGATCCATCCCCGATGACGTTCCCCATATCCCCGATATTCGCCGCCGTGGCGGCGCATGGCGAAAACCAGCTGCTCGAACTGGGTAGCTCGTCGACGGCCTCGAACGCCGCCTCCTCAGGTGGTTCGATCGCTCGCACGATCGTCGGCCTCGGCATCGTGATCCTGGTCATCTTCGGCCTGCGCTGGGTGCTGAAGCAGTTCAAGCACGGTCGTGAGAAGAAGGCCGCCGGCGGCGGCCTGGCGTCGATGGCGACGCTGCCGCTGGGCCAGAACCGCTCGCTGCACGTGGTCCGCGCGGGCCGCGAGGTGCTGGTCGTCGGCTCCGGCGAGCACGGCGTCACCCCCGTCCGCAGCTACACCGAGGAGGAGGCGCGGGCGCTCGGCCTGCTCGACGACGAGGTCGAGGAGGATGAGACCGCGGCAGCGCCTCTGAAGATGGAGAGCGACGGCCCCGCCAAGAGCCGCGCCGCCGGCCCGATCACGGTCGGCCAGTTCAGCAAGAAGGCCCTCGACCGCCTGCGCGGCTGGACGGTCCGCGGATGAAAATCGAAGGCGGGGACGCGGTCCAGCTCTTCATCCTGATCGGCGGCCTCACCCTGGTGCCCGCCCTGATCTTCTGCACCACCGGCTTCACCCGCATCCTGATCGTCCTCGGCTTCGTCCGCACCGGCCTCGGCACGCCGACCGCGCCGCCCAACCAGGTGCTGATCGGGATCGCCTTCTTCCTCACGCTCTTCGTCATGGCGCCGACGCTGAAGGCGATGAAGACCGACGCCCTCGACCCGCTGACCGCCCACCACATCTCCGACAAGGTCGCGCTCGAACGCGCCGAGGTGCCGCTGCGCGAATTCATGTTCAAGCAGACCAGCAACTCCGACCTCGAACTCTTCCTCGGCATGGCCAAGGTGAGCAAGCCGAAGACCCGCGAAGACGTGCCGACCTACGTGCTGATCCCTGCCTTCATCACCAGCGAGCTGAAGAAGGCCTTCGAGATCGGCTTCCTGATCTTCCTGCCCTTCCTGATCATCGACCTGGTGGTCAGCTCGACCCTGATGAGCATGGGGATGATCATGCTCCCCCCCTCGTTCATCTCGCTGCCGTTCAAGATTCTGCTCTTCGTCCTGGTCGACGGTTGGTCGCTCGTCTTCCAGTCGCTCGTCGAAAGCTTCCACTGAGATGAATCAAGACGAGGTGATGAAGATTGCGACGGAC
>DAIQOT010000186.1:0-7861 GCA_036787695.1 Solirubrobacterales bacterium | reverse complement strand
GGTGCTGAGCCTCTGACGGCTGTGAGAGGGTCGCTCCGTCCTGGACCCGATCGAGCGGGGCGAAAATGAACGACAACGGCCCCACGGAACTCGTCTACGAGGACTTCGTCATGCGGCTCGACGGGCCGATGGTCGAGGTGGTGGGGGCGAGCTTCAAGGGCCTCTTCCGCCTCCACGTCAACTTCGCCCAGGCCTCGATCACGCCGAAGAAGCACGACATGCTGGAGGTCTACGTCGACGACGGCGGCGCGCTCGACCGGCCCTTTCAGCAGGAGAAGATCCAGGGTGTCTGGGGTCTGTGGCGCTTCGAAGTCCCCGTCACCGAGGAATCCGCGTTCGTCGACTTCTTCGCCGAGGCTGAACGCCGGCGGACCGCGCCGCGGGCGACCAGCCCTCAGTAGTCCGCGAGGGGCCGGCCGAGTCGGGTGCGCCCGGTGCCGCCGCGCTCAGAGGCGGTCGAGCAGAGCGGTCGGGCTCGGGTCGAAGATCAGGATCTCGCGGTACTCGGCGGCCATGAAGCCCGCGCTCACGGTGGCGTCGAGCATCGCGCCGAGCGGGTCGTAGTAGCCGCTGACGTTGAGCACGCCGCACGGCTTGGCGTGGATGCCGAGTTTCGACCAGGTGGTCACCTCGAGCAGCTCCTCCAGGGTGCCGATGCCGCCGGGCAGGGCGATGAAGGCGCCTGAGAGGTCGGCCATCTTCGCCTTGCGCTCGTGCATCGAGCCGACGATGTGCAGCTCGGTGAGGTCGCGGTGGTACGTCTCCAGCCCGAGGAGCGCCTCGGGGATGACGCCGATCGCCTCCCCTCCGGCATCCAGCGCCGCGTCGGCGGCGGCGCCCATCAGGCCGCGGGCGCTGCCGCCGTAGACGAGCCCGATCCCGCGCTCCGCCAGCTCCCGCCCGAGCGCGCTCGCGGCCTTGCGGAACTCGGGCCGGTTGCCGTCGGAGGAGCCGGCGAAGATGCAGATGCGCTCTGTCGAGGTCGGGGACATGGGGGTCGGGCACTGTTTATCGCGTCCCGGTCGGGGACGCTCAGCCGCCTTCGGCGACCTCGGCCATCGACTGCTTCAGGTCGGCGAGGGCCTCCTTGCCGAGGCGCTTGGCGTGCCGGCGTTCGATCGTCCGGGCGATCGCGTCGGCGCGTTTGAGCTCGTCGAGGCCGCGCGCGGTCGGCACCACCAGTTTGGCCCGCCGGTCGTCGGGATCGGGACGGCGCTCGACGTAGCCGAGGTCGGTGAGCTCGTCGACCAAGGTGGTGATCACCTGTTTGTGTCGGCCCGACAGGCGCGCCAGGTCGCTCGCCCGAGTGCCCTCGCGGTCGAGGAAGGCCATCACGGCGCCGTGGCGCGGGCGCATGTCGGGATGGCCCTGCTCGGCGAGCTTGGCGAACAGCTCCCGCTCGAAGCTCCAGAGGACCTTGGCCGAGAGGATGCCGAGGTTCGGCTCTTTCTCGGTGCGCTCGGAGCGTCGCATGCGTGACATCTAATACCCCGACGCGGCGCGCGCTAGGATAGTCACGAAACATGACTATCTGTAGCCAGACGATCAGACGGGGCGAACTTCGTCGAAGGGAGTCAACATGGGAATCCAGCTCGGCATGATCGGCCTCGACGTGAGCGACGTCCGGCGCTCGATCGAGTTCTACCGCCTCCTCGGGCTGGCGATGCCCGACCCGTCCCCGGAGCGTCCGGTCTCGATCCTGCGGATGGACAGCGGCGTCAGCCTCGTCCTCGCCGAGGGCTTCGCGGCGGCCGTCGACCCGGGCTGGGCCCGCCCCGAGGGCGGCTACCAGAGCGTCCTCGAGTTCTTCGTCGGTGACGACGCGTCGGTCGACGCCGAATGGGAGAAGCTGACCTCGGCGGGCTACCACGGCCGGATGTCGCCGGCGAAGACGACCGGCCCCTACGCGGCGATGATCGACGATCCGGACGGGAACGTAGTGCTGATCTCCTCCGACGCCGCCGCCGATCCCGCCACGGCGGCGTCGTAGGAGTCGGCCGACTCAGGCCTCCTCGACGACCATCAGCGAGTGGCCACTGGTGTCGCGGAACCAGAACATCGGCGGGACCGGCTCGCCCATCCGCATGATCTCGGCGTCGACGTCGACCCCGGCCGCGCTGAACTCGGCGTGGGTGGCGTCGATGTCGGCGGTGGTCAGGGTGATGCCCGTTTCCGCCGGCGTCGCCTCTTTGCCCGGGGGCGGCGGGGCCAGCGCGATCCCGGTCTCGCTCTCGGGGAGGTAGACCTCGACCCAGCGGTAGTCGCCGCCGAAGGGCGTGTCGGTGCGCTTCTCGAACCCGATCCCCTCGTAGAAGGCGATCGCCTTGTCCTGGTCCTCGGTGGGGAGACAGACAAGCGACATCCGGCGGATGCCCGTCGCGGTGGTGCTCAATTGAACCCTCCTGGTCGTGAGTTGGTGTGGCGCTAGGACCGGTGGAGGCTCTGAAACTAATCGCTCGCCGGGGCGATGCCCGCCGGACGGCCTCGCCCGACCTCGGTGGCCGGGCGAGGAGGGACTGCTCGTCCCTACTTGAAGCTGAGGCCGAGGCCGCCCGCGGTGCACTGGCCGGCGCTCGGCGGGGTCACCTTGCAGGCGGAGTCGTTGGTGTAGGTGCTCGTTTCGATCGTGTAGGTGACGATCGCGTCGGTGCCGAGGACCTTGTACTTCAGCTCGGCCGCGTGAGTTTCCTGGAATCCGTACTTCAGCTCCCAGGCGTCGACCGCGCCCGGCTTCAAGGTCGAGCCGTCGGACGGGCGACCCTCGAAGGCGATCGGGTGATGCGTGTTGACGCAGATGAAGCCGTTGCAGATGGTGGCGGGGAGCTTCGAGGCGCTGACGAGCTCCAGCGTCTTGTCGCTGTTGTTGTGCAGCCGGTAGCCGCGGCTGGCGGCGCTCGCGCTGCCGGCGAAGAGGAGTGCGATCAGGGCGAGGCAGCCGAGCATGATCGTCAACGCTCGCGTGCGTGCCTTCGGGTGGGTCATTCGTGTCCCTTTCGTGGGGTCGTCCGTGATGAAACCTGCGACCGTCGACGATCTCAGCGCGGGGCGGGGAGGAACAAGGGACTCAGGTCCCCTTATGAGGGGGCCGGGATGACCGGTCGCTGGCTAGCGGGCGGGGAACGCGGCTTCGAGGACGGCCACGGCGTCGAGCCAGGGAGGGACGCGCGGCGACTCGGCCCGCTCGAGCCGCCAGTGCGCGAACTGGACGCCGGCGAAGGCGAGCCACCAGTCGAGTTCCGCCGCGTCGGGCGGCGGGTCGACCTCGGCGAGGAAGCCCGCGGCGACAGCCTCGGCGCGCTCCTCCTCTTCTTCCGCCACGAACCCCTCGGGGCCGACGCCGAGCAGGGCGATGAAGCGGGCGCGGCCGAGGTCGAGGCCACGCGGCGCGACGACCGCGTCCTCCCAGTCGACCAGCGTCCCCGCGTCCCCGTCGTCGACGAAGTTGCCGGGGCCGGGGTCGCCGTGGGTGATGACCAGCGGGGACTCGAGGTAGGAACCGGGAAGCGGCGGCAGGCTCGCCCCGATGTCGCGGCCGAGGGCGGTGGAGAGGTCGGCAACGCGGCGCTCGTGGAGGTCGCGGAAGGCGTCATGGTCGAGCGTCGTCAGGCCGCTCCCCTCCCAGGGGACCTCGGCGAGGCGGGCGAGTGCGCGGCCGAGGCGGCCCCAGCCCGCGAGGCTCGACGTGGCCCCTCCGGCGACCCGGTCGACGACCAGGCAGGCGGCGCCGGGGTGCTCGCCCGAGTCATCCAGCGTGCCCGCGGCCCAGAGCCGCGGCGCCGGCGCGTCCTGCTCGGTCAGCCACTCCAGCACCACCCGTTCGGCCTCGAGCGCCCCGTCGATCAACTCGACCTTCACCGCGACCTCCCGCGCCGAACGCTCCTCGACCCCGAAGAGGAGCCGGTGCCGGATCCCCTGCGGAGGTTCGCTGAGGCCGGTGATCGTGGTGCCGTCGGTGAGCCGCAGATCCATCGGCCCGACCATCGCTCAGCGGTAGGTGACCAGCGCGCGGTCGACCGTCTCCAGGTGCGAGTGGTCGTTGAAGGAGACGACGTTGATGCCGGTCGAGCCGATCGCGAGCTTGGTGACGGAGGAGTTGACGAGGGTGCGGTTGAGCGAGGCGAAGGTCTCCGAGGGCGCGCCGAGGAGGGTGCCGACGACTCCCGCGATCGTGCCGCCCGAGGTGACGACCACCGCCGTCTCGCCGCGCCCGAGGCCCGCCGCGAGGTCGCTCAGCGCGCCCGACCCGGCGCCCGCGAACTGCGGCCAGGTCTGCGCGGCCGGGCTGCGCTCGGCGTGCTCGATCCACTCGGCGATCGCCGGTTCGAGCGCCGCCTGGAAGCCGCGGTTGGTAGTCGTCTCACCACCGCCACCGGAGTCGAGGCGGAGCGTCGAGCCGCCGTGATGGGTGAAGACCTCGTCTAGGTCGTACTCGTCCCAGCGCCCGTCGACCTCGAGCTCGGGCGCGCCGAGGGCGTCGAAGGCCGCCGCCGTTTCCCGCTGGCGCCGCAGCGTGCCGCCGAGGAGGCGGGCCGGCCGGTAGCCGCGCTCGGCGAGCGAGGCGGCGACGATCTCCGCCTGCCGGCGGCCGAGGTCGGAGAGGACGTCGTAGTCGGCGGCGCCGAACGACGCTTGGCCGTGGCGGACGAGGAGCACGGTGGGCATGGCGGGGATTATCGAGGCACGGGCCGCCGGAACCGGGTACGCTGCCGGCCTCATGGGCGACCTGCAGGGGAAGACGCTCCTGATCTCCGGCGGGAGCCGCGGGATCGGGCTGGCCATCGCGGTCAAGGCCGCCGCCGACGGCGCCAACGTCGCGCTGGTCGCGAAGACCGCAGAGCCGCACCCGAAGCTCGAGGGCACGATCTTCACCGCCGCGAAGGCGATCGAGGAGGCCGGCGGCCAGGCGCTGCCGATCGTCGGCGACGTCCGCGACGACGCCTCGGTCGAAGCCGCCGTGGAGGCGACGGTCGAGCGCTTCGGCGGCATCGACATCGTCGTCAACAACGCCTCGGCGATCGATCTCTCCGACCCCGAGCAGCTGTCGATGAAACGGTACGACCTGATGCAGAGCATCAACGCGCGGGGGACGTTCCTGCTCAGCCGGCTCTGCGTGCCGCACCTGCGCAAAGGGTCGAACTCGCACGTGCTGACGCTGAGCCCGCCGCTGTCGATGGACCCGAAGTGGTTCGGGCAGCACCCCGCCTACACGATGTCGAAGTACGGGATGAGCATGGTCACGCTGGGCTTCGCCGAGCGCTACCGCGAGGACGGCATCGCCTTCAACTCGCTCTGGCCCCGCACGCTGATCGCGACCGCGGCGGTCGAGTTCGTCGTCGGCGGCGAGGCGGCGATGAAAGTGGCGCGGTCGCCGGAGATCATGGCCGACGCCGCCCACGCGATCCTCACCTCAGACAGCTCGAACACCGGCAACTTCTACATCGACGACGAGGTGCTGCTCGAGCGCGGCGTCGACCTCGCGCAGTACAGCTCGGCGCCGGAAGCCGACCTGCAGATCGACATCTTCGTCGAGCCGCGCGAGTAGGGAGCGTGTGGAGGTTTACCGTCGTATAGCGACGGTAAGTCTCCACGGCTACGGTCGGGCGGAGCGCAGGATCAGGTCGCAGTAGCCGTCGGCGACCTCGTCGGCGGAGAGGCGGCCGCGGGGACTGAGCCAGGTCGGCGTGTAGTTGACCATCCCGAGCAGGGCGAAGAGGGTGACCGAGCGGTCGGCGAAGGCCATCGAGCCGTCGGCCTCGCCGCGGGCGAGGATCCCGTCGAGCAGCTCCTCGAACTGCTTGCGCTGGCGGCGGACGGCGCGCCACTGCGGCTCGCGCTCGATCAGGTGGCGCTCCTGGGCGAAGACGAGCATGTGGGCGCGGTGGGTCTCGACGTGGGCGAGCCAGACCCGCAGCAGGTCGCGCAGCTGCTGCTCCGGCGGCGCGTCGGCGGCGACGATCTCGCGTCCCTCCGCGAGCAGCGGCGCCAGCAGCGCGTCGCAGATCGCGATCAGCAGGTTCTCCTTGCTGCCGATGTAGTGGTAGATGCCGCCCGCCGCGAGGCCGGTCGCGGCGGAGAGGTCGGCGATCGAGGTCTCCTTGTAGCCGCCCTCGGCGAACGCCTTGGCGGCGGCGTCGATCAACTCCGCGCGGCGGCCCTCGTAGCGGGCGCGCAGGGCCGGGCGGGTGGGAGGCGGAACCGCGGGCATCCCGTCCCAAGTTAGCGGAATTACCGAGGGACCTCTCGGAATCCGAACGCTCATTCGGTATTCTCCCGCGCATGAACTTCGACCTCTCCGACGAGCAGCGCCTGCTGCGCGACACCGTCCGCGAGTTCGCCCGCGCCGAGATCGCGCCGGTCGCGGGTGAGCTCGACCGCACCAAGTCCTTCCCCTACGAGATCGTCAAGCAGCTCGGCGGCCTCGGCCTGATGGGGATCCCGTTCCCGCAGGAGTACGGGGGCGGCGGCGCCGACACGCTCTCTTATGTGTTGGCGGTGGAAGAGCTGGCGCGGGTTGACTCGTCGGTCTGCATCACGATGGCCGCGCACACCTCGCTGGGGACGATGCCGATCTACCTCTGGGGGACGGCGGAGCAGAAAGACGAGTGGATGCCGCGGCTGTGCGCGGGCGAGCGGCTCGCTTCGTTCGGGCTGACCGAGCCCGAGGCGGGCTCCGACGCCGGCAACGTCCACACCCGGGCGACGCTCGACGGCGGCGAGTGGACCGTCAACGGCGCCAAGCAGTTCATCACCAACGCGGGCACCGACATCTCCGGCTGCGTGACGATCACCGCGGTCACCGGGGAGCGCGACGGGCGCAAGGAGATCTCCAACGTCATCGTCCCGACCGGCACGCCGGGGTACGAGATCGGCGAGGCCTACCGCAAGATGGGCTGGAACGCTTCGGACACGCGGCCGCTCGCCTTCGACGACTGCAAGGTCCCCGAGGACGCGCTGCTCGGGCGCCGCGGCGAGGGCTTCAAGAACTTCCTCCACATCCTCGACGGCGGCCGGATCGGCGTCGCCGCGATGGGCGTGGGACTGGCGCAGGGGGCGCTCGACGAGGCGATCGCCTACGCGAAAGAGCGCCGCGCCTTCGGCCAACCGATCTCGAAATTCCAGTCGATCCAGGCGAAGATCGCCGACCTCTCGGCGCAGATCGAGGCGGCGCGCCTGCTCACCTGGCGCGCGGCGATCGAGAAAGATGAAAAGAAGTCGTTCACGCTGACCGCCGCCCAGGCGAAGCTGATCACCGGCCGGCTCGCGGTGCGGGCGACCGAGGAGGCGGTGCAGATCCACGGCGGCTACGGCTACATCGAGGAGTACCCGGTCTGCCGCTTCTACCGCGACGCGAAGATCCTGACGATCGGCGAGGGGACCGACGAGGTCCAGCAGATGGTGATCGCGCGGCAGTTGGGCTGCTGATGCCGGGCCGGGTTCGGATCCGCGAGGTCGGGCCCCGCGACGGGTTCCAGAACGAGCCCGAGGTGATCGCCACCGACGACAAGGTGCGCCTGGTCGAGATGCTGGCGGCGACCGGGCTGCGGCGGCTCGAGGTGACGAGCTTCGTCCGCGCCGACGTGGTCCCGCAGTTGGCCGACGCGGGGGAGGTGCTGGAGCGGGCGCGGATCCCGGAGGACGTGTCGGTATCGGTGCTGATCCCGAACCGGCGCGGGCTCGAGGCGGCGCTCGCCCACCGCGAGCGGATCGACGAGGTCAACGTCTTCCTCTCCGCCTCCGAGTCCCATAACCGCCACAACGTGAACCGCTCGGTGGCCGAGTCGGTGGCCGGGGCGGAGGCGGTGTTCGCCGAGGCGGGCGCCGCGGGGCTGCGCTGCGAGGGCGTCATCTCGACCAGCTTCGG
>DAIQOT010000037.1:0-22284 GCA_036787695.1 Solirubrobacterales bacterium | reverse complement strand
CGTCACCGCCCAGCAGGTCCGCAGCTACAAGCCGGACCCGGTCCACTTCAAAGAGTGCGCGCGCCGCATCGGCGGCAAAAAAGGCTGGCTCCACATCGGCTGCAACTACACGACCGACATCGCCCCGGTGCTCAAAATGAACGTCCCGGTGATCTGGGTCAACCGGCACGGCGAGAAACTCGAAGGCCGCAAAGCGCCTTCCGCGACGGTCAAAAACTTCCGCGAAGCCGCCGCCAAACTCGGCGCGTCCTGAGTTTCTTTTAGGTTTCGCAGCGCAACTCCGTCACCCGACGGAGGTTTTTCCTCGCGTGGGGCGTAAAGCCCCTGTAGCTCGATGAATATGCCTGACCTCAGAACCCAGTCCTGGCGTGGTGGCGCGCTCGCGCGCGTGTCCGCGGGGATCGTGCTGCTCGCGCTCCTCTTCGGCCTCGTCATCGCGACCACCGAGGAAGCGCGCGCGGCCAAGGCGAAGGCCTCGGAAGCAGAAGGACAGAAGCCGAGCTTCGTCGTCATCCAGACCGACGACGAGACGATGGAAGAGCTCTACCAGGGCGTCCGCATGGCGAACGGCAACGAAGAATTCGCGATGCCGAACACGCTGCAGCTGCTCGGTGAAAAAGGGATCACGTTCAACCGGTACTACACGCCCTACTCGCTCTGCGCGCCGTCCCGCGTCAGCCTCCTCACCGGCCGCTACGCCCACAACAACCACGTCGGCGGCAACGTCCCCCCGAACGGCGGCTGGACCGGCTTCCAGAGCCGCCTCGCCTACTCGCACAACCTCGCGACCTGGCTCCAGGGCGCCGGCTACCGGACGATCCACATCGGCAAGATCCTCAACGGCTACGGCGATCCGCCCTACAGCCCCGGCACCGAAGTCCCGCCCGGCTGGAGCTCCTGGCACACGATCCTCAACTCCGACACCGACCACTACTTCTACGGCTACCTGATGAACAACAACGGGGTGGTCGAAGGGCCCTACGGCGACTCCGGCAGCTGGGAAACGCGCGAATACGGGGAAATCGACGACCCCGGCTGCCCCTACGCGCCGCTGAACGGCAAACCCTGCTTCTACGAGACCGACAAGTTCAACCAGCTGGCGGCCGAAGAACTCGCCGCGACGCCGGCCGAACAGCCCTTCTACATGCAGGTCGACTACACCGCGCCGCACGGGGACTTCCGCAAACCGGCCGGGCCGCAGCCCGCCACCCGTGATTTCGGCCGCTTCTCCACCGCGCCGCTGCCCGACAACCGCGCCGAAGGCTTCAACGAGGGCAACGTCAACGACAAGCCGCGCTTCATCCGCGAAGCGGCCTACCTGAGCGCGACCGAAATCCACACCTACCGCGTCTACTACCAGCACTGCCTGGAAGCGCTGATCTCGGTCGACGAAGGGGTCAAGGAGATCCTCGACGAGCTCGGTGGCCTCGGCCGGCTCCGGAACACCTACGTCATCTTCACTTCCGACAACGGCTTCTTCTTCGGCCAGCACCGCCTCGTCGGCGGCAAGTTCCTCGCCTACGAGCCCTCGACCCACCTGCCGCTGATCATCCGCGGCCCGGGGATCAAGCCGGACACCTCGACCGGCCAGCTGGTCAACACGATCGACATCGCACCGACGATCCTCGAACTGGCCGAAGTCGCGCCGGACAAGAGCATCGACGGCGTCTCGCTGGTCCCGTACATGAAAGAACCGACCCTGCGCTCGCGCCGGCCGCTGCTGTTCGAGTCCTTCGTCCAGACCGACGACGTCGAACAGAACGGCCAGGCGTCGGCCGAAGAACCGTCGGCGACCGAACGCACCGACGCCGGCACCGCGACCGGCAAGCTCGGCCTGAAGGGCGTCAGCGGCCGCGCCGTGACGGCGACCGCCACGCGCGGCGCGACCGGCAAGAACCCCGCCGCGCACGCCTCCGAGGTCGCGCCGCCGAAAAACTATTACGGGATCCGCCTAGGCCCGTACAAGTACATCGAGTGGCCCGACGGCGAGAAGGAGCTCTACGACATCAACAAAGACCCGTACGAGCTCAACAACATCGTGCGGGACCCGAACTACTTCCCGATCCGCGCCTTCCTCCACACCGAACTGGAACGCCTCGAGACCTGCTCCGGGCGCACCTGCCAGGAAGTCTCCGCGAAGCTCCCGCTGACCCAGAAACAGCAGCGCGAAGTCAGGCTGGAAAAAGAACGGGAACAGCGCGAACGGGAACGCGAACGCGAACAGCGCGAAGAAGAACGCGCCCAACGCGAACGCGAAAAAGCCCACGCGAAAAAACCCTGAGCCACCCCGGCCCCATCACGCCCCGCCTGGCGCAGGTCGGGGCCAGCAGCGCAAGGAGTAGCGAGGGAGCCTGCAATCGCAGGTGACCGACGCCACGACACCGCGATGCGCCCCCCGACCTAGCCAGGCGGGGCGTGACTATTTGATTACGGCGATGACGTCGCCGGAGCCGATGGCGGCTCCCTCGGTGACGTTCAGGGCGGTGACTTTGCCCGAGCGATGGGCGGTGATCTCGTTCTCCATCTTCATCGCCTCGATCACGCAGATCAGGTCGCCCTCGTTCACCTCGGCGCCCTCGGCGACCGCGACTTTGAGGACCGTGCCCTGCAGCGGCGAAGGCAGCGCCTCGCTCGAGGAGGCGGCGGAGCCACCGGCGGCACGCTCGCGTTTCGGCGGTTTGCGGCCGCCGGCGGCAGGCGCCGCGGCACCCGCCACGGCCTCGCCGATCACCTTGACGTCGAAGAGCTTCCCGGAGACCTCGACCTTGTAGTCGCGGGTGACGATCTCGGCGCCCTCCTCCGAGGGCTCCGGCGCCGACGTCGCCTCGGGGGCGGTCGATTTCAGCCACGCCGTGTCCTCCATCAGGTCACGGCAGGTCTCGCCCTTGGCCCACTGCTCGGTGCGCAGGATGGCCTTGTGGAAGGGGATGAGGGTGGTGAGGCCGCCCGAGTCGTATTCGTCGAGCGCGCGCAGCATGCGGCGCGTGGCCTTCTCGCGGTCGACGTCCCAGACGATGAGCTTGGCCACCATCGGGTCGTACATCGGGCTGACTTCGCCGCCGCCCTCGACACCCGAGTCGACGCGCACGCCGGGGCCCGAGGGCTCGCTGTAGGAAGGCCCGATCGGACCGGGGGCCGGGGCGAATTTCTTCGCCGCGTTCTCGGCGTTGATCCGGCACTCGATCGACCAGCCGCGCAGGTCGACCTGGTCCTGGGAGATCGACAGCGGCTCACCGGCGGCGACGAGGATCTGCTCGCGGACGATGTCGAGGCCGCTGATCATCTCGGTCACGCAGTGCTCGACCTGGACGCGGGTGTTCATCTCGAGGAAGAAGTACTCGTCACCGACCTGCATGCCCTCGATCGTGCCCGCGCCGCGGTAGCCGACGGCGGCTGCGGCGTCGGTGGCGATCTTGCCGATCCGCTCCCGCATCTCCTCGTCGACGTGCGGGCCGGGGGCCTCCTCGATCACCTTCTGGTGACGGCGCTGGATCGAGCAGTCGCGCTCGCCGACGTGGATCACGTTGCCGTGCGAGTCGGCCAGCACCTGGACCTCGACGTGGCGCGGGTCCTCGAGGTAGCGCTCGATGTAGACGCGCGGGTCACCGAAGAATTTGTCGCCTTCGCGGGCCGAGCCTTCGAAGGCCTCCTGAAGATCGTCAGGCGTCATCGCGACGCGGAAGCCCTTGCCGCCACCGCCGCCCGCGGCCTTGCAGGCCACCGGGTAGCCGGCTTCGTCAGCCTGCTTGCGGGCCGCCTCGAGGTCGGGCGCGACCTCGGTCGAGCCGGGGACGATCGGCACGCCGGCCGCCTCCATGATCTCGCGGGCCCGGGTCTTGGAGCCCATCATTTCGATCGCCTCCGGCGGCGGGCCGATCCACGTGATCCCGGCGTCGGCGCAGGCGCGCGCCATGTCCGCGTTCTCGGCGAGGAAGCCGTAACCGGGGTGGATCCCCTCGGCGCCGGCCTCCTTGGCGACCTCGATGATCTTGGCGATGTTCAGGTAGCTCTCCGCCGGGATGGCGGGACCGAGCAGGAAGGCCTCGTCGGCCTCGCGCACGTGCGGCGCGTCGCGATCGATCTCGGAGTAGACCGCGACGGAGGCGATTCCCATCTCGCGCAGGGTGCGCGCGACGCGAATCGAGATCTCGCCGCGGTTGGCGATGAGGACCTTGGTGAACATCCGGCGGCAGTCTATTTATTGCGGCGACGTGAAGGCGTGAGGGCCTCTGTCTAGGCTTCGTGGATGTCTCTAATCGAGCTTCAAAGCCATTCGACGCACTCCGATGGACAGCTGGCGCCGGCCGACGTTGTGGCCGAAGCGGCGAAGGCCGGCGTCACGACCCTTGCGCTCACCGACCACGATGCCGTCGCCGGGGTACCCGAGGCCGAGGAGGCGGGACGGGAGCTGGGGGTCGAGATCGTCCCCGCCGTCGAGATGAGCTGCGTGCACGAGTACGCCGAAGATCTCCACATCTGTGGCTATTGGGTCGACCTCGAGAAGATCGAGCCGACCTGTGAGCGGGCGCAGCTCGAACGGCGCAACCGCGCCGGGGAGATCGTCGAGAACCTGCGGGGGTTCGGCTTCGACCTCACGCTCGAGGACGCGATCCGCGAAGCGGGCGGCGCCGATTCGATCGGGCGGCCCCACATCGCCAAGGCGGCCGGAGCGACCGGCGACCTCGGGCCGTTCTTCGAGGAGTACCTCGTGCCGGGCGCGAAAGCCTTCGTGCCGCGGCGCTGGCCAAACGCCGAGCAGGCGATCGCGCTGATCCACGAGGCGGGCGGCGTCGCCGTCATCGCCCACCCCTACTGGGACATCTCCGACCCGAAGGAGGTCGACGACCTGATCCGCTCGCTCGGAGCCGACGGCGTCGAGACCTTCTACCCCACGCACTCGAAGGAGCAGACGGAGCACCTGCTGGAGCTCTGCGCGGAGCTGGACCTCGTCCCCACCGCGTCCTCCGACTACCACGGCCCGACCCACAAGACCTTCGCCAAGTTCGGCGCCTACGAGACCTACGGCCTCGGCGAGCCCCAGGTGCCTCCGCGCCCTTGAGTTCGCACTTTCCCGCGCTATCCGCGGGTTTCTGCGAACGCGGCTAGCTCAGCAGGGCGAGGACCTGGCGGACGGCCTCCTCGAGGTCCGGCGAGGTCACAAGGTCCGGGCTCTCGGGCGCCTCGTAGGGCGAGCCGACGCCGGTCAGGTCTTTGATCTCCCCCGCTCGCGCCTTCGCGTAGAGGCCCTTCGGGTCGCGCCGTTCGCACTCCTCCAGCGGGGTGTCGACGAAGACCTCGTAGAACGGGATCCCTGCCTCCTTGTGGATCGCCCGCACGCGGTCGCGCTCGGCGCGGTAGGGGCTGACCAGGGAGACGACCGACACCGAGCCCGCTTCGGCGAGGATCTTCGCCACCTCGCCGACCCGGCGCACGTTCTCGTTGCGGTCCTCCTCGGAGAAGCCGAGGTTCGCGTTGAGGCCGTGGCGCAGGTTGTCGCCGTCGAGCATGAAGGAGGACTGGCCGGCGGAGACGAGCGTGTGCTCGATCGCCGTCGCGATCGTCGACTTGCCCGAGCCCGACAGGCCGGTCATCCAGATCGTCGCGCCTTTCGTCTCCAGCGCCGCCCAGCGCTCATCGCGCGAGAGCTTGCTCGGGTGGAAGGTGATGTTCTCGGCGACCGGCAGGGTCGATTCGGCGGTCTCGGTGACGACCGCGTCGTCGCCGCCGGCGCCGATGATCATCCCCGCCGCGACCGTGAGGTCGGTACCGGGGTCGACGAGGATGAAGCTGCCGGTCGTGCGGTTGAAGCGGTAGGTGTCGAAGAGGAGTGGTGATGCGGTCTGGATCGAGACGCGGCCGATCTCGTTGACCTCGAGCGTCTCCGCCTCGCGGTCGGCGTGCAGGGTGTCGACGTCGAGCCGGTAGTGCAGCTGCTCGATCTCCGCCGCGACCCAGCGCGTCGTGTGCTTCAGCTGGTACGGAATGTCGGTGCGCAGGCGCGAGGTGTCGTCGAACCAGCAGATCCGCGCGTCGAAGCGGCGGTTCATCGTCGGCTGGTTGGACGGGCGGCAGATCAGGTCGCCGCGCGAGACGTCGACGTCGTCCTCGAGCCGCAGCGTCACCGCCATCGGCGGGAAGGCCTCCGCGACCGGCCCTTCGGGAGTGTCGATCGAGGCGATCTTCGAGGTTTTGCGCGACGGCATCACCATCACCTCGTCGCCCTGGCTGAAGATGCCGCCGACGACCGAGCCGGCGAAGCCGCGGTAGTCGCGGTACTCGGCCGACTGCGGGCGGATCACGTACTGGACCGGGAAGCGGTTGTCGACCAGGTTGCGGTCGGAGGCGATGTGGACGTCCTCGAGGTGGCCTAGCAGCGGCTGGCCGTGGAACCAGGGCATGTTGACCGAGGGCTCGACCACGTTGTCGCCGGCCAGCGCCGAGATCGGCACGAAGCTCAGGTCGCTGATGTCGAGCTTGGCGGCGAAGGTCGTGAACTCTTCGCGGATCTCGTCGTAGATCCGCTGGTCGTACTCGACCAGGTCCATTTTGTTGACGCAGAGGACGAGGTGCGGGACGCCGAGCATCGACGAGAGCAGCGCGTGGCGGCGGGTCTGTTCGAGCACGCCTTTGCGGGCGTCGATCAGGAGCAGCGCCAGGTTCGCGGTCGAGGCCCCGGTGACCATGTTGCGCGTGTACTGGATGTGGCCCGGCGTGTCGGCGATCACGAACTTGCGTTTCGGCGTCGCGAAATAGCGGTAGGCGACGTCGATCGTGATCCCCTGCTCGCGCTCGGCGCGCAGGCCGTCGGTCAGCAGCGCCAGGTCGGTGTGCTCGTCGCCGCGTTTCTCCGAGGTCCGCTCGATCGACTCGAGCTGGTCTTCGAAGATCGATTTGGTGTCGTGCAGCAGCCGCCCGATCAGGGTCGACTTGCCGTCGTCCACCGACCCGGCGGTGGCGATCCGCAGCAGCTCGCCCGCCATTAGAAGTACCCCTCGCGCTTCCGGTCCTCCATCGCCGCTTCCGAGAAGCGGTCGTCGCCGCGGGTCGCGCCGCGCTCGGTGATCCGCGAGACGGAGGTCTCCTCGATCACCGCTTGGTAGTCGGTCGCCTGCGAGGCCACGGCGCCGGTCAAGGTCGCGTCGCCGACGGTCCGGTAGCGGACCATCTCGACGTGCGACTCGGCGCCGTCCGGCAGCGGGAAGTACTCGTTGACCGCCATCAGCAGGCCTTCGTTGTCGACCACCTCGCGCTCGTGGGCGAAGTAGATCGGCGGCAGCTCGATTTCTTCGCGCGCCAGGTAGCGCCAGACGTCGAGCTCGGTCCAGTCGGAGATCGGGAAGACGCGGATGTGCTCGCCCTTGCGATGGCGGCCGTTGTAGAGGCGCCACAGCTCGGGGCGCTGGTTCTTCGGGTCCCACTGGCCGAATTTGTCGCGGAAGGAGAGCACCCGCTCCTTGGCGCGGGCCTTGTCCTCGTCGCGCCGGCCACCGCCGAAGACCGCGTCGAAGCCGCCGCCTTTGATCGCGTCGAGCAGCGCCCGCGTCTGGTGGCGGTTGCGGCTTTCCAGTTCGTGGCCGACTTTGATGATCCCGTCGTCGATCAGGTCCTGGACCGAGGCGACCTCGAGCCGCAGCCCATACTGCTCGACGACTTTGTCGCGGAACTCGATCACCTCGGGAAAGTTGTGCCCGGTGTCGACGTGGAGGATCGGGAACGGCACCGGCGCCGGCGCGAACGCCTTGCGCGCGAGTTGCAGCATCAGCACCGAGTCCTTGCCGCCGGAGAAGAGCATCACCGGATGCTCGAACTCGGCCGCGACCTCGCGGATGATGAAGATCGACTCCGCCTCGAGCGTGTCGAGGTCGCCCAACTCGAGCGACGCAGGGCGAATTTTGGTCGTCTCATCCATAGTTCACCAAGTACATCAACAATGTCGACCAACCAGCACCGCGGTCAGCGGAGCGTCAGTTGATTCCGCACTCGGTCTTGGCGACGCCGGCCCAGCGGCCGTCGCGCATGTCGCCGCCGGGGCCCACCGGCTGCGTGCAATGGGTGCAGCCGATCGAGGGATAGCCGCGATCGTGGAGCGGGTTGTAGGGAAGGCGGTGCTCATGGATGTAGTTCCAGACGTCTCGCTCGGACCAGTCGGCGATCGGGTTCAGCTTCCAGATGCCGAACTTCTTATCCCAGGCGAACTTCGGGGCCTTGGCTCTGGTGCTGGAATCCGCTCTGCGGACGCCGGCGACCCAGCAGTCTACGGATGAGAGGGCGCGACGCATCGGCTCGACCTTGCGGATGCCGCAGCAGGCGTCCGGCTCGCGCTTCCACAGCTCATCGCCGTACTGCTCGGCCTGCTCCTCGATCGTCAGGTTGTGGAACCGGTCGAACTCGATCCCGAGGGTCTCGGCGAGCCGGTCGCGGGTCTCGTACGTCTCCGGGAAGAGGACGTCGGTGTCGAGGTAGAAGAAGCGCGCGTCGGGGTTGACCTGGGACGCCAGGTGCGCCGTCACCGAGGACGTTTTCTGGAACGAGCAGGCGATGTAGTGCCGCGACCCGAACTGGTCGAACATCCACTCGAGGACTTCCGAGGCGCTCAGGTTCTCGAGCTCCTCGGCGATCGCCTCGTGGTCGAGGTCGGTGATTGTCGGCACGTTGCCGGAAAGGGTGATTGGCGGTGGTTTCATGGTCACGCGGCGCGAGGGGTTAAATCGCGCACTCTCCCTCGCCGCGCTCGACTTTGTAAGGAGTCGCGCGCTGCCAGTCGATGAACTGCTGCATGGTCTCGAGCGAGAAATCGGCCGGCAGGGTCAGATCCTTGACCTCGCTTTCGAAGCGCTCGGCGCCGGCGCGGTCGGCGAAGGCGTTGAACTCCTCGCCCTCGGCCCGCTCGCCCTCGTAAAGGCGGATCCAGCGCTCGACCGCCTCCGGCACCCGTTTGGCCGGTAGCCGCGATTTGAGCCGCGTGCCGTAGATGACCTCGCCGCCCTCGTAGTTGCCGCCGATGTGCGGGATGTAGGCGGGCATCTGGCGTCCGCCGACTTTCAGCGAGGCGCCGTAGAAGCCGATGTTGGCGACGTGGTGCTGGCTGCAGCCGTTCGGGCAGCCGCTCATTTTGATGTGGATCTGACGGGTCAGCTCGTCGTCGATCCCCATCCCGTCGACCCGCTCTTTGACGGCCCGGTTGAGGCCCATCGAGGAGGTGATCCCGAGTTTGCAGCTGTCGGTGCCGGGGCAGGAGACCACGTCTGAGATCTCGCGGGCGCCGGGGTCGCCGAGGCCGAGAGCGGTGAGCTTGGTCCAGACGTCGTAGACCGACTCGTCGCGGACCCAACGCAGGACCAGGTTCTGCTGCACGGTCGAGCGGGCGTTGCCGCCGCTGTACTCGCGCATGATCGTCCCCAGCCCGCGGAACTGCTCCGGGGTCAGGTCGCCGCGGTTGATCTTCACCTCGACCGTGGAGAAGCCGTGCTGCTTCTGCTTCTGCACGTTGGAGGAGACGAAGCGCTCGAAGGCCTGACGGTCGCCGTTCGGGGACGCGGCCTCGGCGTGAGCCTTCGGCGCGCGGGCCTCCTCGTCGTCGTCGAAGCGCAGGCGCTCGACCAGCTCGGGGCCGAATTCGCGCTCCTCGACCCAGTCGCCGCGGAGCTCCTCGTCGAGCAGGTCGCGGAAGGCGTCGGCGCCGATCTTGTCGACCAGCACCTTGATCCGGGCCCGGGCGCGGTTGACGCGCAGCCAGTCCTGGCGGTCGAAGATCCGGAAGACGGCCTCGGCGACTTTGAGGAAGTCACCGTTGTCGGCCTCGACGAACTCGTAGATCGTCGGCGCGACGCGGGCCATGATCGAGGTGCCGCCGCCGACCCGGACCTCGAAGCCCTTGACCCCGTCCCGTTCGCGGGCGAGGAAGGCGATGTCGTGGATGCCGGTGATCGCCCGGTCCTCGTCGGAGCCGGAGAAGGCGGTCTTGATCTTGCGCGGCATCAGCTGCGTCGTCGGGTGGCGGACGAAGTACCGGACGTAGGCGATCGCGTACGCGGTCGGGTCGAAGATCTCGTCGGAGGCGACGCCGGCCCAGGGGTCGCCGGTCACGTTGCGGACCGTGTTGCCGCAGCCCTCGCGCGAGGAGAGCCCGGACTCGGAGATGACCTTGATCAGGTCCTCCATGTCGCGCAGCGGCACGTGGTGGATCTGGATGTTCTGGCGGGTCGTGATGTGGCCCTTGTTCAGCGGCGCCCAGCGCTCGACGACATCGGCGAAGGCGTCCATCTGGTCCGGCGTGACACCGCCGAACGGAAGCTTGACCCGGACCATCTGGACGTCGGGCTGGCGCTGCCCGTAAACGCCCTGTTTCAGGCGGAACCCGATGAACTCATTCTCGGGTAGCTCATCGGCGAGGAACTTCTCGGCTTCGTTGTCGAAGTCGTCGAACTCGCGCTCGATGATCGGGATGATGTGGCCGGGGACGTTGACGTAGGTCTCAGGGTTCTCCTGGGTCCCGACGCGGCCCTTGCCCTCCTGCTTCTTGTTCTCGGCGACTATGACCTCCATACGGAGGAAATTAGCAAAACCCTGACCGGGATTAGGGTATTTATTTCCCGGTCGGCCCAATTTGGCTCAGGAAGCGCGTTTGCGGGCTTCTAAAACTGCCGCCGCTTCGCCTGATTCGGCGACGTATCCGTCTTTCGGCTCGAGTTCGAGGCCCTCTTCCTCCCAGCCGGTCGCGCCCTCGGCGAGCTTCGCCGTGTCGTAGCCGGCCTCGCCGAGCGCCGCCGCCGCCATGTCGGAGCGGTTGTCGGAGCGGCAGTAGAAGATCACCGGCCGATCGCGGTCGATCTCGTCGACCCGCGACGCCAGTTGGGGCAGCTCGATGTGGACGGCGCCCGGAATGTGGCCCGCCTCCCACTCGTGATCGGTGCGGACGTCCACCAGCTGGGCGCCCGCCTCGATCATCTTCCGTGCCTCGTCGCGCCCGACCTCGCGGGGCGACGCGTCGGCCTCGGCCATCAACCGACCTCCGATCCCTCGATCAGGAAGGCGACGCGAACGTGCGCCCGGTACTCGTCGAGGTTCTCGCCGCGGATCCCGGTCGAGACGATGTCGACCGCGCGGATGTTGCGCAGCGAACCTTGCGCCTGCGCGAGTGCCTGTTTGGCGGCGTCGTCGGTCGAGGTCTTCGAACTGCCGACGAGCTCGATGATTTTCACGACTGCCATCTCGCTCCTCCTCGTGCTTGTGGGTCCTGGATGTCCTGCTTGGCGCCCACTCCCTCCAGCAGCGCGGCGCGCTGCCACGGTCCGATCGCGTCCTCCGGCTCTCCTGCGGGCGCGCCGGCGAACTCCGACTCGAAGCGCGCGATCGCCGCTGCGATCGCCGCCGCCTCAGCTCCGGATGCGGTCTTCTCGGCCACGTCCCAACCTTATTCCAGCGGCGCGCGAGTCGTCCGCGCGCCGCTGGAGATGCCGACGGACCGACTCGACGACGACGTCGGGTTCGCGAGCGAGCCGCGGCCCGGTGACCCGCGTGGTCTCGATCCCGGCGTGGAGCAGCTCGTCGTCCCGTTCCCGGTCCTCCTCGAAGGAGAGACGAGACCCATGCGTCTCGTAGATGTCGAGTTCGACCCCGAAGCGGTGGTCGGCCCACCAGGCGTCGATCTCGAATTCGGCGACGAAGCAGTTCATCGAGGGCGCCGGTAGACCCGCCGCGGTGACGGCCTCATAGAAGCGCTTCTCGAGGTCGGAGCGGGTGAAGACCGGCGTCTCGTCGTAGATCTCCAGGGCCGCACGGACCTTGGGCTGCCCCCGGTGGCCCTTGGTGCGTTCGAGCAGGTCTTCCATCGCCCGCAGGTCGAAGGTCTTGTCGTCGTCGGCCCGTCGGATGAAGCGCCGCACGGTCCGCTCCCGCGAATCGACGGCGAGATCGAGGATCGTGCGGGCGAGCGAGGTCACCGGGATCCCGTCGCGGCGGGCAAGGTCGGCCCGCGCCAGATCGGCCGTGTGCACGACGAAGGGACGTTTCCGAGAGCGCGGGCTCCGAGAGGTGATGTGCATCGTCCCCGGCCGAAACTGGAGCAGTCCCCAGAGCCAGCCGGCCGACAGGTGGCTGGCGACTGAGGGATAGGAGGCGAGTACGGCCGCCATGCATCGCCCCTCCCAGGTGAGCTCCCGATGCCCGACCACGTACACGCCTCTGTGCAACCGATGGAGTCGACCCACCTTCGCGGCCTTCGCCACCGAGCTTTTCGAATACCCCAACACGTCGAGCTGCCTGGTCGCGACGACTCCATGCTGCCTCGTCGCCAGCTCCGCCAGCGCTCCGTGCCGAACCCTTAGATCTTGGTCGCCCACAGGGCTACTAAGGGCTAAGGGTTGGGAGTTTCTCCCCCCTCGGGAGGTGGAATTAGCCGTTCAGGCCGGGGACGGGGTGGCCTTGGACCACGGTCGCGCACTGGAGCGGCGCGGGGTCGATGGGGTCGAGGAGGGCTCGGCCTTCGGGGCGGCCCGTGGCGGGGATCGCGGGGATGCGTTTGTGGGATTTCGTGGCTGGGACCGCCGGGATGAGGGGGTGGCCGCGGCCGCATTGGATCGAGGTGTCCTTGACGCCGTCGCGGGCGTCGATCACGTCGTCGCCGCCGTTGCCGATGAAGGTGTCCTTGCCGGGCTGGCCGAGCATCGCGTTGGCCTTCGCGTTGCCGATCAGGATGTCGGGGCCGAAGGAGCCCTCCATGTCCTCGTCGGTCGGCGAGAGGTAGACGTGCCGGCAGCCGGGGACCGCGTCGATCCAGGCGGAGTGCTGGGGGAAGCTGACGATGAGGACGCCGGGGTGGGTGCCGACCTCCGAGAAGGAGGCGTCGTCACGGCCGGGGCCGCCGACCAGCGCGCCGCCCGCGCAGCCGCCGCCCGCCGCGAGCAGGTCGCCGTCCGGGCCGCCGTAGAGGAAGGTCGGGCCCGGCTCGCCGCCGACGAGGCCGTCGGCGCCCGCGCCGCCGTAGAGGCGATCGGCGCCGGGGCCGGACTCGAAGAGGTCGTCCTCGGGGCCGCCGCGGATCACGTCGTCACCCTCGCCGCCGTTGACCCGGACGCTGCCGACGGCGACCAGCGAGCCCTTGACGGCGAAGCGGTCGTTCCCCGGGCCGAGGTCGGCCATCAGCCAGCGGGCGGGACCGTCGAGCGCGCATTCGACCCGCTTCGGCGCGAAGCTCGGCGCGACGTCGATCGGGTGGGCGCAGCCGGGGCCGGCGGCGAGGCGAGCCGCGGCGGTGACGGTGAGGGTTTCGGTCGACTGGTCGAAGGACACGGTTATGTCGTCGTCGCCGGCGCCGCCAACGATCTGGACCCCGCCGCCGCCGTTCGGCGCCTCGTCGACCTGGACGTAGGCGCTGCCCACCGGCGGGGCTTCGGGGCCGCAGGAGACGGTACGGCCGAGCGCGCCGCGGCAGCCGTCGGTCCCCTGGCCGCCGTCGAGAGTGTCCTGGCCGCCGCCGCCGAGCAACGTGTCGTTCCCTGGCCCGCCCTTGATTTCGTTCGGGCCACCGTTGCCGATCAGCGTGTCGCGGAAGGCCGAGCCTTCGAGGTCCTCGAATTCGTAGAGCCGGTCGTGACCGTCGCCGCGGGCGATGTGCTTGCGGAGCGAGGCCCAGATGCCGGTGCCCTTGCCGCCGGCCACCGCGGTCGCGAAGGAGGCGATGTCGTGCTTCCCCGGGCCGCCCGACATGCGGTCGTAGCCGTAGTCACCGTGGACGAGGTCGTAGTCGCCGGGGCCGCCGTTGACGGTGTCGATGCCGAGGCCGCCGGCGACGTCGTCGTAGTCCCCCGCCCCACCGCTCACCTTGTCGTCGCCGAGGTCGCCGAAGACGCGGTCGGCGCCGCGCCCGCCGAACACTTCGTCGTTGCCACGCCCGCCGTGGATGACGTCGTCGCCGGCGCCGCCGCAGACGAGGTCGTTGCCGAGGCCGGCGCTGATCGTGTCGTTCCCCGGCCCGCCCCAGATCACGTCGCGCCCCGGCGTCCCGTGCAGAACGTCGTCCCCGGAGGTGCCGACGATCGTCGCGACGCGTCCGTGGCAGCGGTGCACTTCGGCTTCTTCGGAGCCGCCCGCCGCGAGCGCCGCGCCGGCCGCCGCGAGGACGAGCGCCATCACCGCGAGCAGCAGCGATCCCCTGAGTTTGCCCCGGCCTCGACCCACGACGCCGCGCAGCATACGGGCGGCGAGGCCGATCCCGGTGACCGTCCCGTCAACCGGGCGGCCGACGCCACGCAAGGCGGCCGCGCCGCCCTAGACGAGCGGCAGCGCGTCCTCGAGCGGCACGTACTCCATGCCGACGCCGTCGGCGACGGCCGGGTGCGTGACCTTGCCGGCGGCGACGTTGACGCCGGGACGCAGCCCGGGGATCCGCTCGATCGCCCCGGCCAGCCCGTGGTCGGCGAGCGCGATCGCGTACGGCAGCGTCGCGTTGGTCAGCGCCTGGGTCGAGGTGATCGGCACCGCGCCGGGCATGTTGGCGACGCAGTAGTGGGTGATCCCCTCGACCTCGAAGGTCGGCTCGGCGTGCGTGGTCGGGTGCGAGGTCTCGAAGCAGCCGCCCTGGTCGATCGCCACGTCGACCAGCACCGCCCCCGGTTTCATCAGCTTCAGCTGATCGCGCGTCACCACGTAGGGCGCCCGCGCGCCGTGGACCAGCACCGCGCCGATGACGAGGTCGGCCCGCGGCAGCATCTCCTCGACCGCCAGCGTGGTCGAGTACACGGTCGAGCAGCGGCCGCCGAAGATCACGTCGAGGTCCCGCAGCCGGTCGATCGAGCGGTCGAAGACGAAGACATCGGCCTCCATCCCGATCGCGATGAAGGCGGCGTTCATGCCGACGACGCCGCCTCCGATCACCATCACGTTGGCCGCCGCCACGCCGGGGACGCCGCCGAGCAGGATCCCCCGGCCGCCCTCCGGTTTCTGCAGCATGTAGGCGCCCGCCTGGGTGGCGATCTTCCCCGCCACCTCGCTCATCGGCGCCAGCAACGGCAGGCCGCCGCCCGCGTCCTCGACCGTCTCGTAGGCGACCGCGGTCACGCCCGACTCGATCAGCCCGCGCGTCTGCTCGGGGTCCGGCGCCAGGTGCAGGTAGGTGAAGAGCAGCTGCTCGGGCCGCAACATCGCGATCTCCGACGGCTGCAGCTCCTTGACGTGGATGATCATCTCGGCCTCGGCGAACACCGCCGCCGCGTCGGGGACGATCGTCGCCCCCTGCAGCGCGTAGCGCTCGTCCGAGATCGCCGAGCCGACCCCGGCCCCGGCCTGGATCAGCACCTCGTGCCCGTGCTCGACCATTTCCCGCACCCCGGCCGGGGTGATCGCCACGCGGTACTCGTCCGACTTGATCTCCGTAGGTACGCCGACCTTCATGCAGTCACCAACTCTCTGGCGCGCAGCGCCAACCAGAACTCGATCCGATCATGGGCGCGCGAGAGATCGCGGCCGGTCAACTCTTCGACCTTGCGCATCCGGTAGCGCAGGGTGTGGCGGTGGCAATAGACCTGCCGGGCGGCCCGCTCCCACTGCCCGTTCTGCTCGATGAAGGCCTCCAGCGAGCGCAGCAGCTCGCCGCCGTACTCCTCGTCGCCCTCTTCGATCGGGCCGAGGACGCTGTCGCAGTAGAGCCCGAGCGCGTCGTCGTCCTGGATCGAGAGCAGCAGGGTGAAGGCGCCGAGGTCCCGCCAGGAGGCGACCTCCGGGGCCGAGCCGTTGGCGAAGGCGGTCGCTTCGAGCGCGCAGCGCGCCTCGTGGAAGGAGTGGCGCAGGGACGCGGGCGGGCCGACGCGACCGGCCGCGGCGCGGGTCGAGCCGTGCGCCTCGATCAGCGTCCCGCGTGCCTTGGCGGCGGCCTCGAGCGGGTCGGTGTCGGCGGTGTCGAGCACCGCGCAGAGCAGTTCGCGGCCGCCGATCTCGTGCGGGGCGACGACCGCCGCGCAGCCGTCGGCGGCGAGCGTCGCTTCCAGGGTCGCCGCCGCGGCGGCGGGGTTGTCGACAGCGAAGACGAGCACCGCCGCCTCCTCGCCGATCCCGAACGGCTCGAGCCTGCGGCGCAGCTCGAGCGGGTCCATCATCCCGCCGAGCGCCGCCGCGAGGACGTCGCCGGCCAGGCGCCGCTCGGTCTCCTGCTCGACCCGCCGGCGCATCAGCTCGAGCGCGACGATCGCCACCGCCTGCTGCAGGATCAGCCGCTCGAAATCGCCGAGGCCGCCCGAGTCGCGGACGATCACCACCCAGGCCTGCGGCAGCCCGCCGCCCGGGGAGACGACGGGATGGGCGAGCGCCCGCCCCGCCAGCGAAGGGTGCGAGGGCACGAACGGGTGGCCGTCGCCCGCGTGGCCGATCACCTCGCGCCGGATCGCGGCGATCGCCTCGGCCGAGAGCTGGCGACGGAAGCCGCGCCCGGCCAGCCGCTCGCCGCGCCCGTCGAGGACCGCCACCGTCCCGCCGACCGCCGAGGCGACGGTGGCGGCGATTTCCTCCAGCCCACGTTCCTCCAGCACCAGGCGCTCGAGCCGGCGCTGGATCGCCAGCCCGCGCTGCAGCACCTCGTACTGCTCGTTGACCAGCTTCGTGAACGCTTTCTCGGTGATCGCGATGAACGGCACCGAGTAGGGCACCTCGAAGAGCGGGAAGCCGCGCTTCTCCGCCTCGTCGACGAGCGCCTCCGGCAGCCGCTTGTGGCTGAAGCCGGTGCCGAACCCGAGCCCCGCGAGGTTGCGCCCGGCGAGGTCGGAGACGAAGGCGCGCTGCTTCTCCTCGGTGTCGAGCGGGATGCCGGTGGTGAGCATCAACTCCCCGCCCGACAGCCAGGGCGTCGGGTCCTGCAGCTCGGAGATGTGCACCCAGCGGACCGGCGCCGCGGCGGCCTTCGCCCCCGTGGCGAGTTCCAGCTGGACCTCATCGAGAAGGCTCTGGACCGTCAGCACAGCCGCTCCTCAGGTGTTCAGGGAAACGCGCATCTCTAGTTGACGACCTGCTCCCACGCCTCGGTGAGGACACCGCGCAGGACGTCGTGGATTTCGTCGAACTGCTCGGTGTCGGAGATCAGCGGCGGGGCCAGCTGGATCACCGGGTCGCCGCGATCGTCGGCACGGCAGATCAGCCCGCGCTTGTAGAGCTCGCCCGAGAGGAAGCCGCGCAGCAGCTTCTCCGACTCCTCGTCGTTGAAGCTCTCCTTGGTCTCCTTGTCTTTGACCAGCTCGATCGCCTGGAAGTAGCCGGCGCCGCGCACGTCGCCGACGATCGGCAGGTCGCGCAGGCTCTCCAGCATCCCGCGGAACTCGCCTTCCTTGGCGAGCACGTGGCCGCAGAGGTCCTCGCGCTCGAAGACGTCGAGGTTGGCGAGCGCGACCGCCGCCGCGACCGGGTGGCCGGCGAAGGTGAAGCCGTGGGCGAACGAGGCGTCGCCCTCGCTGAACGGCTCGAAGACCTTGTCGGAGGCGATCACCGCTCCCATCGGCGCGTAGGCCGAGGTGATCCCCTTCGCCGTGGTGATCATGTCCGGCTGGTAGCCGAACTTTTCGCAGCCGAAGTAATGGCCGAGGCGGCCCCAGGCGCAGATGACCTCGTCGGAGATCAGCAGCACGTCGTACTGGTCGCAGATCTCGCGGACCCGCTGGAAGTAGCCGTCGGGCGGGACGAAGCAGCCGCCCGCGTTCTGCACCGGCTCGAGGATCACCGCGGCGACCGTCTCCGGCCCCTCGAAGACGATCCGCTCCTCGATCGCGTCGGCGGCCCACATCGGGTCGCGCTCCTCGGGCCAGCGGTAGATGTTGGTGTTCGGCACGTGGCAGGCGCCGGGGACGAGCGGTTCGAACTGGTTGCGAAGGTTGGTGATCCCGGTCGCCGAAAGCGCTCCCAGGGAGGTGCCGTGGTAGGCGACCTCGCGGGCGATGAATTTGTGCTTCTGGCCTTTGCCGTGGGCGCGGTGGTAGTTGCGCGCCAGCTTCAGCGCCGACTCGACCGCCTCGGAGCCGCCGTCGGTGAAGAAGACGCGGTTGAGGTCGCCCGGCGCCAGGTTGGCGATCCGCGCGGCGAGTTCGATCGCCCGCGGGTGGGCGTAGCTCCACAGGGTGAAGAAGTCGAGCTCTTCGACCTGGCGTGCGGCGGCCTCGCCGTACTCGGCGCGGCCGTGGCCGGCGTTGACGCAGAAGAGCGCCGAGAGGCCGTCCAGGTAGCGGTTGCCGTGCTCGTCGTAGACGTAGCACCCGTCGGCCCTGGTGATCAGTGGGATCTCGTGATCGGCGCTGTAGGCGCCCATCCGCGAGAAATGCATCCACAGATGCTTACGGGCCAGTTGCTGAAGTTCTGAATCGACTACCTGCGGTGCGGTCGCCATGCCGCTCTCCTCTCGATGCTTGCGACGTTATGGACAACGCTAGAGCGCTGTCGGCAGACGCGCAAGTAGCTTACGGGTCAAGTAAGCCCTCGGGGTTTGTACACAAGGTACAAGCGAAAGCTTTCCTTTTAGGACATCCGCCACTTGCGACCCCGTCCACCGAGGCATACGGTCGGCTCGTGGAGAGCGCGGCAGTCCCTACCCCTCGTGTACCCGCAACCGACTCGGGCGGGGTCGAAGACAAGGGCCTGAAAAAAAACGCGATCGGGTTCGCCTCGAGCGTCGTCATCGGCGTCGCCTCGACCGCCCCGGGCTACAGCCTCGCCGCGACCCTCGGCTTCGTCGCCGCCGCCGTCGGGACGAAGTCCCCGGCGATCCTGCTGATCAGCTTCATCCCGATGTTCCTGGTCGCGGGCGGCTACTACTACATGAACAAAGCCGACCCGGACTGCGGCACCAGCTTCTCCTGGGTCACCAAGGCGATGGGCCCGCAGCTCGGCTGGATGGCGGGCTGGGCGATCGTCGTCGCCGACGTCTTGGTGATGGCGAACCTGGCGCAGATCGCCGGCCTCTACACGTTCGAGCTCTTCGGCTGGCACGCCGCCGCCGAATCGACCGTCGCCGTCACCCTGGTCGGGGTCGTCTGGATCATCTTGATGACCTGGATCGTGCTGCGGGGGATCGAGCTCTCCGCCCGCACCCAGATCGGCCTGCTCGGGGCGGAGATCTTCACCCTCGCGCTGTTCGCGATCGTCGCCCTGGTCAAGGTCTACTCGGGCAGCGCCCCGACCGGCTCGATCCACCCCTCGCTCTCCTGGATCAACCCGTTCTCGCTCAGCGTCAGCGAAATCTCCGCCGGGATGTTGCTGGCGGTCTTCATCTATTGGGGCTGGGACACGACCGCGACGGTGAACGAGGAGACCGAGGACCCGGGCGAGGCGCCGGGCAAGGCGACCGTGATCGCGACCCTGATCCTGCTCGGGATCTACGTCGTGGTCGCCTTCGCCGCGCAGGCCTACGACGGGGTCGGGAACCTGGTCAAAAATCAGGAAGACGTGCTCTCGAGCCTCGGCACCGCGGTCTTCGGCTCGCCGCTCGACAAGCTGCTGATCATCGCCGTGCTCACCTCGGCCGCCGCCTCGACCCAGACGACGATCCTGCCGACGGCGCGGACGACGCTCTCGATGGCGCGGGCCAAAGCGCTGCCCGGAAGCCTCGGCAAGATCCACCCGCGCTACCTCACCCCCCACTACTCGACGCTGTGGATGGGCGGGCTCTCGATCATCTGGTACGTCGGGCTGACGATCGTCAGCGAAGACATCCTCTTCGACAGCCTCGCCGCGCTCGGGCTGATGATCGCCTTCTACCTCGGCATCACCGGCTTCGCGACGACGATCTACTACCGGCGCGAGCTGTTGAAGAGCGTCAAGAACTTCTTCTACATCGGGGTCGGGCCGACGCTCGGCGGCCTGATCCTCTTCTACCTGCTGATCAAGAACGGGATCGAACTCGCCGACCCGGCCAACTCCGAATCGGGCAACTCCTGGCTCGGGATCGGCCCGCCGCTGGTGATCGCCGTCTTCTTCGGGATCCTCGGCTTCGTGCTGATGGGCCTGCAGTGGCGGAAGGTGCCGGAGTTCTTCCGCCGCAAGCCGTCGGTCGTCCCGGCCGGCTTCCTCGAGGGCGAGGCGCCGCCGCCCGGCCCGACCGGAGTGGCCGAGTAGATGGCCTCGATCGTCGTCGGATACGACGGGTCGGCCTGTGGCGAAGCGGCGCTCGACGCCGCGCTCGGGCTGGCGCCGTCGCTCGGCGACGAGGTCACGGTGGTCTTCGGCTACGCGCCGCCCGGGATCTGGGGCGGTGAGATCGCCGACCACGAGGAGGCGATCGAGGAGCTCGGCGAGAGCGTCCTCGGCAAGGCCCGCGAGCAGGCCTCGAAGCGGGGGGTCGAGATCGGCGAGCAGCTCGTCCCGAAACGCGGAGTCGAGGCGCTGATCGAGGTCGCCGACGAGCGCGAGGCGCGGCTGATCGTCGTCGGCAGCTTCGGCGAGTCGGCGCTCAAAGGAATCATCCTCGGCTCGACCACCAACAAGCTTCTGCATTTGACCGACAGGCCGGTGCTTGTAGTCCCGGCGAAGGAGAAGGAATGACCGGAACCGAACCGACCACCCTGCCCGCCGGGCCCGCCGCCGGCGGGTCGCCGAGCGTCGCCCTGCGGAACGTCACCAAACGCTTCGACGACTTCACCGCGGTCGACGATCTCTCGCTGGAGCTGGGGCAGGGCGAATTCTTCACGCTGCTCGGCCCGAGCGGCTGCGGCAAGACGACGACGCTGCGGATGATCGCCGGGTTCGAGCGGCCGACCAGCGGCGAGATCGCGATCGAGGGCGAAGACGTCGCCGCCCTCCCCGCCCACAAGCGCCCGACCAACACGGTCTTCCAGAGCTACGCGCTCTTCCCTCACCTGAGCGTCGAGAAAAACGTCGCCTTCGGGCTGAAGCGCAAGCGGGTCGGCAAGGACGAGATCGCCGAACGGGTGGCGACCGAGCTGAAACGGGTCGGGCTGGCGCGTGAGGCCGGGCGGCGCCCGTCGCAGCTCTCCGGGGGCATGCAGCAGCGGGTCGCGCTGGCGCGGGCGCTGGTCAACCTGCCGAAGGTGCTGCTGCTCGACGAGCCGCTCGGCGCGCTCGACCTGAAGCTGCGCAAGGGCCTGCAGGTGGAACTGAAGCGGATCCAGCGCGAGGTCGGGATCACCTTCGTCTACGTCACCCACGACCAGGAGGAGGCGCTGACGATGAGCGACCGGATCGCGGTGATGAACCGTGGCCACGTCGAACAGGTCAGCGTGCCCGAGGAGGTCTACGACCGGCCGACGACGACCTTCGTCGCCGGCTTCATCGGCGTCTCCAACCTGATGCCGGCGACGATCCCCGCGCCGGGTCGGGTGAAGCTCGACAGCGGGCCGGAAATCGAAGCCGACACCGGCGACCTCCGCCCGGGCGAAGGCTGCGCCGCGGTGGTGCGGCCGGAGAAGCTGAAGGTGACGACGGCCGGCGACGGGGAGGTGATCGCCGACCACGAGCCGCGGGTCGAAGGCATCGTCGAGAGCTCCCTCTACTTAGGGACGTCGACGCAGATCGCCGTCAACCTCGGCGGCGAGGTGCGGATGACGGTGCTGATCCCGAACGCCGGCGAGGCCGAACGGCAGACCCTCCCCGGCGGCGGCGCCAAGGTGACCCTGAGCTGGGCGCCGGAGCACATGCACGTGGTGACCGCGTCGCCCCACGGAGACAACTGATGACGAGTCCTGGTCGGTCCCATCGCAAGGCGGCCGTGCGGGTCGGAGTCGCACTGGCCGCGCTGTTGGCGACCCTGGTCCTCGCCGCCTGTGGCAGCGGCATCGAAGGTCCGGTGACCGTGACCGTCTCCCAGGTCGCGCTGCAGAAGAAAGCGAGCGGCGACCTCAAGATCTCCAACTGGCCCCTCTACATCGACAAAAAGACGGTGCCCAACTTCGAAAAAGCGACCGGCGTCAACGTCGAATACAAGGAAGACATCAACTCCAACGAAGAATTCTTCAACAAGGTGCAGCCCGAACTGGCGGAAGGCGCATCGGGCGGTCGCAGCATCATGGTCCTCGCCGACTACATGGTCGCGAAAATGATCAAGCTCGGGTACCTCGAGGAACTGAGTCACGAAGCGCTGCCGGAAGTGAAAGCGAACCTGGCGAAGAACCTCCGCCACGTGCCTTTCGACCCGGAACGCCAGTACAGCGTGCCGTGGCAGAGCGGCATGACCGGGATCATCGTCAACAAAGACAAGGCCCCCGACGTCCACTCGATCTGCGACCTGTTCGACCCCAAATACAAGGGCAAAGTCGACTTCCTGAACGAAGTCCGGGAAACGGTGCCGCTGGTGATGAAGTG